>NZ_LHPA01000005.1:0-313304 GCF_001297215.1 Pseudomonas sp. RIT-PI-o | reverse complement strand
TTCGAAGAATTCTTCAACAACTTCAACCACTTGCGCTTCCGATCTCTCGTTAGCGGGAGGCGAATTCTACAGCGTTAATCGCTGCTGTCAACACCTCTTTTTCTCCGCTTTCGACCGAGAAGATCGAGCCGTTAAAAGAGCCAAACATCACTGCTCTTTCAACTCCTCCCAGGCTTCGATGATCTGAAGCGAGCCGCTGTCGAAAACTGCGTAACTCATTGAATCTCAAGGAGTTTTCCGTTTCGACCGCGCCGGAAGTGGGGCGAATTATAGACCTCTGGAATCTGCCGTCAACCGTTAATTTCGCTTTTCTTACAAATCAGCAAAAACCTCCTCTATATATAGACGCGCCCCCATCCAATGCGCAGTATATTGCCCACTCCCATAACAACACTCTGCTTTTGCCTGGATGCCGCCCTGTAATGAATGACCAACCTCGCTCCCTAGCCTCCATGTTGTTTCCGGTAGGCCTGCTCATGATAGCCATGGCATCCATCCAGTCAGGCGCCTCCCTGGCCAAAAGCATGTTCCCGATTATCGGCGCTCAAGGCACGACCACGCTGCGCTTGATCTTTGCCAGCGTGATCATGCTGCTATTGCTCCGGCCATGGCGCGCAAAGCTGACCGCCAAGTCTCTTCGTACCGTGATTGTCTACGGCATGGCATTGGGCGGGATGAACTTCCTCTTCTATATGTCTCTGCGCACTGTGCCGCTGGGCATCGCCGTTGCTCTCGAATTCACCGGCCCTCTGGCTGTAGCGATATATGCCTCTCGCCGCGCTATCGATTTTCTCTGGATCGCGCTGGCCGCGGCCGGCTTGCTTCTATTGATACCTACTGGGGCAACCACTGCTGGCATTGACCTGGTCGGAGCGGGCTATGCACTGGGAGCCGGGGTCTGCTGGGCGCTGTACATTCTGTTCGGGCAGAAGGCCGGCGCTGATAACGGAGTAACTACGGCTGCGTTGGGCGTGATGATCGCCGCGCTGTTCGTAGCGCCGATCGGTATCGTTCATGCCGGCGCTGCGCTGCTCACACCTTCGCTGATTCCAGTCGCTATCGGAGTCGCCATTCTGTCCACCGCCCTGCCCTACACCCTGGAAATGGTTGCCCTGACGCGAATGCCCGCGCGCACCTTCGGCACACTCATGAGTATCGAACCCGCGTTCGGCGCGCTATCGGGCCTGCTTTTTCTGCAGGAATACCTTTCATTGTCACAATGGCTGGCCATCCTGTGCATCATTCTGGCCTCCGTGGGCGCAACGATGACCATGGGCAGCGGAGCAAAGCCTGCTGTCGCGGCGGACTGAAGGGTAATGAAAAGTGGCTCTGGTAATTGGCGCTTATTTAGGCCATGTTTAGCTTCGTAACCCATCGCCAGGCATGGATTTTTTCGCAAAGGGACGGCACAACGCTGCAAACGCGAGCGAATACAGGCAGACCCGAGCACAAGACTCGCGGCCGCTATTAAGGATGGTAATGAAACGAATTTTGCTATTGATCGCCCTGCTGGCGATCGCAAGTTGCGCAGCGACCTCGGAAACCCAGGTCAAGCGGGGAAAGAAGGGCCTGCATATCAACTGTTCCGGACTTTCATCCTCATGGGACAAGTGCTACACCAGCGCCGCCAACTCCTGCGCTCCCAAGGGGTACAAGGTGATCGCCAAATCCGGGGATGCCGTGGAAGAACCAGGCGATTATCCGTTCGGCCTGAACCCCGCCGGCTATACCAGCCGCAGCATGATCGTCATCTGCAAATAACTACTCGGCTCGCGGGGAAGCGAGCTGACGCGTGATTTCCTGATGGCTCGAGCGCAACACCGTTCGCTGCACGTCCGGTGTTGCCAGCATCCGCGCGACCACCAGCGCACCCACGCATTGCGAAAGCACCGACCAGGCCAGGCTCTCGCTTTCCAGTATCTCCGCCCAACTTTGCTGGAGACGGCAGATCCATTCTTCCGCCTGCTCACGCACCTGAGCATCGGCACGGGCGATCTCTGCACCCAATGTCGGCAGCGCGCAGCCGGACTCGGGTTGCTCGACGTGGGCCATGCTCAGGTACTGCTTCAGACAACGCTCCAGCCGCTGCCGATCTGCGCCGCCCTGCCCACCAAGGCGCTCGAGACTCTCACTCAGCTCTCGCTCGACAATGGCAGCAAACAACCCATCCTTTGAGGAAAAGTGACTGTAGAACGCTGCGCCACTCAAACCGATAGCCTTCATCAGACCATCCACGCCCACCGTGGAAAACCCCGATTTCTTTGCCGACAGCGCGCTGCTTTGCAGCAATCTTTCGCGGGTTTCCGATTTGTGGCCTGCCGAATAACGCATGTCCTCTCCTGAAATGGTTCGCCTTGACGCTGCCCGAATCCTAGCATAACGTTCGTTAACTAAACGATCGTTAACCTAAAGGGATTCACCCATGAATAACAAGAAGGTCGTATTGGTTGTCGGTGCGGGCGATGCCACTGGCGGCGCGATCGCCAAGCGTTTTGCCAATGAAGGTTTCACTGCCTGCGTGACCCGGCGCAGCGCCGACAAACTGCAGCCACTGGTCGACGCCATAGTCGCTGAAGGCGGTGAGGCTCATGGGTTCGCTTGCGATGCGCGCAAGGAAGAAGACGTCATCGCGCTGATCGAAGACATCGAGACACGCGTCGGTCCGATCGAGGCCTTTGTCTTCAACATCGGAGCCAACGTGCCGTGCAGCATTCTCGAAGAAACCGCGCGCAAGTATTTCAAGATCTGGGAGATGGCCTGTTTCTCCGGGTTTCTCAATGCCCGTGAAGTGGCCAAGCGCATGGTGACCCGGCAGCGCGGCACGATTCTGTTTACCGGTGCCACCGCCGGACTGCGCGGCGCTTCCGGATTCGCCGCTTTCGCTGGCGCCAAACACGGTATCCGCGCACTGGCCCAAAGCATGGCCAGGGAACTGGGACCGATGAACATCCATGTCGCCCATGTCGTAGTGGACGGTGCGATCGACACCGACTTCATCCGCAACAGCTTTCCCGAAAAATACGCGACCAAGGATCAGGACGGCATTCTCGACCCGGAGCACATCGCCGAAAACTACTGGTATCTGCACAGTCAGCCACGGGATGCATGGACCTTCGAGCTGGACCTGCGCCCATGGAACGAGCGCTGGTAAGCCCTCCCCCTCATCACAACAATAAGAGCGCGACTTGATAATGACGAAAACCGTGGAATTCTATTTCGACCTCGGCAGCCCCACCACCTATCTGGCGCACACCCAGCTGCCGAACATTTGCGCCGAAACCCGCAGCGAACTGATCTACATCCCGATGCTGTTGGGTGGCGTATTCAAAGCCACCGGCAATGCCTCGCCGGCGGTGATTCCGGCCAAGGGTCGTTACATGTTTCAGGACCTCGACCGTTTCGCCAAACGCTACGGCGTACAGCTCAGGTTCAATCCGCACTTTCCGATCAATACGCTGATATTGATGCGCGCCGTCACTGGCATGCAGTTGCATCAGCCGCAGCGTTTCGCCGACTTCGTCGATTGCCTGTTCAAGGCACTTTGGGTGGAAGGCCGTAACCTTAACGATCCGCAAACCATCGCAGGGGTGCTGACTGAAAACGGCTTCGATACCCAGGAAATAATGGCGTTGACCAACGATGAATCAGTCAAGGCCGCACTCAAGGAAAACACCGAAAAAGCCATCAAGCGCGGCGTTTTCGGTGCTCCAAGCATGTTCATTGGCGATCAGATGTTCTTCGGTCAGGATCGACTCGACTTCGTAGAAGAGGCATTGCGCCAGGATTGAAGCCAAGCCCAAGGCACCGCGGGCAGTGCCTTGGGTACATCGATCAAATTGCCACAGTGCGCTCGTTCAGCCAGCCCAGCGCCGCACCCTCCAGCAATGGGCTCAAACGCTCGCGCACTTCACTGTGATAAGCATTGAGCCACTGCTTTTCTTCCTGGGTCAGCAGATCCGCAATCAGGCAACGGGTATCGATCGGGCACAACGTCAGGGTTTCGAACTTGAGGAAATCGCCGAATTCGCTGGTACCGGCCTCGCGGTTCATCGCCAGGTTCTCGATGCGCACACCCCAACGGCCTGGACGATAAGTACCGGGTTCGATCGATGTGATCATTCCCGGTTGCATAGCTGTTTGCGGCGCCGGCGCGGCCTGATAGGCGATCACCTGCGGACCTTCGTGAACGTTGAGGAAATAGCCCACGCCGTGACCGGTGCCGTGACCGTAATCGACGTTTTCAGCCCAGATCGGGGCACGGGCGATGGCGTCGAGCAGCGGCGACAGAATGCCTTTCGGGAAGCGTGCCCGTGAGAGGGCAATCACGCCTTTCAACACACGCGTGCAATCCTGCTTCTGCTCTTGGGTCGGCGTTCCCACCGGGACCATGCGGGTGATGTCGGTCGTACCGCCGAGGTATTGGCCACCGGAATCGATAAGCAACAGACCATCACCCTCGATCACCGCATGCTCCTCTTCGGTAGCGTGATAATGCGGCATCGCGCCGTTGGCATTGAACGCGGCAATGGTGTTGAAACTCAGCGAAACATAATCGGGGCGACGTTCACGAGCGGCGGTGAGTTTCTCGTCAATGGTCAGCTCGGTGATGCGCTCGCGACCCCACGCCGATTCCAGCCAGGCGAAGAATTCGCACAATGCCGCGCCATCCTGTTCCATCGCTTTGCGGATGTGCTGAGCGTCGGCTTCGCTTTTCTGCGATTTGGCCAGCGTGGTCGGGTTCAGGCCTTCGACCAGTTTCACGCCACTGTCCAGGTGATCCAGCAAACCTGTGGTCACTCGCGCCGGATCGACCAGCAGGCTCGCGCCACTCGGCACAGCACGCAATGCATCGGCCACTTCGCTGTAGTCACGCAGCGTCACGCCATCCTGTTCGAGCACGCCGCGCAGATCGGCATCGACCTTGCTCAGGGCGACGAACAACGTCGCCTGTTGCTGATTGATCAAGGCGAACGAAACAAACACTGGATTGAACGAGACATCACCACCGCGCAGGTTGAACAGCCAGGCGATGTCATCCAGGGTGGCGATGAAATGCCAATCGGCCCCACGCTCTTGCAAGGACTCGCGCAGCTTCGCGAGTTTCTCACCGCGGCTGACAGTCGCTTGCGGCGGCAGATGCTGATAGACCGGCGCGTCGGGGAGGCTCGGGCGATCGCGCCAGACTTCCTGCAACAGGTCGATATCGGTGCGCAGACGAGCGCCGCGTGCTTCGAGCTTGCTGCTCAGTGTGCGCGCCGACGCCACTGCCATCACCGCACCATCGACCGCCACCACGCCGCCCTCTGGGGTTTGCTCGGCCAGCCAGTCCAGCGGGCTCGGCTGCCCCGGTTGCAGCTTGACCAGTTCGATGCCGCTGCCGTCGAGTTCCTTGGTCGCCTGTTCCCAGTAACGACTGTCGGCCCACACGCCAGCGAAATCAGTAGTGACAATCAGCGTACCGACCGAACCGTGGAAACCCGACAGCCATTGCCGGCCCTGCCAGTAACCCGGCAAATATTCCGACAGATGCGGGTCGGCGGACGGCACGAGCAGCGCATGGATGCCTTCGCGGCGCATCAGTTCACGGGTATGCGCCAGGCGCTGAGGCACCGATCCTTCGGTCAAGGTGTGGGAACTCATCATGTCTCCTGCTAATCGCGTCATCGTTATTGTTCGTAGCCTTCACGGCCATGGAAAGCGTCGGCTGTTTTAAAGCCCTGTCGCCCAGAATGCCGGGGCACTGGCGCAGGCGGTTCTGATCAGTTCGACGGCCTTGTCGACATCCTCGGCGGTGGTAAACCGCCCGAGGCTCAAGCGAATGGTGCGCGCCGCCAGCCGCGCATCGTGGCCGAGCGCGAGCAGCACGTGGGACGGCGCGTTGCTTGCGGAATTACACGCCGACGTCGCGGAAAACGCGATCGAATGGCTCAACGCAGTACTGTTGAACTCGCCCTCGCTGAAGGTCAGGCTTAGGGTGTGCGGAATACGTTGCGAGGCACTGCCATTGAGGCGCACGCCGGGCAAACTCAAAAGCTGTTCGAGCAAACGTTCGCGCAAAGCGACGATGGCTTTTTTCTCTTCATCGAATGCGTCGGCGGCCAGAGCGAATGCTGCGCCCATACCGGCAATCTGATGAGTCGCCAGGGTTCCGGAGCGCAAGCCGCCTTCGTGACCGCCGCCATGGATCTGCGCCTGCAAGCGTTGCTGCGCGTGCGGACCGACATACAAGGCGCCGATGCCCTTGGGGCCGTAGAGTTTGTGTGCGGAAAACGACATCAGGTCAACCGCCAGGCGGCTCAGATCGATCGCGACTTTGCCAGCGCCCTGCGCGGCGTCGACATGGAATAGCGCCTGCCGACTGCGCACCACCTCACCAATCGCCTCGACATCGTTGACCGTGCCCAGCTCGTTGTTGACCAGCATCAGCGACACCAGAAACGTGTCGTCGCGCATCGCTTCACTGACCGCTTGCGGTGTGATCAAGCCTTCAGCGTCCGGCACCAGATAAGTCACGGCAATGCCCGAATCCTGCAATTGTCGGGCGGTGTCGAGAATGGCCTTGTGTTCGATCTGGCTGGTAATGATGTGCCCGCCGGAAACGCCACGGGCCTGGGCGACGCCTTTGAGGGCAAGATTGTTGGATTCGGTGGCACCGGAGGTCCAGACGATCTGCTCAGGCTGCGCGCCGACCAGATCGGCGACTTGCCGACGTGCCTGCTCGACCGTCTGCCGGGCCTGCTGGCCGAAGGCGTGGGAGCTGGAAGCCGGGTTACCGAAGTTACCGTGAAAACCCAGACATTCGGTCATCACCCTGATGACCCGCTCGTCCACCGGGGTGGTGGCGGCGTAATCGAAATACAACGGACGTGTGTTCATAAAGGACTCGCAGAGCGTGTTCCGGGATCAGGAGGCTCGTGTCTGCAAACGACGATGCACAGCCTCGTGAGCTGTGCATGGGTTCGAGAGCGTCATCAATACCTGATCGGATGCCGTTAAAGAAGTAGGGCTTCATTTAAAAGTGCGTAGGAACGCTCCTGAAACCGAGCTTAACAGGCATCGGGCCGGCGATTGAAGCAATGCGTCAGTGAAAGCTTTCGAGAAGTAACGGATACAGCGAAATTACCAGTAGCGCCGCCATGCCCCAATTGAACACGCGCAACCACCGCGGATCCTTGAGTACATTGCGCAACAGCGTGCCGCACGCGGCCCACAGGCCAACACTTGGAAGGTTGATGATGGCGAATACCGCCGCGATGACCACCACATTGTAGAAATAGCCCTGCATCGGCGTGTACGTGCTGATGGCACCGATGGCCATGATCCACGCCTTGGGATTGACCCACTGAAACGCGGCGGCGCCCAGATAGCTGATCGGTTTCGCCTGGCCGTCGGCACCGTCGCCGACCGGGCCGGAGTGGGCGATCTTCCACGCCAGGTAGAGCAAATAGGCGGCGCCGACATAACGCAGCACCGTATAAAGAATCGGGTAGGCCTGAAACACCGCGCCCAGGCCGAAGCCCACCGCCACCACCAACAGGAAGAAGCCGCAGCTGATGCCGAGCATGTGCGGAATGGTGCGGTTGAAGCCGAAATTCACTCCGGATGCCAACAACATGGTGTTGTTCGGCCCCGGTGTGATCGAGGTGACAAGGGCAAACAGGGCAAAGCCCAACAGCAGATCAAGCGAGAGGTTCATCGAGGCAGTCCATCCAGGGTCATTCAGGTGTTGACCCTATCCCACGGCGTCCGGCAAACCCACGGACAGTTAGGGAAAACTTCAAGCAGCACAGTTTGCTTTCAGCTAGGACGTCCGTGCAGCTGTACGGCACGCTCGGCGCTCATCTCACCCAGCTGGTCAAAACCGAAAGTCTTCTGCGGCTGGCCGAGCAACTGGGCTTTTTTTGCGTGGTATTCATCGAACGACAGGCCGCTGCGGTTCAGCGCTTCCAGTGCCAGTTCGCGGGATTCTTCAGCGGTGTAAGGGCGCAGCTCTGGCGAAACGTGGCTGGCACAGCCAGCGAGTACGGAAACAGCGAGCATCAGCGAAACAGTCAGTAAACGGTTCATGGGGGCGTCCTGGCGAGCAATGTGGGGTCGATGGAGAAAGGCTACGCCCAGGCACGCTCGCGCAGAAATCAACGCTCTCAATAGTGGCTATCAGGTTTGCGCTAATCCTGGCTAACCCGGCAGACGGCAATGCAGCGCATCGTCGTGGCTGCGGGCAATGCTGCTGTGTACCTGAAAGGAATTGAAGGTCACGGTTTTCGCGCGATGAGTGCGGATCAGTTGCCAGAAATCCTGCTCACCGTTTTCGAAACTGTGAAATGCCGCCTCCCCCGCCTCGCGGCTTTGCCATTGCAGAAAGCTCAACACGCGGCGGCCGTCGTCGCTGGCCTGCACGCTGGCACTGAGAAAACCGTCGTAACGCTGAGCCAGACGCTCGGTTTGCATCGCCAATGCCGAAACCAGCGCGGCTTGCTGACGCGGTTCGATCTCGAATTCGATCAATTGGGTAAAGCTGCGATTGCTCATGGAAAGCCCCCACTCATCTTGAAGCGAGCCTTGCGACCCGAAGAGCTGCAGGGTAAAACCTCTAGTTAAGTCAAGGTCAAGAGCATTTTCCCCATGATCAGCAAAGACCAGGTGCATAAACCTCTTACCGTCGGCGAAGTTGCCGCGCGCAGTGGCGTCGCGGTCACGGCGCTACATTTTTACGAAGCCAAAGGTTTGATCAAAAGTGAACGCAACGCCGGTAACCAGCGCCGCTATCCCCGTGCCGTGTTGCGCCGGGTAGCATTAATCAAAGTCGCGCAACGTCTGGGGATACCGCTGGCGGAGATCGGCGAAGCGCTGAAGATCCTGCCGCAGGATCGCGCGCCGTCGGCGGCGGACTGGAAAATGCTGTCTGAACAATGGCAGCGCGAACTCGACGAACGAATCAGGCAACTGACGCTAATGCGCGATCAGCTCACCGGTTGCATCGGCTGTGGCTGTCTGTCCATGGAGGCGTGTCCATTGCGCAATAAGGGTGACGTGCTCGGTGACCGAGGCCCAGGCCCGCACTTTCGCGATGCGTGATGCGCGCTGCTCGTCGGCAGAAAACCTGCGCTGCGAGGACGGTTCTATAGTGATTGCTCCGGACAAATCCGGAGCAACCCCATCTGTTGAAAACAAAAACAGGGAGAACGTCATGAGCGTCAAACCCATTCCTGAGGGGTATCACAGCATTACCCCGTATCTCGGCATCCAACAGGCCGCCGAGGCCATCGATTTCTACAAGAAAGCCTTCAATGCCAGCGAAGTCATGCGTCTGACCATGCCCGACGGCAATATCGGCCACGCCGAACTGCGCATCGGTGACAGCGCGATCATGCTCGGCACACCTTGCGACCAAGGGCCGTTGAGCAATCCGCAGCAGGCGGTTTCGATCGGTTTGCACCTGTACGTGCCCGATGTCGATCAGGCCTTTCAACAAGCACTGGATGCCGGCGCGCAAAGCGTCTCCGAGGTCAAAGACCAGTTCTACGGCGACCGCAGCGGGACTTTGAGAGATCCGTTCGGCCATTTATGGTTTCTCGCCACCCACAAGGAAGACCTGAGCGAAGAGCAGATTCGCCAACGAGCGATGGAAATGTTCAACCAAAACTAAAGCCTTGTTGCCGGAACCGACCGACAAAACGCTGTGCCGATGTAATTGCGAAACATTTGCTTTCATAGCCGCTTTCGGGATTTTCTTCGCTCATACGTCTTATAGGAATGCAGGCCGTTCGCGTAGGCAAAAGCCACGAACGGCCTCCCGGGGAGTTCCGTGCTGCGAAGCCCGTAGCCCGGCCCCTTCCACCGCTATCAAGACGCGCAATCATGTCGAAGAAATCCCGTTCCAAACTGTGGTTCCTGGTGCATAGCTGGCTGGCGTTGCCGATCTGGTTCTTTGTGCTGATCGTCTGTGTCACCGGCACGCTGGCGGTAGTCAGCCAGGAAATCGTCTGGCTGGCCAACCCGCAAATGCGCGCCAGCCAGCCGTCGGACGACGCGCCGCGCCTGAGCTACGACCAGATTCTCGCCGCGATCAAACAAGCCGAGCCGCAAACCCTGGTGCAGAGCATCAATCGTCCGGACGAGTCGCACTTTGCCCTCGACGTCGAAGTCAGCTACCCCGACGGGCGTTCGTTGACGGTCTATGTCAATCCGTACACCGGCGTCATTCAGGGCACCGCGCCGGCCTTCGATTTCAAGGCCTTCACCCGCGCCTTGCACGGCTGGTGGCTGGTGCCGTTCACCAATGGCTACAGCTGGGGCTGGTATCTGGTGTCATTGCTCGGCGTGCCGATGCTGGTTTCGCTGATTACCGGGCTGGTGGTCTACAAGCGCTTCTGGAAAGGTTTTCTGCGCCCGACCCTACGCGTACGCCATGGCGCGCGGATCTTTTGGGGCGATTTCCATCGCCTGTGCGGCATCTGGTCGATCTGGTTCATTGCGGTGATTTCCATCACCGGCATCTGGTTCCTGATCAAGGCATTCCTGTTCGATAACCAGATTTCCATTTCCAGCGAACCGATCATTCCGGCGATGTCCCGGGAAAGCGTGCCGATCTCCGCCGCCGGCACTCCGCCACCGCGGATCAGTCTGGACCGCGCCATCGAAATCGCCCAGCAGAAAATTCCGGGGCTGGAAGCCAGCTACGTCAACCTGCCGGGCAATGCCTACTCCCACATGAGCGTCAGCGGTCGCGGCTGGTATCCGCTGATGTACCAGACCGCGACACTCAACCCATACAACGGCGAAATGGCCTCATCACGCTTGCTGTCCGACCGGTCCTCGCTGGAATTCGTCACCGAATCCATGCGCCCGCTGCACACCGGTGACTTCGGTGGCATCTGGATCAAATTGATCTGGTTCTTCTTCGGTCTGTTGCTGAGCATGATGATCCTCAGCGGCCTGCTGATCTGGACCAAACGCACCGCGCTGGCCACCGCCAATGCACTGAAGCGCGAGGACAAGAAAAACAGCGTCACCGCCCAACCAGCGATGCGCCGTGAACCTTCGGAGGCCAGCCTGTGAACAAAGCCATCTCGGTCACACCGCCGTCTCGCCTGTCGCGTTTCTGGCACAAGTGGCGCTTCCACATCAATGTTCTGTTGTTGCTGATCCCTTTGGGGTTCATGCCGAAATACTTTGCCGATGCCTCGCTTTTTCGCGGCGACAGTGGCTTGGGCCAACGGGAAATAGGCACCGTTCAGGTCGGCCCGTGGAGCCTGCGCCTGGCCGAGCTGCGCGAAGAAGCGCCGCACCTGAGCGGCCCGGCTGGCTATATGAAGGATTTCACTGCTGCCGTCTGCGATACCTGCGTCGAACAGGTCAAGGCCACTTACTTGCGCATCGGCAAACCGCGCAGCCTGCGTGCCGCCGGCACGATCTTCTTCGGCACCCCTTACCGCATGGGCACGCAGATGCCGATCCCGGCGAAAACCAAACCTGACGCCGAGCTGTGGATCACCATGGAAGGCTGGGACGGCAGCATGCACCAGGCCGCGATTCCCCTGAGCCAAGCCTCCCCCGCCACCGTTGCCTGGCTGAACAAACAAGGAGCCAAACCATGACTCGCTCGCCACTCCACCCGCGCTTGCTGGCAAGTGCCGCGCTGCTGGTCCTGAGCGCCGGTTTCAGTGCCGGCGCTCTGGCGCACAACCCGATGTGCGAATGCAAAGCCATCGATGCCGAACAGATCAAATGCACCGGCGGTTTCTCCGATGGGAGCGGCGCGCCGGGCGTGACCCTCGACGTGATCGGCTACGACGAAACCATTCTGGTGCCGGGCAAACTGGGCGAAGACTCGACCCTGACGTTCAAGAAGCCCGGCAGCGAGTTCTATGTGCTGTTCGACGCTGGCCCCGGCCATGTAGTGGAAATCGACCAGGCGGATATCGAAGCCCCATGAGTACCCCGACAACTCAAGTGGTACGCCCGGCGGGTGCCGGCCATGAAACCCTCAACGTGCTGCTGCTATGTCTGTTGATCCTCGCGGTCGCCGGTTCGGTGGTGGCGTGGCGCGGGGTTTCCCATGAGCCGGAGCCCGTCGCGAGCAACCAATACGACGCCCGCCGCGACCTCAGCGCCGCCGAGCAAGGCATCTATGCCGACCTGCGGGTGACCCTCGACGAAATCCGCTTGCTGCGCGAAGAGCAAAAAGCCCTGCCGACCCCACAGGTGCTGGCCGAAGAGGGTTTCGCGCCGTTCGCACAGGATGCCAGTTCGGTCAGCCGTGGCGGTCATGCATGGCAGATGCTCGCCGACCGCGCCTACTTCGGTCGCAGCGCGACGCCTGATGTCGCCGGGTCATTTCTCATGCGTGTCGGTGCCGATGCCAACGCTGCGCCGGACATCTGGCTGAACCGCAGCGCCGACCTCGTGCCTGCGCAGGATCTGTCCGATGCCGCGCTGTCCGCCGCTGGCTGGAAACAGATCGTCGCGCAATTCGATGCCGGGGTTACCCGCGAACATCGCCATTGATTCCTCGCCTTTATCCGAGAGAAGACTGCTTGCCCATGTCCATTTCATCTCCTCGCCGTCCATTGTTACGCCTGTTTCTCCTCGGCCTGTGCGCCTGCCTGCTGAGCCCGCTGGCCAACGCCGAACAGGGCAAACGCCTGCGCATCGGCATCACCCTGCATCCGTATTACAGCTATGTCGCGAACATCGTCGGCGACAAGGCTGAAGTGGTGCCGTTGATTCCCGCCGGTTTCAACCCGCACGCCTATGAGCCACGAGCCGAGGACATCAAGCGCATCAGCGGTCTGGATGTGATCGTGCTCAACGGCGTCGGCCATGACGACTTCGCCGATCGCATGATCGCCGCCAGCGAAACGCCCAACGTCAAAACCATCGAAGCCAACGAGAATGTGCCGTTGCTGGCCGCTACCGGTGTCGCTGCGCGCGGCGCCGGCAAAGTGGTCAACCCGCACACGTTCCTGTCGATCAGCGCCTCCATCGCCCAGGTCAACAACATCGCCCGCGAGCTGGGCAAGATCGATCCGGACAATGCCAAGACCTACACCCAGAACGCCCGCGCCTATGGCAAACGCCTGCGGCAGATGCGCGCCGACGCTTTGGCCAAACTGACCCAGGCACCGAACGCCGAACTGCGTGTGGCCACGGTGCACGCGGCTTACGACTATCTGCTGCGTGAATTCGGTCTGGAAGTGACGGCCGTGGTCGAGCCCGCTCACGGTATCGAACCGAGCCCGAGCCAGTTGAAAAAGACCATCGATCAATTGCGCGAACTCGACGTGAAAGTGATCTTCTCGGAAATGGATTTCCCCTCCAGCTACGTCGATACCATCCAGCGCGAATCCGGGGTGAAACTGTACCCGCTGTCGCATATTTCCTACGGCGAATACACCGCCGACAAGTACGAAAAGGAAATGACCGGCAACCTCAACACCGTGGTCCGGGCGATTCAGGAGTCTGGGGCATGACGTCGAAAGAAACCCTCGCCCCAGAAAACACCGAGTCCCCTGTAGGAGTGAGCCTGCTCGCGATGGCGTCCGCTCAGCCAACATCTTCATTGGATGAAACTCCGCTATCGCGAGCAGGCTCACTCCTACAGGTTACGGGGCCGGCGCTGGAGTTTGCGGAAGTCAGCCTGACGCTGGGGCGCACAACGATTCTCGACAAAGTCAGTTTCCAGGTGCAGCCCGGCAGCGTGCACGCGCTGGTCGGCCCCAACGGCGGTGGCAAGAGTTCGCTGATCAAGACGCTGCGGGGGCAGATGCCGCAGCAGGGCCAGCTCAGCCTGCACTGGCCCAGCGAGCCCGGCACCATCGGTTATGTCCCGCAAGCGCTGGAGTTCGATCGCGGTTTGCCGATGACCGTCGACGATTTCATGGCCGCCATGTGCCAGCGCCGGCCGGCCTTTCTCGGTTTGAGCAAACACTACGCCGGTGCCATCGGCGAGGCGCTGGAGCGTGTCGGCATGCAGGACAAGCGCAAGCGGCGCATGGGCGCGCTGTCCGGCGGCGAACGGCAGCGGGTGCTGCTCGCGCAGGGCCTGATTCCGCCGCCGCAATTGCTGGTGCTCGACGAGCCGATGTCGGCTCTCGATGAGGCCGGGATTCAGGTGTTCGAACGTCTGCTGAATGACTGGCGCGCGGCGGGCATCACCGTGTTGTGGATCGAACACGATCTGGAAGCGGTCGGGCGACTGGCCGATCGGGTGACCGGCCTCAACCGTCGCGTGCTGTTCGACGCCACGCCGCAACAGGCGCTGACACCGGAACGTCTGCTGACGCTGTTTTCCACCCATCCACGGAGCGCTGTCTGATGAGTTACGAAGCCTTTCGTTTGATGGTCCAGGGTTGGGCATCTTCGGGTTATCTGCCGGAAGCGCTGGCCTACGGATTTGTGGTCAACGCCCTGCTCGCCGGTCTGCTGATCGGCCCGGTGCTCGGTGGGCTCGGCACGCTGGTGGTGGTCAAGCGCTTCGCGTTCTTTTCCGAAGCAGTCGGCCATGCCGCGTTGACCGGTGTCGCCATCGGCATTCTGCTCGGCGAACCCTACACCGGCCCGTACGGCAGCCTGTTCGGCTACTGCCTGCTGTTCGGCATCCTGCTCAATTACCTGCGCAACCGTACCGGGCTGGCACCGGATACGCTGATCGGCGTGTTCCTCTCGGTGTCGCTGGCGCTCGGCGCGAGCCTGCTGCTGATCCTCGCCGGCAAGATCAACGTGCACATTCTGGAAAACGTGCTGTTCGGTTCGGTACTGACGGTCAACGGCAATGATCTGGCGGTGCTGGCGATCGTCGGGTCGCTGGTCATGGCCCTCGCCCTGCCGCTGTACAACCGCATCATGCTCGCCAGTTTCAATCCGCAACTGGCGGCGGTGCGTGGCGTAGCGGTCAAGACGCTGGATTACCTGTTCGTGATCCTGGTGACCTTGATCACCGTCGCGGCGGTAAAAGTCATCGGTGCAATTCTGGTCGGCGCCTTGCTGGTGATTCCGGCGGCGGCGGCACGCTTGCTCAGCCAGTCGCTCAAAGGATTTTTCTGGTGTTCGGTGCTGATCGCTACCGTCAGCACGCTGTGCGGGATTCTTGCGCCGATCGTGTTCGACCTGCCGATTCCATCCGGCGCCGCGATCATTCTGGTCGCCGGCATCGCTTTCGCCCTCGCCGCCATCGCGCGCGGCGTTGTCCCCAGCCTGAAAGGGAACCTTGGATAAATGGCTTTTTCATTGCGAAACCTGACTCTGGCAATGGCCCTGTGTGGCGTGGTCTGTACGCCGTTGATGGCTGCTGAAAATGCAAAACCCTTGCGCGTTCTGGCCTCGTTGCCGATTACCTTCGGCCTCGGCGAAGCGCTGCTCAAAGGCACGGACGTCAAGCTCGAACGCGCAGCCCCGGCCAACCTGCCCGGCAGCCGCCAGACTGCGTATTTCACCGGCCGTGGCGCGCCGGCCCTGAGCAAACTGGCCACCGACGCGGACGCGGTGATCGGTCTGCGTTCGCTGTGGGCCGATGATCCGCTGTACCCGATCGCTCGGCGCAGCAACATCCGTATCGTCGAAGTCGACGCTGCCCGCCCGGTCGACGGCGCCCTGCCCGGCATCGCCGTGCAGCCGGGCGTGCAGGTTGATGGCCTGAACAGTCAGCCATGGCTGGCGAGCAACAACATGGGGCGCATGGCGGATGTGATGGCGGCGGACCTGGTGCGCCTGGCACCGAGCGCCAAGCCTGCGATCGAAGCCAATCTGGCGGCGTTGAAACAGCGTCTGCTGAAACTCAGCGCGGACACCGAAGCGCGTCTGGCCGAGGCGGACAATCTGAGTGTGATGAGCCTGAGCGATCACTTCGGCTATCTGATTGGCAGCCTCAACCTTGAACTGGCGGGACAGGATGCGCGTCCTGATGCCGAGTGGACGCCTGAAGCACTGAAGAAGCTGACAGCGACGCTCAAGGACAACGACGTAGCGGTGGTGCTGCACCATCGCCAGCCAGCCGAACCGGTGAAAGCGGCGATTGCCGAATCCGGCAGCCGACTGGTGGTGTTGAGTACTGATGCGGCGGATCCGCTGGCGGAGCTGGAAGGCAATGTGGATTTGTTGCTCAAGGGGCTGAGCGGAGCGTAATTTCAGGCACGACCGCGTTATCGTTTATCGCGAGCGGGCTCACTCCTACAGGGGATCGCATTTCAACTGTAGGAGTGAGCCCGCTCGCGAAGAGGCCAGCACTGACAGCGCCACTCTCCAGACATGAAAAAACCCGCCGACCCTCATTGGTCCAGCGGGTTTTTTCTGCCCGGTCGCTTATTGCGCCGCGACTTGCGCATCCATCTTCTGACGCAGACTCAACGGGCGCATGTCGGTCCAGACTTCTTCGATGTAGGCCAGGCATTCCTTTTTCAGGCCGCTCTTGCCCACGGTGCGCCAGCCTTCTGGCACGGCTTTGTAATCGGGCCAGATCGAGTATTGCTCTTCGTGGTTGACCACGACCTGAAAGAGGATGTCCTCGCGGTCGAATACTGACGTCATGCTGGTTCTCCATCGTTGTAAGGTCGGCTGTACAACGAGTGCAGCCGGGGTATGTAGAAAGAACGTTCGCCGCGCGGAAAAATTTACAGTGCGGCGGTGGCAGCGACCAAAGCGCGCCCGAAAATCTCCGCGACGCGGTCGATTTCCGCAGCGGTAATCACCAACGGTGGCAGGAAACGCACCACTGCGCCATGGCGGCCGCCCAGCTCCAGAATCAGGCCGCGCTTGAGGCATTCACGCTGAACCAGCGGCGCCAGACGTGCGAATGCCGGCGGGTGACCGAGCGCGGCGGGTAGGCCGCTCGGGTCGACCAGTTCGACGCCGAGCATCAGGCCGCGCCCGCGGACGTCGCCCAGTTGCGGGAAGTCGCGTTGCAGAATGCGCAGATGCTCGCTGAGTCGATCCCCCATTGCGGCGGCGTGTTCGCAGACCTTGTGCTCTACCAGATAGCGCATCACCGCTGAACCGGCGGCCATGGCCATCTGATTGCCACGGAACGTGCCGGCATGGGCGCCCGGTTGCCAGGTGTCGAGCCAGTCGCGGTAAACCCCCACCGCCCACGGCAGGCTGCCGCCGTTGGCTTTGGACAACACCCCCACATCCGGAACGATGCCCGCGTGTTCGAAGGCGAACATCTTGCCCGTGCGGGCGAAGCCGCTCTGGATCTCATCGACAATCAGCGCCACACCGGCCTTCTCGGTGATCCGGCGCAAACCGCGCAGCCACTCGATATCAGCGGGTATCACCCCGCCTTCGCCCTGCACCGCCTCGACAATCACCGCTGCCGGCAACTGCACGCCAGCCTCGGGATCGCTCAACAGGTTTTCCAGATAGCTCAGATTGGCTTTGACGCCCGCCGCGCCGCCGAGGCCGAACGGGCAACGATAGTCGTAGGGGAACGGCATGAATTGCACGCCATTGCTGAGCAAGGCACCCAGTGGTTTTTTTGGTCCCAGGCTGCCCATCAGGCTCAACGCGCCCTGACTCATGCCGTGATAACCGCCGGAAAAGGACAGCACGGTGCTGCGCCCGGTGGCGGTGCGTACCAGTTTCAGCGCTGCCTCCACGGCGTCGGGGCCGGTCGGGCCGCAGAACTGGATTTTCGCCTGCGCCGCCAGTTCCGTCGGCAGCAAGCCGAACAGATCCTGGACGAATTGATCTTTGACCGGCGTGGTCAGGTCGAGGGTGTGCAGCGGCAATTCATCGGCGAGCACCTGCTGGATTGCCTCGATCACTACCGGGTGGTTATGCCCCAGCGCCAGCGTGCCGGCCCCGGCCAGGCAGTCGATGAATGTGCGCCCCTCGACATCCTCGACATACAGGCCCTTGGCACGCTTGAGCGCCAGTGGAATACGCCGAGGGTAGCTGCGTGCATTGGACTCCTGCTGGCTCTGGCGCGCCAGCAACGGTGATTCGTGGAATTCGTACAACGTCTCCGCTGGTGCCGAGGCGACCCGGGCCGACGATTCTTCGATAAGGCTGGTGGCGACTGACATCTCTCGACCCCTCAATTCGCTATGGATAGTGACCAAAACAGCACACCAACAGGTGCGCGTTCCGGTGGCGGGGCGCACTTGCAGGTTTTCCTGTTCTGGAAACGCTTCAGCGCGGCGCGGATTTACACCCTTGATCGAGTTGTCGGGCCGGTGCGGACAAAGGTTTGTGCAGCGGCACGGTCTGCAAGCCGTCGCAGATGCCGGATGGCGCCGCTTGTTGATAACCCAGATGCCGATAGAACGGCTCGGCGGTGCGCGAACTGTAGAGGTGAACATCCTGCACGCCACGAATGCGCAACCAGCCTTCGAGATCCTGCATCAGCGCCCGTCCGACGCCCCGGCGAAAGGATTCCGGCTGCACGTAACACAGGGAAATCTCGCCGCTGGCCTGGGCCATGCCGACACCGACCGGTTTGTCCGCCAGTAAAGCCAGACATAAATGGAAGTGGGGGTCAGCGAGTCGGGCGCTGATGAAGTCAGCGGATTGCTGAGCGATCCAGGTGCCGCCCCGTGGCGGATCGTTACGGTGGTCGAGCGCGCAACCGATGCGGATGGAACGCTCGATAATGCGGCTGATGATGCCAGCGTCGGCCAATCGGGCCGGACGAATGCAGATGGGTGCTTCCATGGCGCAGTTCCCTCAATCCATTGAGTCAAGCTGCGTTGACCTTAGCCCCGGCCCTGCCGGATAGCGAACGGCGAGAAGTTACATTTCATGTGGCAGAACATGTTCCCTTGTGGGAGCGAGCCTGCTCGCGAAAGCGTCAGGCCAGTCAACGTCGATGTTGAATGACTTACCGCATTCGCGAGCAGGCTCGCTCCCACAGGGGATCTGAGGTGAGATCAGAGGGCTTGCAACGGCATGGTCAGTTCGACCCGCAAGCCATCCGGGCGGCTGTCGAAATGCAGGGCGCAGTCGCAGCGCTGAACAATCGCCTGGACAATCGCCAGACCCAGCCCGCAACCGGTGCTCTGGCCGTTGCGCCAGAAGCGCTGAGTCAGATGCTGCAAGTCATCCGGCGCAATGCCCGGCCCATGGTCGCGCACGACAAAGCGCACACGGTTGCCGATGCTTTCGAGATTGACCTCGACCGCACAATCTTCAGGCGTATGGCGCAGAGCGTTGTCGAGCAGGTTGCGCAGCGCAGCAATCGCCAGCACTGCAGGCATTTGCAGCGGCGCGGCGGACAGCTCGTCCGGCACGTGCAGTTTGATCCGCAGCCGTTCACCGCCCGTGGCGTCCTGAATCGCCAGCCTGGCCACTTGCTCGGCGCTGCATTGCGAGCCGTCATCGAATGACAGACTGCCTTCGACCCGCGCCAGCAACAGCAACTGTTCAAGGGTGCGGTGCAGGCGATCGGCACCCTCCTCGGCGCGGGCCAGCGATTGATCGCGGGCGCTGCCATCGGTCATGCGCGCGACTTGCAGGTGGGTCTTGATCGCCGTCAGCGGACTGCGCAATTCGTGCGCGGCGTCACCGGTCAGGCGGCGTTCACGCTCGATGGTCTTGCCGATGCGCTGGAACAATTGGTTCTGGGTTTCCAGCAGCGGCTTCAATTCGCTGGGAAACGCCTGCAACTGCAACGGTTCAAGCGAATCGGCATTGCGCCGCATCAGCGCTTCGCGCAGACGATTCAGTGGCGCCAGGCCTTGACCGATCCCCAGCCACAGCAAGCACAGACAGCCCAGCAAGGCCACGCCGACCGGTACCGAAGCGGCGAGCAGGATCGACATGTTCAACGCTTCACGCTCGATCTGCCGGTCTGCGGTAGTGATGCGCACATCGCCGCGGGCCAGGGTGAAACTGCGCCACGGTGCGCCGTCGATCATCTGATCGTGGAAGCCCATTTTTTCCGCTTCCAGTGCTTGTTCGGGATTGTTGTGGCTACGGGCAAGAATCTCGCCGCGCAATGAGCTGACCTGACAGGCCATCCCCCCGGGAATATTCAATTGTTCGGCGCTGAAGTGGGTGCCTTCGCCCTTGCTCGGCAGCGTCGGCAATTGCTCGAGCAGACCGGCAACCATGCGCGCCGAGGCAACCAGGCGCTGGTCGAGGGAAAACATCATCTGATTGCGCAGATCGCTGAGCATCCACGCCGCAGCCAGCGCCCAGATCAGCGCGAATGCGGCGCCGAGCGTCAGGCTCAGGCGCAGGCGCAGACTCATCACTTGCCCTGCTCCCCGCCATCGGCAGGCCCGAGGCGATAGCCCAGACCGCGCACGGTTTCGACGATGCCTTTGCCAAGCTTGCTGCGCAGATGATGGATATGCACGTTCAGCGCATTGCTTTCCAGCTCATCGTTGAAGCCATAGACGCTGTCCTTCAATTGCTCGGTGGACAAAACGCGGCCGCGGTTGTGCAGCAGCGCCTGCAACAGCGATTGCTCGCGGCGCGACAAGTCCACCGGTTGCCCGGCCAGGCGGGTTTCCCGGCTGCTCGGGTCGTAGGTGAGCGCGCCATGCTCGATCAGATTGACGCTGCGCCCGGCCACTCGGCGCAACAGGGTTTGCAGGCGGGCGAACAGTTCGCGCAGGTCGAAAGGCTTGAGCAGGTAATCGTCGGCGCCGGCCTGCAAACCGTCGACACGATCCGTCACAGAATCGCGGGCGGTGAGAATCAGCACCGGAATCTCCAGGCCGCTCTGGCGCAATTGCTGGAGCAACTTGAGGCCATCTTCGTCGGGAAGGCCAAGATCGAGCACCATCACGTCGAACTCGGCGACCTTGAGCATCGCCCGCGCTTTCGACGCCGTGTTGACGTGCTCGACGGTCAGGCCCTGAGCCGTGAGCCCGGCAACGATGCCGCTGGCGATCAGCTCATCGTCTTCGCAAACCAGTACGTGCATGGTGAATCCCACAGGAAAAAAGCGGATTAGGCGGTTGGCCGATTAAGCTGACATTATGGCGCCGAACGTCACTGCGACAAGGGCATCGCGGTTAATCATCGGTTAATCGCCGCTGCCCATTGTGCACCTCAATTGCACAGGGACAAGGCTCCTCCATGCGTCATTTTTTTCTTCTGTTTGCTTTACTGATTTCCGGTCTGGCCCAGGCCGGAAACAATCCGTTCGAGTCCAAGCCGGACTTTTTACCCGTCGACAAGGCATTCGTCCTCACCTCCGAGCGTGTGGAGTCGGGGGAAACCCAGCTGTTCTGGCAGATCACCGACGGCTACTACCTGTATCAGAAACGCTTGAAGTTCGACGGACTGGCCGCCGATCAGCAGCCAGGGTTGCCTGAAGGCGAATCCCATAGCGACGAGTTCTTCGGCGAGCAGCCGGTGTATCGCCAAGGCCTGGAAGTGAAAATCCCGGCGACGGCCAGCGGGCAGATCAAGGTCAGTTACCAGGGCTGCGCCGATGCCGGCCTGTGTTATCCACCGCAAACCCGGGTAATTGACCTGGGCGGCAAAGCCGCAGCGACAACTGGCGCTGAAGCGCCGGATCAGGCCTTGGCCAGCAGCTTGCAACAACGGGCGCTGGGCTGGAGTCTGCTGGTGTTCTTCGGCCTCGGCCTGCTGTTGGCGTTTACCCCGTGCTCACTGCCAATGCTGCCGATTCTGGCCGGGATGATCGTCGGCAGCGGCGCCACACCACGGCGCGGCTTCGCCCTGGCCAGCAGCTATGTGATCTGCATGGCGCTGGTGTATGCGGCGATGGGTGTGATTGCCGCTCTGCTCGGTGCGAACCTGCAGGCGTGGTTGCAGAATCCCTGGCTGCTCGGTGCGTTTGCGGCGATTTTCGTGGTGCTGGCATTGCCGATGTTCGGCTTCTTCGAGCTGCAGTTGCCGGTGGCGCTGCGTGATCGACTTGAACACGCTTCACGCAGCCGCAGCGGCGGCAGCCTGATCGGCGCCGGTGTGCTCGGTGCATTGTCCGGTCTGCTGGTCGGGCCGTGCATGACCGCGCCACTGGCCGGTGCGCTGCTGTACATCGCGCAAAGCGGTAACGCGTTGCACGGCGGTCTGATTCTGTTTGCACTGGGCATCGGCATCGGTGTGCCGCTGTTGCTGCTGGTCACCGTGGGCAATCGATTCCTGCCCAAACCAGGGGCGTGGATGAACCTGCTCAAGGGCATATTCGGCTTTCTCTTTCTCGCAACCGCATTGCTGATGCTGCGCCCGGTACTGGATCCGTCGTTGTGGCTGGGTCTGTGTGGCGCGCTGCTGCTGATTGCCGCCTATAGCGCCTGGAAACAGTCCGAAGGATTTGGCCGCGTCGCGCAGATGTTCGGCGCCCTGTCCCTGTTGCTCGGTTTGTGGGGCAGCTTGCTGGTGATCGGTGCGGCTGGCGGCAGTGATGATCCGTACCAGCCATTGCAGGTTTACAGCGCCGGCCGGGTCGCCAGCGCCGCACCAAGCGGTCATGACGCCTTCACCACCATCAAGGAACCGGCCGCCCTGCAACGTGAACTCGACGCCGCCAAGGCCCAAGGCCAGTGGGTACTGCTCGATTACTACGCCGACTGGTGCGTGTCGTGCAAAGTCATGGAGAAGAAGGTATTCGGCGAGGCCAAGGTCATGCAGGCACTGAGCGACGTGCGCCTGCTGCGCCTGGATGTGACCGCCGACAACGCCGCCAGCCGCGAGCTGCTCGGTCGCTATAAAGTGCCCGGGCCGCCGACTTTCATCTGGGTCGGTACTGACGGTGAAGAACGCCGCAGCCAGCGCATCACCGGCGAGGTCGATGCCGACACGTTCCTGCAACGCTGGTCCACTACCCGAGACGCCAACTGATGCTGACGTTCACCCTCGGCACTTTTGCCATCGCGCTCAACCACCTGCTGCTGATCAGTGCGCTGGCACTGGCGACATTTGTCGGCTGGCGGGTAGCCAAGCGCGGTGGCGATAACCCCGAGTCGGCGCTGTTCAGCCTGTTTTTGCTGGGCATGCTTGCGGCGCGCATTGCCTTTGTCGCGCTGTACTGGTCGCATTATCGCAATGACCCGTGGCAGATCATCGATCTGCGCGACGGTGGATTCCTCGCCTGGCCCGGGGTGATCGCTCTGCTGCTGGCGGCGTTGTATCGCGGCTGGCGTCGTCCCGGTCTGCGCCGACCGTTGGGCTTTGGTGTGGTCAGTGGCGTGGCGTTCTGGCTGCTCGCCACCCTCTCGCTGAACATCTACGAACAAGGCACGCGCCTGCCGGACATTTCCCTGCGCAATGCCGCCGGGCAAACCATCAGGCTCAGTGACTATCAGGGCGGCCCGCTGGTGATCAACCTGTGGGCCACCTGGTGCCCGCCGTGCCGGCGGGAAATGCCGGTGCTGGAAAACGCCCAGCAACAGCGCCCGGATCTGACGTTTCTGTTCGTCAATCAGGCTGAAAGCATGCAAAGCGTGGCGACGTTCCTGGAAACCCAGGGCCTGAGCCTGAACAACGTGCTGTTCGACCGCAACGGCCGTCTCGGTCAGGCCGTGGGATCCATGGCGTTACCGACTACGCTGTTCTATAGCCCGGACGGTCGCTTGCTGACCAGTCACCTCGGTGAACTGTCGAACGCCAGCCTCGCCCGCGCTCTGGAAACCTTCGACACTTCACCTTCAAGCCCGAATCAGGCCGTTGCCCCGGCCAACTCTGCAAGGAAACTGCCATGCCCCGCCTCCGCCACCTGCTGACGCTGACCCTGGGCACTGCCCTGCTGCACTTGCCGTCGGTGCAGGCTGCTGAAGAACTGCCCGCGGCGATCAAAAAGATCGAAGCCAAGGGCGCGAAAATCGTCGGCCAGTTCGACGCCCCCGATGGCCTGCGCGGGTATGCCGCGCAATACCAGAATCGCGGCATGGCGCTGTACCTGACCCCGGACGGTAAACACGTGGTAGTGGGCAACCTGTACGACGCCGACGGCAAGGACCTGAGCAGCGAGCCATTGCAAAAACTGGTTTACGCGCCGATGTCCAAGGAAGTCTGGGCCAAGTTCGAGGCGAGCAACTGGATTCAGGACGGCAACAAGGATGCGCCGCGCACGGTGTACCTGTTCAGCGACCCGAACTGCCCGTACTGCAACATGTTCTGGGAGCAGGCGCGGCCATGGGTCAAGGCCGGCAAAGTGCAGTTGCGCCACATCATGGTCGGCATCATTCGTGAAGACAGCCCGGGCAAATCCGCCGCGCTGCTGGCGGCGAAAGACCCGGCCAAGGCCCTGGAAGATCACGAAAAGGCTGGCAAGGGCAGCGCGCTCAAGGCTCTCAAAGACATTCCGGTCGCCGTGCAGAGCAAACTCGCGGCGAACATGCAATTGATGGAAGACCTGGAACTGCAGGCCACTCCGGCGATTTTCTACCTGGACGACAAAGGCGAACTGCAACAACAGCAAGGCGCGCCTTCGCCGGACAAGCTGGTGAAGATTCTCGGGCCCAAGTAGTTTTTCATCGCCTGAACCGGCCCCAATCGCGAGCAGGCTCACTCCTACAGTTGACTGCATTCCTTCAGCAAGAATGCGATACCTGTAGGAGTGAGCCTGCTCGCGATTGGATCACACGGTGTGTCTGTTGCACTCGCTCAAGAAGCCAAGCAGCGCCTCAGTCACAAACCCGGGATTCTCCAGATTGGAGATATGCCCCGCCTCCGGTACCAGCACACACGGGCAACCAATCAATTCAGCCATTTCCCGGGCTTCCGAGGGTGGTCGTGGTTTGTCCTGATCGCCGCACAGCACCAACGTGGTCGCTGCGTTGAGTTCGCCCAAACGTGGCAACAGATCGTCGCGACCAAACGTGATGCGCCCCATCGGTACGATGCTTTCGCGCAAACGCTCGGGCGAATAGTTCTGCAGTTTTGCGCGGAAGTTTTGATACACCGGCGACTGCGGGTCGATGCCCGGGCGGAAGAAGATCGGTACGACGATGTCCAGCAGTTGTTCGGAGATGGTCCCGGTGTCTTCGATCTGCTTGAACAGCGAGAAGTAATACTGCCGGGTCGGTTCCGGCTCGACGCCGACGTAGGTGTCCATCAGCACCAGACCGTTGAGACGTTGCGGCGCGGCCAGTGCCAGGCGCGTGCCCCACATGCCGCCGACCGATAGCCCGGCGAGGGTGACGCGGTCGATGTCCAGATGATCGAGCAAGGCCTGCGCCTGAAGGGCGATGTCGTCCAGCGATGTGGTGCCTTCAGGTAACTTGCCGGACTCGCCATGCCCCCACAGATCCAGGGCAATGACGCGATAGTGCGGGGTCAGCGCGGCGATCTGCGGCGCCCACATGGCCTGATCCCAGAGATAACTGCCAGCGAGCAACACGGCCGGGCCGGTGCCTTGATCAATGTAGTGCAGTGCTTGTCCGTCAACCGTGAAAAAGGGCATCGACCACCTCCGCGAGAAAAAACAGAACCGGCAGACTGAGCTGCCGGTTGTTGACCGTCAAGGGTGGAAATGTACAGTCATGTACCGTTGATTTGTGTTGAATCCACCGACGCCATCGCGAGCAGGCTCACTCCTACAATTGGAATGCATTTCAACTGTAGGAGTGAGCCTGCTCGCGATGGGGCCAGTACAAACCCTAGAGAACTAAAGCCCCTCCAACTCCGCCATCAGATCATTCAACCGATCCACCTTCTCCTCGGTAATATCACTGGCCGCCAATCCATCGATGTACTCAGCCAGTTCCTCTACCGTGCTGCACTCGAACATCGCGCGCAGCGGCACGTTGCGTTGCAGGGCTTTCTGCACCCGCGATGCAATTTGCGTCGCCAGCAAGGAATGCCCGCCGAGTTCGAAGAAGTTGTCGCGCACGCCGACCTTTTCCACCTTCAACACCTCGGCCCAGATATCAGCCAGGGTCTGCTCCAGCTCGTTGCGCGGGGCGAGATAATCCTCGCTCTGCAATTGACCGATCTCCAGCGCCGGCAGGGCTTTGCGGTCGAGTTTGCCGTTGGCATTGAGCGGCATCTGCTGCAGCCACAGCCAGTGCAGCGGCACCATGTATTCCGGCAGTTCGGCGCGCAGGCGCTGCTTGATCCGTTCAAGGCGTTCGCCCGGATTGAGCGCTGCATCGGCAGCAACCAGATAACCCACCAGATGCTTGCCGTTGACGCCTTCCTGCACGCCAACCGCAGCGTCGCGCACTTCCGGCTGTTCATGCAGGCGCGCTTCGATTTCACCAAGTTCGATGCGGAAGCCGCGAATCTTCACCTGATGATCGACGCGGCCGACGTATTCCAGCACGCCGTCAGCGCGGCGCCGCGCCAGGTCGCCGGTACGGTACAGACGCTCGCCCGGCGCGCCGAACGGATTCGGCACGAACACTGGCGCGGTGCGCAGCGGATCACTGACGTAGCCGCGTCCGACACCGGTGCCGGCCACGCACAGTTCACCCACCGCGCCCAGCGGTACCAGATCCAGCGCACCATCGAGCAGATAGAGCAAGTTGTTGTCGGTCGGCGTGCCGATCGGCAAATAACTGCCGCGCGTCGAGGCCAGGTCAACGCGGAAGAACGCCACGTCGTCGGAACATTCCGCCGGGCCATAAGCATTGACCAGACCGATGTCCGGGTAACGCAGCAGCCATTGATGCGCCAGTTCGGGCGGCATCGCTTCGCCGGTCGGCAGCATCCAGCGCAGACCGTCGAGGCTCATGTGGTCAGCGCCGAGCATGCCCTGGATCAGCGAGGGCACACTCTCCAGCACGGTGATGCCCTGCGCCTGCACATGCGCCAGCAGACCTTGCGGATCGTGTGCGATGGTGTTCGGCACGATGTCGACCCGCGCGCCGAACAACGGCGCGGCGAGGAACTGCCAGACGGAAATGTCGAAGCTTTGCGAAGCGGTCTGCGCGATCACGTCGGCCTCGCTCAAGCCGAGGTACGGGCGTTTGCTCAACTGGTTGTTGAGCATGCCGCGCTGCTCGACCATCACGCCTTTTGGCAGACCGGTCGAACCCGAGGTGTAGATCACATAAGCGAGGTTATCCGGGCTGCTGTGAATGCCGGGATTCTCAGTCGCCGTCCCCGATACCTGCACCTCTTCCCACACCAGCAGGCGCGGAAGATTCGAACAGCCAAACTCCTCAAGCAAACTCTGCGCCTGTTCAAGGCAGGCGGCGCTGCATACCAGCAATGGCGTGCGGCTCATCTCGATGATGCGGCTCAGGCGCTGGCTCGGCAGGCCCGGGTCCAGCGGCAGGTAACCGGCGCCGGCCTTGAAGCTGCCGATGATCATGCCGAGCAGGTCGAGATTACGCTCGGCCAGCAGCGCCACCGGTTGATCCATGCGCACCCCGGCGGCGATCAGCGCATGACCCAGGCGGTTGGCGTTGTGATTCAGCTCGGCATAGCTCAATTGCTGATCGAGGCAACTGGCGGCAATGCGCTGCGGATGCGCCGCGACCTGCGCTTCGAACAGCGCCACGTAGCTTTGCTCCAGCGGATAGTCGTGGCCGCTCTGGTTGCAGCCGTGCAGGAGGAAATCGCGTTCTTCGTCGCCCAGCAGCGGCAAGTCGGCCATGTCGCCATGAAAGCCGTCCACCAGTGCCAGCAGCAACCGCTTGAACTCAGCGAGCATGCGCTCGACCGTCGACTCGTCGAAATAACGCTGGTCATACGACAGGTGCAAACCAAGGTCATCGCCCGGGTAGCACACCGCTGTCAGCGGGAAGTTGGTGTGGGTCCGGCCGGAATCCGAGGTCGCGTTCAAGCTCTGTGCACGATCCAGCACCGAGACTTCCACCGGAGCGTTTTCGAACACGAACAGGCTGTCGAACAGCGGCTGGCCTTTGGGCAATTCGCTCTGTTCCTGGATGTTCACCAGCGGCAGGTATTCGTACTCGCGCAGTTGCATGTTGCTGTCGAGCAACGCGCTGAGCCACTGGCGCACGCTGCTGCGCTGATCGTCCGCAGGCATCTTCACCCGCAGGGCGATGCTGTTGATGAACAGGCCGACGGTGCGCTGCATTTCCGGCATGTCCACCGGGCGCCCGGCCACGGTCACGCCGAAGAGCACGTCGCGATCACCGCTCAAGCGTCGCAGAACCAGAGCCCACGCCGCCTGGGCAAAGGTGTTGACGGTCAATTGATGGGCCTGCGCCAGCTCGCGGAGCCGCGCACCGTCCTCGACATTCAGGCGGGTGTAGCGGTCGCCGACGATCATGCCGCCGCTTTCACCGGCATGCTCGCGCAGGAAAGGCCGGTCGCTCGGGATCGGCGTGGTGCGCTCGAAGCCCTGCAGATTCTGCCGCCACCACTGCCGCGCTTCGGCCAGGCTCTGCCGTTGCAGCCAGCCGATGTAATCGCGATAACGCGGCGGCACGCTCAACTGCGCTTCACGACCTTCGCCGAGGGCGGTGTAGATCTCGAAGAAATCGTTCATCAGCAGCGAACGGCACCAGGCGTCGATGAGGATGTGGTGGTTGCTCATCATGAACCAGTAGCGCGCCGCGCCGACCTTGATCAGGCGCAGGTGGAACGGCGCCTGATTGAGCAGATCGAAACCGGCCTCGCGCTCGCTTTTCAGCAGCGCTTGCAGTTTCGGTTCCTGCTCGGGTTCGGCGACGGCGCTCCAGTCCAGATACTCGATCGGCGTGCGACCCGGGGTGTGAATCACTTGCAGCATGTCTTCGCCGACGTTCCAGCAGAACGAGGCGCGCAACGCTTCGTGACGCGCGACCACCGCTTGCCAGGCCTGGGCGAAACGCTCGGGATCGAGTTCGCTGTTGATGCGATAACGATCCTGCATGTAATACAGACCGGTGCCCGGTTCCAGCAGGGTGTGCAGGAGCATGCCCTCCTGCATCGGCGTCAGCGGATAGACATCTTCGATGTGTGCGGCCGGCACCGGCAAGGCGTCGAGTTGCGTCTGGGTCAGTTTTGCCAGCGGGAAGTCCGACGGCGTCAGACCGCCGGCCCCGTCCTGCAGGCAATGTTCGATCAGGCTTTGCAGCTCACCGACGTAAGCATCGGCCAGATCGTGGATGGTCTGCGCGTCATAACGCTCGGCGCTGAAGGTCCAGCGCAGGAGCAATTCGCCGCCATACACCTGACTGTCGACGCTCAGCTCGTTCGGCAACGGCGCCTGTGGGTCGTGGGCGGCACCGACCGGCTCATCGAGCGGACGGAACAGCGCATCGCTGGCAAAACTCTGGTCGAACTGGCCGAGGTAATTGAAGGTGATCGGCGCGCTCGGCAGCGTAGCCATGCTCTGCCGGCAACCGTCATCGGCGAGATAGCGCAGCACACCATAACCGAGACCTTTGTGCGACACGGCGCGCAGTTGTTCCTTGATCGCCTTGATCGAAGCGCCCTGCCCGGCGGCCTCTTCGATGGTGAACGGAGTCAGGCGCAGCGGGTAGGCGCTGGTGAACCAGCCGACCGTGCGGGTCAGGTCGATCTCGTCGAACAGGGTTTCGCGACCGTGACCTTCCAGTTGAATCAGTGCCGACGGCTGGCCGCTCCAGCGGCACAGCACGCGGGCCAGTGCGGTCAGCAGCAGGTCGTTGACCTGGGTGCGGTACGCGCTCGGCGCCTGTTGCAGCAACTGCCGGGTACGCTCGGCATCGAGGCGCACGCTGACGGTTTGCGCATGACGATTCTGCCCGCCGCCCTGCGGATTCTCGCAAGGCAGGTCAGCGCTCGAGCCGGCCAGTTGCGCTTGCCACCAGCTCAATTCTTCACGTAGAGATTCGCTGCCAGCGTAGGCCTGCAAACGCGCGGCCCAGTCCTTGAAGGCGCTGGTTTTCGCCGGCAGTTTCAGCGGCTGCGCAGCGTCGAGTTGGCGATACGCCGTTTGCAGATCGTCGAGCAACACGCGCCAGGAAACACCGTCGACCACCAAGTGGTGGATGGCGATAAACAGGCGTTGCTGATCATCAGCGACATCGACCAGCACCGCGCGCAGCAACGGGCCATTGTGCAGGTGCAGGCTGCGTTGCGCGTCGGCGAACAGGCCTTCGCACTGTTCCAGCGAATCGACGCTGGATTGCCACAGCACATCCTCATCCGTCAGCGCTTGATGCGTTGCTCGCCATACGCCATCGGTTTCGCTGAAACGCAGACGCAGTGCATCGTGCTGCTCGATCACCGCCAGCAAAGCCTGGCGTAAACGTTGCGGCGCGAGCGGCACAGTCGGTTCCAGCAACAGCGCCTGATTCCAGTGCTGACGCTCGGGGATATCCGTATCGAAGAACCAGTGCTGAATCGGTGTCAGACGCGACTCGCCGTCGACCAGACCTTGCTCGGCAGTCACTTGCTGCGTGCGACTGGCAACTGCAGCGAGCGTCTGCACGGTCTGATGCTGGAACAGATCACGCGGGCTGAAGTGAATACCCTGCTGACGCGCGCGGCTGACCACTTGAATCGACAGAATCGAATCACCGCCAAGTTCGAAGAAGTTATCGCTGAGACCGACCTGCCTGACGTTGAGCACATCGCACCAGATCTGCGCCAGGGTCTGCTCCAGCGCGTTGCTTGGCGCGACGTAGTCCTGCCGATTGAGCTGCGGATCCGGTGCCGGCAAGGCGCGGCGGTCGAGTTTGCCGTTGGCGGTCAGCGGCATGCTCGCTAGCAGTATGAGGTGGGTCGGCACCATGTAATCCGGCAGTTGCGCCTTGAGGTGAGTCTTCAGTGCCTCGCGCAGTTCCGCTTGTTGCGCCTGATTTTGCTCGGCTACGTCGGTCACCAGGTAACCCACCAGTTGCTTGCCACTCGGTGCGTCCAGCGCCAGCACTACGGCTTCGCGGATCAAAGGGTGATCGAGCAGGCGCGTTTCGATTTCGCCCAGCTCGATACGGAAACCACGGATCTTCACCTGATGGTCGATCCGGCCCAGATACTCGACCAGACCATCGGCACGCTGGCGCACCAGGTCGCCGGTGCGATACATGCGTCCGCCATCAGCGGCAAACGGGTCAGCGACGAAACGCTCGGCGGTGATGCCCGGACGGTCGTGATAGGCCTGGGCCAGACCGGCGCCGCCAATGAACAGTTCACCGGTCGCACCTTGCGGCACCAACGCCAGGTCGGCGTCGAGAATGTACGCGACCCGCGCGCCGATCACGCTGCCGATCGGCACACTGCCGGCGCCCTCTTCCAGCACCTGCGGCGCCAGACTGGCCAGCGGCATGACCACGGTTTCGGTCGGGCCGTAGGCGTTGAAGAACTGCGCCGGTTGGAACGCCGCGCGGATGCGCTGCAGATGCTCGCCGGTCAGCGCTTCGCCGCCGGTGATGATCATCCGCACCGGCAGGACTTGGTTCTGCGTGGCGAGAAACTGCGCCAACTGGCTGCCGTAGCTTGGCGTGAAGCCAAGGACGTTGATTCGATGCGTACGAATCAAACCGCAGATTTCTTCCGCGTCCCATTGGCCCTGCGCCCGCAACACCACCTGCGCACCGCTGAGCAGCGGCACCAGCAGACGTTCGGTGGCGGCGTCGAAGTTGATCGAATAGAAATGCAGTTCACAGTCGTCCGGGCGCATGCCGAAGCGTTCGATCACGGCCTGGCAGTGCATGGCGATTTCGCCGTGGGAGACCACCACGCCTTTCGGTTTGCCGGTCGAGCCCGAGGTGTAAATCAGATAAGCCTGATGTTGCGGCAGGCTGATAAACGGCAACTCGCTGGCCGGGTAGTCGGCCAACCCGGCGCTGTCATCTTCCAGGCACCAGCGCGCCACGCTTGGCGGCAACTCGCCGAGGGCTTCGAACATCGCCCGATCGCTGAGCAGCAGGCCGATGCGACTGTCTTCGATCATGTAGTGCAGACGATCAAGCGGGTATTCCGGATCCAGCGGCACATAGGCGCCGCCAGCCTTGAGAATCGCCAGCAGGCCGATGACCATTTCCAGCGAACGCTCCAGCGCCAGACCCACCCGCACTTGCGGGCCGACCCCGCGTTCGCGCAGCGCCCAGGCCAAGCGATTGGCGCGGGCATCGAGCTCGGTGTAGCTCAGGGTCTGCCCGGCGAAGGTCAGCGCTGGCGCGTCTTTGCGCGCCAGTGCCTGTTCGGCAAACAGATGATGGATGCACTGATCGAGACGATGCTCGCCCGGCTCGATGCCGAGGCTGTCGAGCAGTTGCTGTTGCTCAGGCTGATCGAGCAACGGCAATTCGCTGAGCCGTTGCTGCGGATTGGCGATCAACGCTTCAAGCAGGTTGCGCCAATGCCTGGCCATGCGCGCGATGGTCGGTTCGTCGAACAGATCGGTGCTGTAGGTCAGGCAGCAACCGAGGCGATGGTCGAGGTCGGTGACTTCCAGATTGAGGTCGAACTTGGTCGCCCGCGCATCGTTGGCCAGATACTCGACGGTCATGCCGGCCAGCGTGCGGCTCTGCTGGAACTCCCAGCGCTGGACGTTGCACATCACCTGGAACAGCGGGTTGTAAGCGGCGCTGCGCGTCGGCTGCAAGGCTTCGACCAGATGATCGAACGGCAGATCCTGATGGGACTGGCCTTCGATCACCGTGTGGCGCACTTGCTCGAACAATTCGCCGACCGACATCTGCCCGTCGAGCTGGCAACGCAGCACCTGGGTGTTGAGGAACGCACCGATCAGCCCTTCGCTTTCCGGGCGGATGCGGTTGGCCACCGGCGCGCCGATGCGCAGGTCGGTCTGGCCGCTGTAGCGGTAGAGCAACGTGGCGAGTGCGGCAGTCATGGTCATGAACAGGGTCAGACCGTTTAGCCCGTTGAACGCCCGCACCCGCGCGGCGAGATCGTCGCTCAGATCGAAACGGAACAGCTCGCCCTGGTGGCTTTGCACCGGTGGACGCGGACGGTCGCCGGGCAATTCCAGCAGCGGATGTTCGCGACCTAGTTGTGCAGTCCAATAGTCGAGTTGGCGCTGACGCTCGCCGGATTCCAGCCACTGGCGCTGCCAGACGCTGTAGTCGAGGTATTGCACCGGCAGCGGTTCAAGCGGTGATTCGCGCTCATCGACGAACGCTTCGTACAACGCGCTGAGTTCACGGGCAAAGATGTCCATCGCCCAGCCTTCGGTGACGATGTGGTGCAGGGTCAGAACGAAGTAATGCTCGTGCTCGGCAGTCTTGACCAGACAGGCGCGCAGCAGCGGGCCGGTTTCCAGGTCGAACGGCTGGTGCGCTTCTGCATCGGCCAGTTGCTGGACTTGTTGTTCACGCACAGCCGCCGGCAGGCTGGAGAAATCCTTCCAGCCCATGCGCACGCCGGTCTCGGCATGCACCTGCTGGCGGGCGACACCGTCGACACTTGGGAACGTTGTGCGCAGGGTTTCGTGACGCAGGATCAGCGCCTGCAACGCGGCCTCGAAATGCTCGACATGCAGCACGCCACGCAGGCGCGCCATGCCACCGACGTTGTACGCCGGGCTGTCCGGTTCCATCTGCCAGAGGAACCACATGCGCTGCTGCGAATAGGACAACGGCACCGCTTGGCTGCGATCGACTTTGCCGATCGGCAACTGTTGGTTGGTGCGGCCGCTGGCCTGGATCTGGCGGATCTGTTCGGCGTAATCGCCCAGTTCGCTGTGCTCGAACAGCGTGCGCAGCGGCAGTTCGACGTCACAGGCCTGACGTGTGCGGGAGATGATCTGAGTGGCCAGCAGCGAGTGACCGCCGAGGGCAAAGAAATCGTCGCTCAGGCCAATCTGATTGAGGCTGAGCACTTCACGCCAGATGGCTGCGATTTGTTGCTCCAGTTCGCTGACCGGTTCGACGTGTTCACGCACCTGCCATTGCGGTTCAGGCAAGGCGCGGCGGTCGAGTTTGCCGCTGGGGCTCAGCGGCATCGCGTCGAGGCGCAGCAGTTGCGCCGGGACCATGTACTCCGGCAGCTCGGCGGCCAAGGCGACTTTCAGGCGAGCGATTTGCTCATCGGCATCTTCAGGCAAATCGGTTGTCGTGAAGTAGCCGATCAGTTGCCCACCGGCAGCGGTTTCGCGCACCAGCACCACGGCTTGGGCGACGCCCTCCTGAGCGAGCAGCCGCGCCTGGATTTCTTCCGGCTCAACCCGAAAGCCGCGCAGCTTGACCTGCTGATCGAGACGGCCGAGGTATTCGATCACACCGTCGGACGTCCAGCGCGCACGGTCGCCAGTACGGTACAAGCGGGCGCCCTGCTCGCCCGATGGATCGACGACAAAACGTTCAGCGGTCAACGCCGGACGGCCGAGATAGCCACGGGCCAGACCGCTGCCGCTGATGCACAGCTCACCCGGCACTCCCGCTGGAACCGGGTTGAGATCGGCATCGAGGATGCGGCAGATCACGTTGCCCAGCGGCCGGCCAATCGGCGAGCGCTCGCCATCGGCGCTGGTGCAATGCCAGTGCGTGACGTTGATCGCAGTTTCAGTCGGGCCGTAACGGTTGTGCAGTTGCACCGCCGGTAGTTGCGCGAGGACACGATTGCGCAGTTCGGCCGGCAGTGCTTCACCGCCGGAGAATACCCGACGCAGGCTGGTGCATTCGGCGCTCAGCGGTTCATCTATGAACAGCGAGAGCAGCGGCGGCACAAAGTGCAGCGTGGTCACGCCATGTTCTTGAACCAGTTGCGCGATGCGATGGGGATCGCGGTGTTCGCCGGGGCCGGCAATCAGCAGACGCGCGCCAGTGATCAGCGGCCAGAAGCATTCCCACACCGAGACATCGAAACTGATCGGCGCTTTTTGCATCAGCACGTCGGTTTCATCGAGGGCGTAGGTGTTCTGCATCCATTGCAGGCGCTCGGCCAGCGCTGCGTGGGTATTGCCGACGCCTTTCGGTTGCCCGGTGGAACCCGAGGTGTAAATCACGTAGGCGAGATTGTCGCCGTGCAAATGCAGGCCCGGTGCATGGCTCGGCCATTTTTCCAGGTGCAACGCGTCCATGGCGATCACACTGACACCGTCGCTGGCTGGCAGGCGCTCAAGCAGTTCGGTCTGGGTCAGGAGCAGTTCGACGCCACTGTCGCTGAGCATGTACGCGAGGCGCTCGGCCGGATATTCCGGATCAAGCGGCACATAGGCGCCGCCAGCCTTGATGATCGCCAGCAGACCGATCAGCAGTTGCGGCGAACGCTCGGCGGCGATGGCCACGCACACGTCCGGGCCGACGCCTTTGTCGCGCAGGTAATGGGCGAGCCGGTTGGCTTGCGCGTGCAGCTCGGCAAAATCCAGGCTACCGGTCTCCCACGCCAGCGCGGTGCGGTGCGGGGTTTTATGCAGTTGCTGGTCGAGCAGCTCCGGCAGCCACTGTTGCGCCGCGGTGCACGGTGCGACGCTCCAGTCCTTCTGCTGGTGTTGCTCGCTGGCGGTCAACAGGCGCAGATCGCCGATGGCCTGCTGAGGCCGTTCGCAGACTTCGCTGAGCAGATTGTGGAAATGCTCGGCCAGTCGCTCGATGGTCGCGGCGTCGAACAGTTCGCTGGCGTAGTCGAACGACAAGCTCAGACGTCCGTTGCGGTCTTCTTCACTGTGCAATTGCAGATCGAACTTGGCCTCGCGGCTGTGCCACGACAGCTCTTCGGCGAGCAGACCGGGCAAGCGCTTGAGTGCACCGAGGTCGCGCTGCTGATGGTTGAACATGACCTGGAACAGACCCTGTTCGCGGGCCTGCGGGAAGGCTTCAAGCAGTTGCTCGAAGGGCAGATCCTGATTGTCCTGGGCGCCGAGTGCGGCCTGGCGGGTCTGGCTCAGCAACTCGGCAAACGGCAGGCGCGAATCGACGTGTGCACGCAATACCTGGGTGTTGATGAAGAAGCCGATCAGGCCTTGGGTTTCCAGGCGCGGACGGTTGGCATTGGGTACGCCGATGCGAATGTCGCGCTGACCGCTGTAGCGGTGCAGCAGGCTCTGCAACGCGGCGAGCAGAAGCATGAACGGCGTGGCTTGGTGCGCCTGCGCGGTCTGGCGGATCGCCTCGCTGAGCTGGGCACTCAGGCGCACGCTGTGGCGCGCAGCGCTGTGGTTTAGTCTGGCCGAGCGGGGATGATCGGTAGCCAGCTCCAGTGTCGGATGCTCATCGCCCAACTGCGCTTTCCAGTACGCCAGTTGCCGCTCGCCCTCGCCTTGCGCCAGCCATTGCCGCTGCCAGTTGCCGTAGTCGGCGTATTGCGTGGGCAGCACTGCCAGGTTTGCCGTTGTACCCTGCGCAGCGGCGGCGTAGAGGCGCGAGAACTCGTCGAGGAGAATATTCAGCGACCAGCCGTCGGCGATGATGTGGTGCATCGTCACCAGCAGTTGATGTTCTTCATCGTCGAGACGCACCAGGGTCACCCACAGCAACGGGCCTTTTTCCAGGTCGAACCGAGTGCGCGCCTGGTCTTCGCGAATCTGCTCGGCCCGGGCTTCACGCTCGGCCGCTGGCAGGTCGCTGATGTCGATCAGTTGCAGATTGAATTCGGCGGCGGCGAGCACTTGCTGCAATGCCACACCGTCGCGTTCGAAGAAACGCGTGCGCAGGGATTCGTGGCGTTCGATCAGTTGCTGGAAGCTGCTGCGCACGGCGTCTTCGTCCAGCTCCCCACGCAGGCGCAGGCCACCGGGAATGTTGTAGGCGCTGCTGTGCGGGTCGAGCTGCCAGGTGATCCACAGACGATTTTGTGCCAGCGACTGCGGCATCGCCTCGCTGCGCGACAGCGCGGTGATAGCACCCTGCGCGCTGCCACCGTCCTGTTGTTGCTGCGCCACAGCGGCGGCGAAGGCGGACAAGGTGGGGGCTTCGAACAGCAGGCGCAGGCTCAGCGCCACACCGAATTTTTCGCGAACCCGCGCGACCACTTGCGTCGCGGCGATCGAGTTGCCGCCGAGCAGGAAGAAGTGATCGTCGGCGTTGACCTGCTTGACGTTGAGGTGCTCGGCCCAGACTTGCCCGATCAACGTTTCAAGCTCCGAAGTGCTACGGGTCGCAGTCTGGGTTTCGGCAGCGGTCGACGGGAACAGCGCATAGCTGTCGAGGCTGCCCTCGGCCAGACGATTGCGGCATGCCGAGCGCTGCAGTTTGCCGCTGGAGGTTTTCGGCAACGCGCCCGGATTGAGCAGCACCACCACGCTTGGGGCTTGCTGATACGCCTCGGCGACGGCTTGGCGAATGGCTTTGATCAGCGCTTGCGGCGGGAGGATTTTCTGCACGCTGCGGCTGATTTCTGCGGCGATGCCAATGCCCTCTTCACCGTCGTCAGTGACTGCGAAGGCTGCGACGCGGCCCTTGCGCACGACTTCGACTTCGCGTTCGACGGTCTGCTCGATGTCCTGCGGATAGAGGTTGTGCCCGCGGACGATGAGCATGTCTTTCAGACGCCCGGTGACGAACAATTCGCCGTCACGGACAAAGCCCAGATCACCGGTGCGCAGCCAGGTGCGGCCGGCGTGCTGAACGAAGGTCTTGGCGCTGGCTTCGGGATTGCGCCAGTAGCCGTGGGCAATGCTCGGGCCGGCGGCCCAGACTTCACCGACCGCGTTGTCCGCCAGTTCCTTGAGCGTATTCGGTTCGACGATCAGCACCGCGTGTTCCGGCTGGCTGGTGCCACAGCTCATGATCGCGCTGCCGTCGCCCGGCTCGGCGCGGGTTTGTGCCAGCGCCTGATCGTTCACGCGCAGCGCCGGGATGCCGTTGCCGCGCGGCGTGCCGGCGACAAACAGGGTCGCCTCGGCCAAACCGTCCGAAGCCATGAAACTCTGTTCACTGAAACCGCAGGCAGCGAATTTCTCGGCAAAGCGTTCAAGGGTATCGAGGCGGATCGGCTCGGCGCCGGAATAGGCCACGCGCCAACGGCTCAGATCGAGGCGTTCCAGCGCCGATTCGCTGACCCGCTCGCTGCACAGGCGGTAGGCGAAATCCGGCCCGCCGCTGATGGTGCCGCCGTATTCGGCGATCGCTTCCAGCCAGCGCAATGGCCGGCCGAGGAAGTATGCCGGCGACATCAGAATGCACGGCACGCCGCTGAAGATCGGCTGCAGCAGGCCGCCGATCAATCCCATGTCGTGATACAGCGGCAACCAGCTGACGATGACGTCGTCCGGGTTGACGTCGATGCCGAAACCGTGACGGATCAGCAGTTCGTTGGCGACCAGATTGCCGTGGCTGACTTGCACGCCCTTGGGCAGCGCGGTGGAGCCGGAGGTGTATTGCAGGAAGGCGATGTGCTCGGGCGGCAGGCTCGGCTCAACCCAGCGCTCGGCCAGTGCGCTGTCGAGGGTGTCGACGCACAACAGCGGCGGCGCGCCCTCGATTTGCTGCAAGGCATCGCGCAGGTCGGCGCTGGTCAGCAACAGCCTGGGCTCGGCGTCGGCGATGATCGACAGCAAGCGTTCCTGATGGTGACGCCGGGCGGATTCCGGCGGATAGGCCGGCACCGCAATCACACCGGCATACAGGCAGCCGAAAAACGCCGCGACGTAATCCGCGCCACTGGGGAACAGCAGCACCGCGCGCTCACCGAAACCGGCCTCGGCCTGCAATGCAGCGGCGATGGCGCGCGCGCGTTGATCCAGTTCGCGATAGCTGAGCACCACAGCCTGCTCAGGGTTTTCGGCGAGAAAACGCAAGGCCAGTCGGTCCGGCGTCAGGGCCGCACGACGCTTGAGGGCATGGACCAGGGTGCTGGGGAGTTCGAACGCGTCGGTCATGAGGTTTCCTGCCTGAATTCGGCTTGCAAGTGGAATCGGGTGGCTGCGTCACGCCTGTCGAGAGGCGTGCAGGGCGCGGTCTGTGCCGACCGCGCAAGGCATCGGAATGCGCTGTGGCCGGGGATCAACACCCGGAACCATTCACCAATGAGAACGGATGACGTCTTGAAATAATTAGTCGGCAGGCTCGACGTTCAACGGGGCCAGGCTGCGGCAGCGTGTCGCAGTTCGCAAAACACATCGACTTACTGCAGTACTTCTCTTTCTCATTTGACAATCATTATCATTCAACATAATTTGTCGCTCGATGTGTAGGACGGCGCCGTCCCCCAGGCCCTCCCACTAACCTATTGGCAGCAAGGTGATTTCCATGACGGAACAAGTATCCACAAGCAGGTGCGATTCACCGCTACTTCAGGCATTCGTCGACAATCGACTGATTCTGGTCAAGATTGCAGCCCGCATTACCGGCTGCAGGTCTCGTGCCGAAGACGTGGTTCAGGATGCGTTTTTCCGACTGCAATCGGCGCCGCCGATCACGTCGTCGATCAAGGCTCAGCTGAGCTACCTGTTCCAGATCGTGCGCAACCTCGCTATCGATCATTACCGCAAGCAGGCGCTCGAACAGAAATACTCAGGCCCGGAAGAGGAAGGCTTGAACGTGGTGATTCAGGGCGCTTCGCCGGAAACGTCGCACATCAACTTCTCGACCCTGGAACACATCGCCGATGCGCTGACCGAGCTGCCCAGCCGCACCCGCTACGCCTTCGAGATGTATCGCTTGCACGGCGTGCCGCAGAAAGACATCGCCAAGGAACTCGGCGTATCGCCGACCCTGGTCAACTTCATGATTCGTGATGCGCTGGTGCACTGCCGCAAGGTGTCGGGCAGTCGGCGGGATGGGGTGATCGCGGGTCGTCGTTAGTCTATCAGGGCGGTGCGCCCCCAATCGCGAGCAGGCTCACTCCTACATTCGAACTGTGAACACAGAACCATTGTAGGAGTGAGCCTGCTCGCGATGGCGGGCTCAAGACCGCAAAAAATTCCGAGGCCGAACACATCAGGCCAACCGGCACCGATCAAAAAACCGCTCCCGCCCCAGAATCATCAGCGCCGCGCGCTTGTGCGGGAAATCGAATTCCTTTTCGCAGTGGAAACACTGGTTGTGCATATGCCCGATCATCTTCGCGTTATCGGCACGCGGCTCGGCGACCACGCGCTGGGTGCGTGGGTCATCGAGAAACAGGTAATGCACCAGCGCCGATAACCAGCTCGCCACTTTGTGCGGGCCGCGATGGCTTTCCTCGCCGACCAGCATGTGAATCCCACGGTCGTAATCGCCGGCATCGTAGAACGGCGCGATGCGGTCTTCCTTGGCCCAATAGGCTTCAAAATAGGCGAATGGCTGATCGTCAAAACAGCCGATCAACGTCAGCGTGTGCGGATCTGCATCGAGCTTGCTCAGGTATTCGCGATGCTGCTCAAGGCTGCCCTCCTCCTGCCAGAAGCTCGCCACGCGCGGACTGTTCTGCCAGCGATTGAAGCGCGACAGGTCTTCTTCGATTTCCAGCGTACGCAGGGAAATCCACGCGCCGAGCCGCGCATCGAAACGTCGATAGACTTCACCCCGCGGCTTCACCGGGCGCAGCGGATGGCGCTTGCCCTGGCTGATAACCATTTGCTGCGGATAGCTGCCGGTCAGTGAAGCGCCGAGCCACGGTTGCGGCAGTTGCCAGAACAGCGTGCGCTCGCAGCGATATTCGCCGGCCACTTCGGTATTGATCAGTAAACCGCTGAGCAATGCCTCGGTGGGCGGTTGGTCGAGTTGCCAGGTCAACTGCTGACACGCCGGGTCACGGGCGAACAACCAATAGCAGGCCGCCCACAAAGCTTGCCCGGGCGGCAGGGCGAAACGCTCGTCGAGCTGGATCGGGCCTTTGCCCTCGCGGTCGAGACGCAGCCGAATCAACGGCTGACCGTCCAGGCTCAGGCTCAAGCGGCTCTCGGTGGCATCAGCGATCAATTGACTGCCCGAGGGCAAGGCCAGGGCAGTCAGGTCATTCAGATTGGACATGGGTCGGGCTCACGTAATCGTCGACAGTTCAACGAAGTGACGTGAGCCGGAAGGGGAAATTTAAGCGCGGGATGAAAACCGCACCTTAGTGCTGAGGCACCGGCACCACCGCAATCCGGTACGGATCGAAGATCCTCAGCAATTCCCCGTTGTCGCGCAGCCCTTGCAGCAGCTTGCCGAAAGCTTCGCCAGTGATCGGAGCACTTGTGCGCAGAATCGCGTAGTGGTGATAGATCTGATCGGTACGCTGCGAGGGCAGCAAGGCGTCGCGGACCTTTTCGTTGCGCAGCAGGTAATCGAACAGATAGGAACGGGTCACCAGAGCAATGTCGGCGCGTCCGCGCAGGACCATCAGCAGGTTGCTGTCGTGGGAATAGGTCAGCGTGGCGTTGTAGTTTTTCGCGAGGTATTTCGGGTCGGCGTTGAAGTTGGCAAATTCGTAGTGATAACCGCTGAACAACGCCAGACGCTTGCCCGAAAGGCTGGAGAAATAGCTCTGCTGGCGGCCGTCTTCGCGTTGCGCGACGAAAATCTCGGCGTCTTCCAGGCCCATGTCGACGTCATCGTGGGGAATGTCTTTCCAGCCCCACTCGGGGTTTTCGAAGATCGCCATGTCGATGCGGCCCTGCTTGAAATCACCGAAGCGGCGCGGGATCGACGTCGGCACCAGGACGAACTGATAGTCGCTCTGCGAACTGTTCAACGCCTCGATCAATTGCGGCAACAGGCCGGTGTCGGCGCCGTTTTCCGGGCGAATCGTATAGGGCGGGAAATGCGCGGCGCCGACCCGGACCAATTGCGCTGACTGAACGGGCAATACCCATAACGCAGCCAGCGCAGCGAGCATCAGCCCGGCGGCTGTCCGAATTGGCGAAGACTTCAAAACACCCCACTCCCCGAAAAAAAATAGCGATCAATGCATTCAAGCTAGGCGGTTTCGCCGACTTAGCCAGTTTCCCGGCCGGTCCGACAACCGTTCAACGCGCTTCGAGGACCAGAATCAGCGCTTCATCGGCGAGTTGATCGAGGCTCAAACTGCCGCCGGCACGGAACCAGGTGGTGGTCCAGGACAGTGCGCCGGTGAGGAAACGTCGGGTAATAAAAACGTCGCCGCGAATATAACCGGCGTCCTTGGCCTCGCCCAGAACCTGCAGCCAGATGTCTTCATAAACGTCACGCAAAGCGAGGACTTTAGCCTGGCCGTCTTCGGACAATGAGCGCCATTCATACACCAGCACCGCCATCGCTTCGCCGCTGCCGCCCATGATCGACTGCAACTCGCAACGAATCAGTGCCAGGACTTTCTCGCGCACGTCGTTTGCCTCGGCCAGGGCTGCGCGCATCAACGCGGTGTTGTAGCGGATGGTTTCCTCCATCACCGCGCGGAGGATTTCATCCTTGCTTTTGAAGTGATGAAAAATGCTGCCCGACTGAATGCCCACGGCGCTGGCCAGATCGCGCACCGTGGTGCGCTCGTAGCCTTTGTTGCGAAACAGGTGAGCCGCCACTTGCAGCAATTTGCCACGGGCGCTGTCCGGGTCGGTCAACTGGCCTGACTCGACCAGTTCGCGCATGACCCGCAGGGCTTTTTGCTCGTCCACCCGTTCTCTCCTACAGTCGATCAGTGTGTTGCCCCCTGTAACCGCAGGGTTGCGCGCAATTTAAGCCGCGCGCGGGCACCAAGCAAGCGCTTGGGCAGAAGAATGTTTCCCCTGTTTACAAACCAAGCGCTTGCTTGGTAGCCTCCAGACACTTCTGTCGCAGGTCCCTGAGTCGGAGATAAAAATGCCAACCACCGTGCGTATCGGCTGCGCCAGCGCCTTTTGGGGCGATACCTCCACCGCTGCCGCCCAACTGGTAACGGGCGGAGACCTCGATTATCTGGTGTTCGATTATCTGGCCGAGATCACCATGTCGCTGATGGCCGGCGCGCGTCTCAAAGACCCGCAGGCCGGTTACGCCGGCGACTTCATCGAAGTGCTGACGCCGCTGCTGACGCAACTGGCCGAACAGCAGATCCGCGTGATCAGCAATGCCGGCGGCGTCAATCCGCAGGCCTGCGCCGCTGCCCTGCAAGCGGCGTGCGACCAGGCCGGGGTCAAGTTGAAGATTGCCGTGTTGCTCGGTGATGACCTGCAAGGACACCTCGAAAACCCCGCCGACATCCGCGAAATGTTCAGCGGCGCCCCGCTTCCACGCGTGTGCGTGTCGACCAACGCCTACCTCGGCGCGCCGGGGATTGTCGAAGCGTTGCGTCTGGGTGCCGACATCGTCATTACCGGTCGGGTGGTCGACAGCGCCGTGGTCAGCGCGGCGCTGGTCCACGAATTCGGCTGGTCGTGGCATGACTACGACAAACTCGCCCAGGCCGCGCTGGCCGGGCACATCATCGAATGCGGCGCGCAGTGCACCGGCGGCAATTTCACCGACTGGCGCGAGGTACCGGATTACGAGCACATCGGTTTTCCGATCGTCGAAGTCAGCGCCGATGGCCAGTTCCTCGTCAGCAAACCGGAAGACTCCGGCGGGCTGGTCACGCCGCTGACGGTCGGCGAGCAGATGCTCTATGAAATCGGCGATCCGCAGGCTTACTTGCTACCCGACGTGGTCTGCGACTTCACTCAGGTCAAACTCCAGCAGCAAGGCAAAAACGTCGTGCAGGTGCACGGTGCCAAAGGCCTGCCGCCCACCGACAAATACAAGGTCAGCGCCACTTGTCCGGACGGCTTTCGCTGTACGGCGAGTTGCCTGATGGCCGGCATCGACGCAGTGGACAAGGCGCGGCGGGTCAGCCAGGCAATCATCGACAAGACCGCCGAGATGTTCAGCCTGCGCGGCTGGGCGCCCTACAGCGAAACCCACGTCGAACTGCTCGGCAGCGAAGCCACCTATGGCCCCCACGGTCAGCGCCGCGACAGCCGCGAAGTGGTGATCAAAATCGCCGTGCGGCATCCCGACAAACGTGCGCTGGTGCTGTTTTCCAAAGAGATCGCCCAGGCTGCGACCGGTATGGCGCCTGGCTTGACCGGCATCGTCGGCGGTCGCCCGAGCGTTTACCCAGTCATCCGCCTGTTCTCGTTCCTCATCGAAAAAAGCGCCTGCACCCTGCAAGTAGACATGGCTGGCGAGCGTCATCCGTGTGCCTTGCCCGCCTTGGTCGCTCTGGACAGTGCAGACTTGCCCGTCGCCCAGCATCCGCCCAAACCCCAGGGCCGCGCCGATGCCAGTGTGCCGCTGGTGAAACTGGCGGTGGCGCGCTCCGGCGACAAGGGCAACCACAGCAACATCGGCGTGATGCCGCGCCATCCCGATTACCTGCCGTGGATCGCCGAAGCGCTGACAACTTCGGTGGTGGTCGACTGGATGCGCCACGTCCTCGATCCGCTGCTTGGCCGCGTCGAACGCTGGTACCTGCCCGGCACCCACAGTCTCAACTTTCTCTTGGAAAACGCCCTCGGCGGTGGCGGTGTCGCCAGTTTGCGCATCGACCCGCAGGGCAAAGCCTTCGCCCAGCAATTATTGGAAATCCAGATTCCGGTGCCGCAGAGCATCGCCGAACAGCTCGTCTAGAGGATGGTGTGCATGGCTTACGCGTCGATATTCCGCGCCGATCTGTTCAGCGGCCAGAACCTGATTGTCACCGGCGGCGGCAGCGGCATCGGTCGCTGCACCGCCCATGAACTGGCGGCGCTCGGCGCCCATGTGCTGCTGGTCGGGCGCAAGCCGGAAAAGCTCGAAAAGGTCGCCGCCGAAATCACCGAGGACGGCGGCCGCGCGCACTGGAAGGCTTGCGATATCCGCGATGAAGAAGCGGTCAGGCAACTGGTCAAAGAGCTGATCGCCGAACACGGGCCGATTCACGGTCTGGTCAACAACGCCGGGGGTCAGTACCCGTCGCCGCTGGCGTCGATCAATCAGAAGGGTTTCGAAACCGTGTTGCGCACCAATCTGGTCGGCGGTTTTCTGATGGCCCGCGAGGTGTTCAACCAGTCGATGAGCAAACACGGCGGCAGCATCGTCAACATGCTCGCCGACATGTGGGGCGGCATGCCCGGCATGGGCCACTCGGGCGCCGCGCGTTCGGGCATGGACAACTTCACCAAGACTGCCGCGTTCGAGTGGGGCTATGCCGGGGTGCGGGTCAACGCCGTGGCACCGGGCTGGATTGCGTCCAGCGGCATGGACACTTACGAAGGCGCCTTCAAAGCAGTGATCCCGACGTTGCGCGAGCATGTGCCGCTCAAGCGCATCGGCACCGAGTCGGAAGTCAGTGCGGCGATCGTGTTTCTGCTCAGCCCGGCGGCGGCGTTCATCAGCGGCACCACGGTGAAAATCGACGGCGCCGCCAGCCTCGGCAGTCGCGCCTGGCCGCTGCACAAGGCCAGCCACAGCGAATCCTTCAACGGCTTTCACCGCGCCTATTTACCAGAAGTGTTGCGTCCCGACGTGCCCAAGGACGAGGAATAAGCCATGGCGCAGATTCAGTCGCAACTCGACCCGCACAGCGAAGCGTTCGCGCGCAACCGCGCCGCCATGCTCGCCGCCATCGAGCAGGTCCGGCAGCTTGTACAGAAGCTGCTGGACAAGGCCGCCGACGCCAAAGACAAATTCAGCAAACGCGGGCAACTGTTGCCCCGCGAGCGTCTGAACCTGTTGCTCGACCCTGGCGCGCCGTTCCTCGAACTGGCCAGCCTCGCCGGCTACAAGTTGCACGACGACAAGGATGGCAGTTCGGCCGGTGGCGGGCTGATTGCCGGCATCGGTTACGTCTGCGGCATTCGCGCGATGGTGGTCGCCAACAACAGTGCGATCAAAGGCGGCACGATCTCGCCGAGCGGTCTGAAAAAATCCCTGCGCCTGCAACAGATCGCCCGGGAAAACAAACTGCCGATGATCACCCTCGCCGAAAGCGGCGGCGCCAATCTCAACTACGCGGCGGAAATTTTTGTCGAAGGCGCGCGCAGTTTTGCCAATCAGGCGCGGATGTCGGCCATGGGGTTGCCGCAGATCACCGTGGTGCACGGCTCGGCCACCGCAGGCGGCGCCTATCAACCGGGTTTGTCGGATTACGTGGTGGTGGTGCGCGGCAAGGCCAAGCTGTTCCTCGCCGGCCCGCCATTGCTCAAAGCGGCGACCGGCGAAGTGGCCAGCGATGAGGAGCTGGGTGGCGCCGAGATGCACGCGCAGGTCGCCGGTACCGCCGAATATCTGGCCGAGAACGATGCTGACGGCATACGTCAGGTGCGCGAAATCATGCGCATGCTGCCATGGAATGCACAGCTGCCATGGCAGCCGGAGGCGCAATTCAAAGAACCGCTCTACCCCATTGATGAACTGCTCGGGTTGATCCCGGACGATGCAAAAAAGCCCTACGACGTGCGCGAAATCATCGCGCGGATCGCCGATGAATCGGATTTTCTCGAGTTCAAGGGCGAGTTCGATCAACAAACCATCTGCGGCCAATTGAAAATCCAGGGCCGCGCCTGCGGCTTCATCGGCAACAACGGCCCGATCACCCCTCAAGGTGCGAGCAAGGCGGCGCAGTTCATCCAGTTGTGCGACCAGAGCCAGACGCCGCTGCTGTTTTTCCACAACACCACGGGTTTCATGGTCGGCACCGAATCGGAACAGCAAGGCGTGATCAAGCACGGCTCGAAACTGATTCAAGCGGTGGCCAACGCGCGGGTGCCTAAACTGACCATCGTCGTCGGCGGTTCCTACGGCGCCGGCAACTACGCGATGTGCGGGCGCGGTCTCGACCCGCGCTTCATCTTCGCCTGGCCCAACAGTCGCACCGCAGTGATGGGCGGTGCGCAGGCCGGCAAGGTTTTGCGCATCGTCACCGAGGCCAAACAGCTCAAGGACGGCATCGAGCCCGATCCGAAAATGCTCGACATGCTCGAGCAGATGACCGCGCAGAAACTCGACAGCCAGTCCACCGCACTGTACGGCAGCGCCAACCTGTGGGACGACGGCCTGATCGACCCGCGCGACACCCGCACCCTGCTCGGTTACTTGCTGGATATCTGCCACGAAGCCGACAGGCGTGCGCTGCAACCCAACAGCTTCGGCGTCAGCCGCTTCTGACCGCCACGGATCCTACGGAGAACAACAACAATGATCTTCACCCCGGAACACGAAGCCCTGCGCCGCACCGTCCGCCAGTTCGTCACGCACGAGATCAACCCGCACGTCGAAGAATGGGAAAAGGCCGGGCGCTTTCCCATCCACGATATTTTCCGCAAGGCCGGCGAACTGGGCCTGCTGGGCATTTCCAAACCGGAAAAATTCGGCGGCATGGGCCTCGATTACAGCTATTCGATTGTCGCCGCCGAAGAGTTCGGCACCATTCATTGCGGCGGGATTCCGATGTCGATCGGCGTGCAGACCGACATGTGCACTCCGGCATTGGCGCGTTTCGGCTCCGATGAACTGCGCGAAGAATTCCTCCGTCCGGCCATCACTGGCGAACAGGTGGGTTGCATCGGCGTTTCCGAAGTCGGCGCCGGCTCCGATGTCGCCGGGCTGAAGACCACGGCGCGCAAGGACGGCGACGACTACGTGATCAACGGCAGCAAGATGTGGATCACCAACTCGCCAAGCGCCGACTTCATCTGCCTGCTGGCCAACACCTCGGACGACAAGCCGCACATCAACAAGTCGCTGATCATGGTGCCGATGAACACCCCGGGAATCAGCCTCAGCTCGCACCTGGACAAGCTCGGCATGCGCAGCTCGGAAACCGCGCAGGTGTTCTTCGATAACGTGCGCGTGCCGCAGCGCAACCGCATCGGCCATGAAGGCGCGGGGTTCATGATGCAGATGCTGCAGTTCCAGGAAGAACGCCTGTTCGGCGCGGCGAACATGATCAAAGGCCTGGAATATTGCATCGACAGCACCATCGAGTACTGCAAGGAGCGCAAGACCTTCGGCAATACGCTGATCGACAATCAGGTCATCCACTTCCGCCTCGCCGAATTGCAGACCGAAATCGAATGCCTGCGTGCGCTGGTCTATCAGGCCACCGAGCAATACATCAAAGGCCAGGACGTCACGCGACTGGCGTCGATGGCCAAGCTCAAGGCCGGACGCCTCGGCCGCGAAGTCAGTGACAGCTGCCTGCAATACTGGGGCGGCATGGGTTTCATGTGGGACAACCCGGTGGCCCGCGCCTACCGCGATGTGCGCCTGGTGTCGATTGGCGGCGGCGCCGACGAAATCATGCTGGGCATCATCTGCAAACTGATGGGCATCCTGCCCGGGAAAAAGAAATGAGCGACCTGCCGGATTGCCAGACACTGTTGCTGGAACTGCATGGCGGCGTGCTGCACATCACTCTCAACCGCCCGGACAGCCGCAACGCGATGAGCCTGCAAATGGTCGCCGAACTGCGCGCGGTGCTGGCGACGATACGCGATGACCGTACGGTGCGGGCGTTGGTGCTCAGCGGTGCCGGCGGGCATTTCTGCGCCGGTGGCGACATCAAGGACATGGCCAACGCACGGGCGCAGGGCACGGAGGCTTACCGCGAATTGAACCGAGCGTTCGGCGCGTTGCTGGAGGAAGCCCAGCACACGCCGCCAGTGCTGATTTGCGTGCTGCAAGGCGCGGTGCTCGGCGGTGGATTCGGTCTGGCCTGTGTCAGCGACATCGCCCTGGCCGATCACCAGGCGCAGTTCGGGTTGCCGGAAACCAGCCTCGGCCTGATCCCGGCGCAAATCGCGCCGTTTGTGGTGCAACGGATCGGCCTGACCGAAACCCGCCGACTCGCGCTGACGGCGGCGCGTTTCGACGGCGCCGAGGCGCAGCGATTGGGGCTGGTGCATTTCGTTGAACAGGATGCGCAAGCACTGGCCGAACGGCTGGATGAAGTGTTGCAACAGGTGCTGCGCTGCGCCCCGCAAGCGAATGCGATGACCAAGAAATTGCTGATGGCGAGTGCCGGGCAACCGTCGAATGAATTGCTGGACGACGCGGCGCAGTGGTTCAGCGCGGCGGTAACTGGAGACGAAGGGATCGAGGGGACTCTGGCTTTTGTGCAAAAGCGCAAACCGCGGTGGGTCAACTAAAAGCTTCGCGAGCAGGCTCGCTCCCACAGGTCGAAATTGCATTGCAAACGTGGGAGCGAGCCTGCTCGCGAAGAGTCCATCCAACCCACCGCAAAAACCTCTGGAAACCCACCATGCCCGCCATCCACAAATCCCGGGTCGAAATGCATTGCAAATGTGGGAGCGAGCCTGCTCGCGATGAGGCCATCCAACCCACCGCAAAAAACCTCAGGAAACCCCACCATGCCCGCCATCCACAAATCCCGGGTCGAAATGCATTGCAAATGTGGGAGCGAGCCTGCTCGCGATGAGGCCATCACATTCACCGCCATCATTTCAGGAAATTCACCATGCCCACCCTCCACAAAATCCTGATCGCCAACCGCGGTGAAATCGCCTGCCGCATCCAGCGCACGGCCCAGGCGCTGGGCTATCGCACCGTCGCGGTGTTCAGCGATGCCGACGCCGATGCGCTGCATGTGCAAATGGCCGATCAGGCGGTGCACATCGGCCCGGCGCCGGTGCAGCAGTCCTACCTCAACATTCCGGCGATCATCGAAGCCGCCCGACGCAGCGGCGCCGATGCGATTCATCCCGGCTACGGCTTCCTTTCGGAAAACGCCGATTTCGCCCGCGCCTGCGCCGAAGCCGGGCTGATCTTCATCGGCCCCAGCGCCGACGCGATCGAACTGATGGGCAGCAAACGCCTGTCGAAGATCGCCATGCTTGATGCCGGTGTTCCATGCATTGCAGGCTACCAGGGCGCCGCGCAGGACGACGCGACCCTGCTGGCCGAGGCCGAGCGCATCGGTTATCCGATGATGATCAAGGCCAGCGCCGGTGGCGGTGGACGCGGCATGCGCCTGGTGCACGAGGCCAGCGAACTGGCGGCGCAACTGCGCACGGCTCGTTCCGAAGCACTGAACGGTTTCGGCAGTGACGAGTTGATCCTTGAGCAGGCACTGATCGAACCCCGCCATGTGGAAGTGCAGCTGTTCGGCGATCAGCACGGCCATCTGGTCTACCTCGGCGAACGCGATTGCTCGATCCAGCGCCGCCATCAGAAAGTCATCGAAGAAGCACCCTGCCCGGTGATGACCGCCGAGCTGCGCCAGGCCATGGGCGAGGCGGCGCTCAAGGCCGGGCGCGCGGTGGATTACGTCGGCGCTGGCACCGTGGAGTTTCTGCTCGACGCGCGCGGGCAGTTCTATTTTCTGGAGATGAACACGCGCCTGCAGGTCGAACACCCGGTGACGGAAATGATCACCGGACTTGATCTGGTCGCATGGCAGTTGCTGGTCGCCGAAGGCCAGCCGTTACCGCTGACGCAGGAACAGATCCATCTCCACGGTCACGCCATGGAAGTGCGCCTCTACGCTGAAGATCCCGCCGCGGACTTTCTCCCGCAAACCGGCCAAATTGCCGCATGGCAGCCAGCGCTGGGCCACGGCGCGCGCATCGATCACGGTCTGCTTGAAGGTCAGTCGGTCAGCCCGTTCTACGATCCGATGCTGGGCAAACTGATCGCCCACGGCGCCACTCGGGAAGAGGCGCGGCGCAAGCTGTTGCGTGCGGTGCAGGACACCGTGCTGCTCGGGGTGCAGAGCAATCAACGTTTGCTCGAAGGCCTGCTGCAACATCCGCAGTTCATCAGTGGCGACTTCAGCACCGCTTTCATCCAGCAGCACTTTTCCAGCCACGCCAGTCTCAACGCCCATGTGCCAACGACGGAGCAACTGGCGATCGCCGTGGTGTTGTTTTATCAGGCCAGCGCCCTGCCCCATCGCGCCCCTTTGAACGGCTGGCGCAACAACGCCAGCGTGCCTCTGCACTATCGACTCGGCAGTGACGAGCAGGACTGGGCACTGTCGGTGCTGGCGCGCAAATCCGGCGAATGTGTCGTGCAGGTCGGCGAACGCACGCTGGAATTGAAAGTCATCGAGCACACCGCGCAATCGGTCACCATGGAGGTCGACGGTCTGCGCCAGCGCCACGCCTATCGTCTGCACGACGGGCAGCTCTGGCTGTTCACCCATCCGGGCAGCCTGCGCCTGGAGGATCGAACTCATGCGCAGATCAGCAGTCAGACCAGCGTCGCCTCAGGCACCCTGAAAGCACCGATGGATGGTGCCATTGTCGACGTGCTGGTCAGCGAAGGCAGTACGGTCAGCAAGGGTCAATTGCTGGTGGTGCTGGAGGCAATGAAAATGGAGCATCCGCTGAAAGCCGGCATCGATGGCGTGCTCAAACGGGTGCAAGTGAAGGTCGGCGATCAGGTAAAAAATCGTCAGGTTCTGTTGCAGGTCGAGTAGTCGCCCGGACACAAGCGCGGGGTTTGACTACGCTCTGATAAATCAGAACGCGGAAATCAGGAACCCTGCGATGCCCCATTGGCTGGTCATAGATCTGGAAGCCACCACAGACGAGGGTGGCTGGCCGGTGACGGAAATGGAAATTATCGAGATCGGTGCGACGCTGGTCGATCGTGCCGGGCGCGAGCAGGATCACTTCCAGCGCTTCGTCAAACCGACCCGCCGTCCATTGCTGACGCCGTTCTGTCGGGAGCTGACGCACATCACCCAGGCCAATATCGATTCGGCGCAACCGCTGAGCGAAGTCTGGCCGGCTTTCGAGCGCTGGCTGGCGCAGCATCAGGCTCGCCTTGAAGGCTGGGCCAGTTGGGGCGGTTACGATCGCCAGCAGCTGCTGCAGGAATGGCAGCGCCTGAACATCGACAGTGGCCTGAGCAAAGTGCCGCACATGAACCTCAAACAACGCTTCGCCAAGGCCCGCCGCCTGGAACGACCGCTTGGGCTCAACGGCGCGCTGCAACTGGCGGGCATGCAGTTCAGCGGTCAACAGCATCGGGCCCTGGAAGATGCGCGCAATACTGCACGATTACTGCCGCTGGTCCTGCCGCTTTAGGGGCGTGACGAGGTTGCAAGCCTTGTGCATACTGGCCGCCCCCTTTCAAGCCCTTTTCGAGGAATCCGCCCATGTTTAAAGTCAACGAGTACTTCGACGGCACCGTCAAGTCGATCGCCTTTGGCACTGCTGAAGGTCCGGCGACCATTGGCGTCATGGCCCCGGGCGAATACGAATTCGGCACCAGCCAGCGGGAAATCATGCACGTCGTTTCCGGCGCGCTGAGTGTAAAACTGCCAGACAGCAGCGACTGGGAAACCTTCGCCGCCGGCAGCCAGTTCAACGTCCCGGCCAACAGCAAGTTCCAGCTGAAAGTCGCCGTCGATACCGCTTACCTGTGCGAATACCGCGGCTGATCCCGCCGGTTTTCACAGCGCAAAAAAATGCCCGTGTCCAGAAGACACGGGCATTTTTCATTTCAGCGACAGCCTATTCGAGAACTTCCACCGGCATGCCGACTTCCAGGCGGCCGTTGCCGTCGTTGACCAGATTCTGCCCGAACATTGCGCCATCGGCGGTAGAGCGGTGCTTTTGCAGTGTCGCAAAAGGCTCGCGATCAGCGCTGCGCTCACCGGTTTGCGGGTCGACCGTGGTCATGATGCAGCGCGCGCACGGCTTGACCACGCGGAATTCGATGTCGCCGATGCGAATACGCTTCCAGTTGTCCTCAGCGTAAGGCGCGCTGCCTTCGATGACCAGGTTCGGGCGGAAACGCAGCATCTCCAGCGGTCGTCCGACTGTTTCCGCAAGCGCCAGCCGCGAGGCTTCGCCGATCAGCAGCAACGGATAACCGTCCGCGAACGCCACTTGATCGTCGTCCTTGCCGAATCCCGACTGGGTGGTGCGCGCCCGCTCCAGTGGCATTTGCACCAGACGCGTCGGTTTGCCGAGGAAGTCGCTGACAAATCGCGCGGCTTGATCACCGGCGTCCGGCACACGCAGGGTGTCACGCCAGATCGTCACCCCGCGCAGCTCGGCGTCGGCCGCAGGCAATGGGACTTCGATGGAGCCTTGGTCTGGAGCGCTCAGGGTCAGACCGCCGCTGGCATTCCACAATGCCGACAACTGACTCATTTTCGCTTCGGCACGCTGGGTCAGAAAGCGTCCGCTGGCCTCGTCCACCAGCATCCAGCGTCGATCGCCCGCCAGGCCCAGCTTGTCCAGCTCGATGCTTTGCAGGATTTCGCCCTTGCCGGATTTCAACGGGTAACGATAAAGCGCGCTCAGACGCAGCATGGCCAGCTCCCTGATGGAAAAACGCCACCCTATACGAGCTTCAATGCTGAATCAAAGCCGTAGTGGGTTTGAACATATCCGTTGTGGGAGCGAGCCTGCTCGGGAAAGCGCAGGCTCAGACAGCATTGATGGTGAATGTGCCGGCGTCTTCGCGAGCAGGCTCGCTCCCACAGCAAGCAAAATTTGCGTGTTTCAGGCCGGCACGGCGTCGAGCATCAGGCGCTGGCGCACCACATCGACCAGTTTGTCCGGCTGGAACTTGGACAGGAAGTTGTCGCAGCCGACCTTCTTCACCATCGAGTCGTTGAAACTGCCAGACAGCGAGGTGTGCAGCACGACGTACAAGCCACGCAGACGCGGGTCATTGCGGATTTCCGTGGTCAGACGGTAGCCGTCCATTTCCGGCATTTCTGCGTCGGTGAAGATCATCAGCAGTTTGTCAGTCATGTGCACGCCGGTATCGGCCCAGGCCTTGAGCATGTTCAAGGCTTTCAAACCGTCGCTGGCGATGTGCATTTTCACCCCGAGCTGGCCGAGGGTGTCGCGCAATTGCGAAAGCGCCACGTTGGAATCATCCACCAGCAACACTTCGCGCCCACGGGCGCGCTCCAGTACCGGGTCGTCGAGTTTCTCGCGCGAGACCTTGGCGTTGTACGGGACGATTTCGGCGAGGACTTTTTCCACGTCGATGATCTCGACCAGTTGATCGTCGACCTTGCTGATCGCAGTCAGGTAATGCTGGCGGCCGGCACTGGTCGGCGGCGGCAGAATGGCTTCCCAGTTCATGTTGACGATGCGGTCGACACCGCCAACAAGGAAGGCCTGCACCGAACGGTTGTATTCGGTGACGATGATCGTGCTGTTCGGGCCCGGCACCAGTGGGCGCATGCCGATCGCCTGGGACAGGTCGATCACTGGCAATGTCTGGCCGCGCAGATTGACCACGCCGCAGACAAAGGGATGACGCTGCGGCATCAGGGTCAGCTTCGGCAGTTGCAGTACTTCCTGAACCTTGAACACGTTGATCGCGAACAACTGGCGTCCGGCCAGGCGAAACATGAGGATTTCCAGGCGATTCTCACCCACCAGTTGCGTGCGTTGGTCTACCGTGTCGAGAATGCCGGCCATCAATGACTCCTGGGCTTGTTCTGATGAATTCACTATGGGGGTTTATCGGCCGCGTTCAGCTAATCTTGATTGCTGTAAGCAGCGCCCGTAAAAATGCCATAAACGCCCATTGATGTCACACTGACATCATGCTTTACTGGCGTTGGTGATTTCATCTGCTAGATTCATTGCGGCGCGACCTCGGTTTGCACGTTAGGTTCCCGCGCCTAAGGGATTCCCCTAGCCACAATCAGGCCCAACCTGATATTCGCCCTTTCCAATAGCCATTACTGTGACGCCATTCTCATTGCATGAACGGAGTCAGGCTATTGTGTGCGATCGCAATTCAGTGGCAACCCACCCTCTGGAACCCCTCGGTCCGTGCACCTGCACCGCCGGGAGCGATCTGCCGACGATCCACGATCGTCGCCACACACGGCCATCCGTCAACCAACACGACGTGGTGGAGATGAACATGCCAATCGACCGTAAAGACTGGGCGCAGCGCTTCCCCGAATTTCTGGTCGAGGCCGAAACGCTTCTCGCCAAGTCCGAAGAATGCCTGAATCACCTGCAACTGATCAGCAATGACAAGGATGCCATCGACTGCATGCTCGGCACCCTGCTCAAGTTGGCGGGCCGGGCCGAAGCATTGGCGCTGGAAGCGATCTCCGAGTTTTCCCTGCACATCTACAACCTGCTGAATCTGACCCAGGGTCATGTCGACCTGCACGAGCAGGCCCTCGATGCGCTGCGAGACTGCTTCACCCTGATGGCGTGGCAGCTTGAACTGGTCGATCCTAAAACCGGCCAACTGAGCCTCGATGAAAGCGAGCAGGCAGCCTTGCTTGAAGCGTTCGCGGCGCACATGGATCAGGACGCCCTTGAGCCGAAGACGGCGAGCAAACGTTTGCTCCCTTCGTCTCTGACGGCGCGCCAGGCTTGAGAAACCAGGCCGCGATACTGTCGTAATTGAATAGTTGATACCTGCCAGCGACAATCCGGGCCAAATAATCCGCCCGACCAACGGCTGATTTCCAAGTGCCGGCATCAGGGTTTTCCCTGTGTGCACCCGGCGATACTTCCAGGCAAATCGAAGTCGTCCAAATACAATAATTCCAACTTTTCCAATATGGAACTTGCGTCCACGATCCGGTATTTCCTGACCAGATAGACATATATAGCGACCGCGACCAACGGTATGTTAAGTGGTATTATGCCGCCGGTTAGTTGCCTGCCGATTAATGGCACACTGACTTCAGCGTTTCGGTACCGATGTTATTGCCGGTCAATGATTGCTTAACGAATGCGGTTTGAATCAATAACATAATTGACAGTATTTCCACACAGAGATCCGCCCCTTACCGGCCGGTCTGCCCGCAGCGAACATCCATTGGCTCCATCCGTTATGTACGCCAGTCTCAAGTCACTCATTACATGGCCACCCTCACGGGAAAACGCCCGGCGCTTCACACTGGTGCTGTGTGTTCTGGCGACCCTTGGCAGTTTACTGGCCTATTGTTTTTCCGCGAGCATTCCGTTGGGGTTGCTGGCGATCGAGATCGCCGCGACCGCCTGCGTCTGGGTGCAATATCGCTTGTCGCGCAAGTCGATCAAGTTCCAGCCGCAAGAGCTGGCCGATCGTCTGCTGCAAGTCCAGGAAAACGAACGGCACCGCCTCAGCCGCGAATTACATGACGATATCGGCCAATTGCTCACCGCCGCCAAACTGCAAAGTGACTGGCTCAAGCGTCGCCTGCCGGAAGAGCTGCAGGAACAATGCGCGGTGCTGTGCGACACGCTGGACGAAACCCTGACCAAAGTGCGTGACGTCTCGGCCATTCTCAATCCGCGGCAATTGACCAGTCTGGGGCTTGAAGCCAGCTTGCGTGCGCATTTGCTCAAGACGCTGGCCAACAGCTCGGTCAACTGGAGCCTCGACTGCCAGCAACGGCTCAACGGCATTCCCGAGGAAATGGCCGTCGCGGCGTTTCGCATCGCTCAGGAAGCCGTGACCAATATCCTGCGCCACGCACAGGCAAAAAATCTGTTGATTCGAGTGCAGCGTCTGCCGCAAGGTCTGACTCTGCTGATCAGCGATGACGGTCTCGGTTTCGCCCCGGCGGCCGACCCGGCCAGAGAAGGCCAACGCGGCATGGCCGGGATGGCCGAGCGCATCGAACAGTTGGGCGGCACATTGAGCGTTGTCAGCGAGCCGGGCAAAGGCACAAGAATCGAAGCACTTTTCCCCTGGGCGCCGCGAGCGCTCGAACGGGCCAGTACGAATAAGGTTATGCGTTGACTTGTAACTTACTTCTGGTGGATGACCACTCGCTGATCAGGGCCGGCGTGCGCGCTCTGGTACTGGATATTCCCGGTTACGCGGTAATCGGCGAAGCCAATGATGGTTCGCAACTGCTCGAAATGGTCGAGCAATTGAGCCCCGACATCGTATTGCTGGACATTTCGATGAGGGAAACCGGGGGCCTGGAAGCGCTGCAACGCCTCAAGCGCGTGCGCCCGCAGAGCAAGGTGCTGATCCTGTCGATGCACACCGATCCGGCGCTGATCATGCAGGCGCTGGAGTCCGGTGCCCATGGTTACCTGCTCAAGGACACCACGGCCACCGAGCTCGAACACGCACTGGAAGCCCTGCGCAACAACGAACGCTACCTCAGCCCCGCCATTGCTCATACGGTGATCAACCAGGCTTTGACTCGTAACCAGAAGAGCCAGCCGGACATCGCCGATTCGCACAACCTGACGGCGCGCCAGCTGGAGATCCTTCGGCTGATCGTACGAGGCAAATCCACCCGGGAAATCGCCAACGGCCTGGGCTTGAGCGTCAAGACCGTGGAAACCCATCGCGCGCAGATCATGAAACGCCTGCAGATCTACGACGTAGCGGGTCTGGTACTGTTCGCCGTGCGTGAACAGATCATCAGCCTGGATGACTGATTGACGCTTGTGGGCCCAATAGCGGCGAGTCTTTCGGCAGGTGCACCTGCAACGCTGCGGGTTTCGCCACGAAGCGCAGACTGTCGCCTTCCAGCGGCTCGCCGTCGAGATTGATACTCAGCCCTTCGGCGACCTTGATCTCGACCCACGGCAACCGCGCGCGTACAAACATGTTGTCGAGGCCAAAGCCCTCGCTCAGCAAATTCTTCAGTGTCCCGACCAGTTCCTGCGGCGCCGGCAAAATGCTGATATCCAGCAGACCGTCGTCGACTCGCGCCTCGGGGCACAACACATGCCCGCCACCCGCCTGCCGCCCGTTGCCGATGCCCAGTGCCAGCAGTTCGCCCTGCCAATGGAAATCCGGCCCCTGCAACTCACCGTAAGCGGCGTGCAGCTCGCTGAACCGGGTCAGGCCAGTGAACAGATAAGCCGCGCCACCCAGGACCTTTTTCAGGTCTTCCGAGGTATTGGCGGTGACCTGGCTGCCGAATCCACCCGTCGCCATGTTGAGGAAAATCTGCCCGCCGACTTCGCCCAGATCGATATCCGAAGGCTCGACGTCCAGCAGATCGAGGGCCTGCGCCGGCTCCAGGGAAATGCCGGCAGCCCGGGAAAAATCGTTGGCGGTGCCCAGTGGCAGCAAGACGAGACTGGCTTTTTGCGGATGCTGAGCCAATGCTTCGGCGATATCACGCAAGGTGCCGTCGCCGCCGCCGGCGATGATTTTCGTGTAGCCGGCGGCCAGCGCTTCTTCTACCAGACGCTGGGCGTCGCCGGCTTCCCAGGTCACTCGCACCGCAAGCTCCCAGCCTGTCTCGCGCCTGGCCTCGACAGCGGCGCGGACATCCTCGTTGAGTGCCTGTTTGCCATGCAAGATCAGCAGTGCCCGGCGTTCACTCATAACGTCACTCCAAGAATTGAATCGGTTGAAACATCTTGACCACGGCGTGCCTCGAAAAAGCCACCGGGGAGAGCAATTAATTGCTGTTCGAACAGCAAGCTTCCTGCACAGCGGTATTTTTTCTTACGAAACAACAGGAATCGGCTTAATTGACCGCGCCCGGCCCTTGGGTCACCGTGTGCTGGCAGCATCAACCTTCAACCCAATTACACAAGGATGTGCCGGTAATGAACGGATCCCCCCCGATTTATTTTCATGAATCGCGTCATGGAAACATCAGCAAGCGTGCAGTTGATTCATTCAGCGAGTACTTCCATGCACAACCATGAAACCAAGGCACCGGTGAGCCCGGTCGCGGCGCTCGCCGAAAGTCGTGCCAGTAAAAAAGCGGATTTTTGCAACAACGCCAAACCCACTGGAGAGTTTGATATGGAGCCCCGTGTCAGCGAGCTGGAAACCCATTTCAAATACATGCGCCGCGACATGGACGAAATGCTCAATGACGTCCGTACCATCAAACACCGTCTGGCGTATTCGGCGGGTGCGACCGCTGTCATCCTGGGACTGCTGGGATGGGTGGCCAACAGCCGATTCGACCAGTTGGTGACACTGATCAGCAACTGACCGAACCAATCGTTGCACGCGCCGTGCGTACCCGCCGACGCGTGCATGGGTGAGAAGGTCTACCCCAGAAGCTCACTGAGCGCAATGAAGTTCACTTCATCACCCTCGCTCAGCGTGCGGCCTTCCCGGACTTCGACCAATCCGTCGGCCCACGCCGCGCTACGCAGCACACCCGAACTCTGGTTGCGGTAGATGATTGCCCGCCCGTGCTCGAGACGTCCGCGCAAATATTCGCGACGGTTTCCGGCCACCGGCCAGACAAAACCTGCTGGCACTGCAAACTTCAGCGGTTCGACGTCTTGCACACCCAGGCGTCGCAACAGATAAGGCCGCGTCAGCAATGCGAACGTCACCAGCGTGGAGGCGGGATTGCCGGGCAGGCCAATCACCGGCACGTTGCGGAAATGGCCGAAGGTCAAGGGTTTTCCAGGCTTGATGGCGAGCTTCCACAAGGCCAGTTCGCCTTCTTCACGCAAGGCAATGCCGAGGAAATCCGCCTCACCGACCGAGACACCGCCGGTGGAAAGAATCAGATCGACATTTTGCAACTCGCCCAGCCGGGCCCTTGTGGTGGGCAGATCGTCCGGGAGAATTCCGCCATCGATGACTTCACAGCCCAGACGCTGCAGCCAGCTGCACAGAAGCACGCGGTTGCTGTTGTAGATCTGGCCCGGGCCCAGTGCCTGGCCGGGCTCAACCAGTTCGTCACCGGTGGACAATACCGCCACGCGCGGCTTGCGCACGACATTGAGGCCGGCGCAGCCAAGCGAAGCAGCCAGACCTTGCTCAATCGGCCCCAATCGGGTGCCTGCCTGCAGCACCAATTCGCCAACCGTGGTTTCCTGGCCCTGCGGACGAATGTTCTGGTCTGGTTTCAGCGTTTCAAGGAAACGCACTCGGCCGTCGGCCTGAACTTCAGCGTTTTCCTGCATCTCGACGCAGTCCGCGCCCGGCGGCAGCGGTGCCCCGGTAAAGATGCGAGCGCAAGTGCCTCGCTCCAACGGTTGCGGAGACTGCCCGGCGAAGACCTTTTGACTGACGGCCAGCGGCTCACCGTTCCAGTCAGCAAGGTTCAAGGCGTAGCCGTCCATGGCGCTGTTCGGCCAGGGCGGCAGATCCAGTGTCGAGATCAGATCTTCAGCCAGCACCCGTCCTTCCACCTGAGCCAGCGGCAAGTGCTCGCGCTCGACAATGCGCGATGCATCGGCCATGTCCAGCAAACGCTCGAGCGCCGCTTCGACGGGCAACAAACTGCCGGTCTTGCCTGGCTTACCCACGGGATTCACAAGGCGCCGCCTGCTTCAGATGGGTGACGAAATTGCACGGACGATGACGGGCGTCCAGTTGCTCAGCGAGGATGCCGTCCCATCCGGTACGCACGGCATTGGTCGAACCTGGCAGGCAGCACACCAGCGTGCCGTTGGCCAGACCTGCCAGGGCACGGGACTGTACGGTCGACGTACCGATATCGGCCACGGAGATCTGGCGGAACAGTTCGCCAAAACCGTCGACCTGCTTGTCGAGCAGGCACGCCACTGCTTCCGGTGTGCTGTCACGGCCGGTGAAGCCGGTGCCGCCAGTGATCAGCACTACTTGAACGACATCGTCGGCAATCCAGTTGGCGACTTGCGCGCGAATTTTATACAGATCATCTTTTAGTAGAACGCGCTCGGCCAGCGCATGGCCGGCCGCGATCAAGCGATCGACGAAGACCTGGCCGGAGGTATCGGTTTCCAGGGTTCGGGTATCGCTGACAGTCAGCACCGCGATATTGAGCGGCACGAAAGGTACATCAGCCTTGGCTTTCATAGGCTCTTCCAGTTGTAGGGGAAACAGCCCGGTGTTATATCACAGCGGCTCATTTTTCTGCCGCCCCTCTGGAGAGTCGTCATGCCCTTGAACAGCCCGTTGCCACCCTGCTCTGTCCTGCTTCTGGCCGGTGGACGCGGCCAGCGCATGGGCGGTCAGGACAAGGGGCTCATCGAGTGGCTGGGCGAGCCTTTGATCGCGCATTTGCAGCGTAAGGTGCGGCCGCTCACCGACGATCTCATTATTTCGTGCAACCGCAATCGCGAGCGTTATGCCGCGTTTGCCGATCAGTTGGTCATGGATGATGAGGGGGACTTTCCGGGCCCGTTGGCCGGGATTCGTGCAGGGCTGAAAGCGGCGCGCCATTCGCACTTGCTGGTGTTGCCATGCGATGTGCCACGGATCGACGAGGCGTTGCTGCAAGCCATGCTTGCCACCGCCGATCAGCAACGTGAAAAACCTTTAATGCTGCGCCACGGCGAGCACTGGGAACCGCTGCTGTGCGTGATTCCTGTGGCGCTATTGCCGGCATTCGAAGCGGCGTGGCACAGCGGTGAACGCAGCCCCGGGCGGGTGATGCGCGGTCTCGGCGCCGTCGCATTGCAATGCCTCGACAACGACCCGCGACTGGCCAACCTCAACACCCCCGAATTGTTACATCTGCATAACACTGTGTCAGACTGACATTATCCAAGGAACTCTCACGCCTTGTTTACGTCTCAAGCTCAGTAACCAGAAGATTTCCCATTCGGAGACACACTCATGACTCAACGGACCCTCGCCACTTTCATGCTCGCACTGGGCCTGGCAACCCTCGCCGGTTGCTCCTCGCCAACAGTGATCACCTTGAATGACGGTCGCGAAATCCAGGCCGTCGACACCCCGAAATACGATGATGATTCGGGCTTCTACGAGTTCCAGCAATTGGACGGCAAAGAAACCCGCATCAACAAGGATCAGGTTCGTACCGTTAAAGAGCTGTAAGGCTCCGGGTCGATACCGGATACAGAAAAGCCCGCATTGCGATGCGGGCTTTTTCATGGGCGTAGCAAAAGTGGATCGGTTGTCACCACTGCAAGGTGATCCGGCTTTCGAACTCCCGTAATTCACCCGTCACCGGATCAATGAAGCGCAGGCCTTGCGCAAGCAGCTTCAATGGGTTGGCGTAGTCGTCCTCGACATCTTTCAGCACAGTCGGATAAAAAGGATCGTTGCAGATACTCGCCCCCAGCGCGGTCATGTGCACACGCAGCTGATGCTTCTTGCCGGTCACTGGAAACAGGCCATAGCGCCACAGATCGCCGTTTTTCTCGCGCACCTCGACCGCCGTTTCGGTATTACTGACACCAGGCCCCTCTTGCATGCGGAAGAATGGCTCGCCATCGACCAACCGGCTCTTGTGTACCAACGGAAAATTCAGTTCGGGCAGCGCCGGGGCAATCGCTTCGTAGCGTTTGTCGATCTGCCGCGTCGGGAACAACGACTGATAGGCGGAACGGGTTTGCGGATTCGCCGAGAAAATCACCAGCCCTGCGGTGTGCCGATCGATGCGGTGCAGCGGCACCAGATGCGGATTGTCCAGCCGACGGATCAGCCGCCGCAGCAGGGTCTGCTCGACATATTCCCCGGCCGGCGTGACCGGCAGGAAATGAGGTTTGTCGGCCACCACCAGATGTTCATCGGCGTAGAGAATCGATTCGACCACCGGAATCGGTTTCTCGTCCGGTACTTCGCGGAAGTAATGAATGCGCAAACCTTCCTTGTACGGCAAGTCCAGTGCAATCGGCTGGCCCTGTGCATCCAGCACCCGCCCCCGAGCAATCCGGTCGAGCCACTGCTCGCGGCCGATGGCACTGAAGTGCTCGCACAGGCAATCGAGGACCGTCAGCCAGGGGCCGGGCGGCAAGTACAACGTGCTGGCCTGATTGTGCGCAGCGGAAAAAACGGGAGTGGACATACGAAACAGGAATCCTCAATGCAGGCCGGCATTATCCAACACCGAGGCAAAGCCACCTAGCGCAGTTTCTTCACGCCGGCACGGATTTGAGTGCCGCCGCTTCGGTGAACTCCTTCAGCCAGCGCAACACATCGACCGCCTCCCAGCGCCCCGGATCGTACAAGGCATACAGCAGGCCCTGATAACCGACCACATCCAGCTGCTTGTGATAACCGGCGCGTTGAAACAGGGCTTCGATTTCGGCAAAGCAGGTATTGAAATGCAGCTTGTTGAACGGCGTCTTGCCTTCCGTGACCAGCCCGTCCAGGCGCAATTCGAGGACGGCCTCGCGCACCACGTCGACCGACATCCGGTTAACGCTGCTCTTCAACTGTTCGACATTGACCACGGTTCATCCCTCTGACTCGATTGCTGTATGGACATACAGTAACCGAAGAAGCCGGGGAGTGCCAACGCAAGGATGGGTTGCTGCGACCAGCGGAATGAACAGGACAAATCTGCGTCAGCGTAAAAACGCCACGATTTCATCGCCACTGAACGGCCAATCCAGCTCCGCGCCAGTGTCGACCCGCCGCAGTACCGGAATGCGCAAGCTGTACTTTTCGAACCACGACTCGTCTTCGGCGATGTCCATCAGTTCCACCAGCAGACCATGCTCGACAAAGGGCATCAGCTCGGCTTCGGCGACTTCACACAGATGACACCCGAGGGTGCCGAACAGCTGACATTCAGGAGGCATGACGGCATTACCGGAAAACAAGTGAGGCCATTCTAGGACGGTGCCGAACCCTCGTCGACCCGCCACCGCCCAAAGGATGCAACGCTGCTGGCGCAAAATCCTGACGCAAATCATTCGGCGCAAATTGCAATTGCGTCATCCTCGCGGACTTTTTGCCTCTACGCTTCAGAGGCCAACGCCCTGACAGCGGAGTGTCCCGTGTTTGCAAATCTGTTGATCATTCTCGCCTCGTCCCTGGTGGTGATTGCCCTGTTCCGGCGCCTGCGACTGCCACCGGTGCTGGGCTACCTGTGCGTGGGATTAATGGTCGGGCCGAACGCGTTCGACTGGGTCAACGAGAGCGAACATCTGCCGGATGTCGCTGAGTTGGGCGTAGTGTTCCTGCTGTTCTCGCTGGGCCTGGAGTTTTCCCTGTCGAAGATGATTGCGCTGCGTCAGGTGGTGTTTCGCCTCGGCAGTCAGCAGGTGCTCATCAGCACAGCCTTGCTCGGCACACTGTTGATGGGGCTGGGCATGCCGATGATGCCAGCGCTGTTGCTTGGTGCCGGTCTATCGCTGTCATCCACGGCGATTGTGACCAAGGAGCTGGGCAGTCTCGGTGAAGTATTCAGCAGCCACGGCCAGAACGCGGTCGGCGTGCTGTTGTTTCAGGACGTCGTCGCAGTGCTGCTGCTGACACTGGTGCCCGTGTTCGCCGGGACCAGCGAGCAGCCCTGGTACTGGGCCTTGCCGTTGACCCTGGGCAAAACCGTGGTGCTGTTCTTCTGCCTGCTGCTCGCCAGTCGCTGGTTGCTGCCAAGGCTGTTTCATGAAGTGGCGGCGTCACGCTCGGCGGAGCTGTTCGTCCTGCTGGCACTGGTGATCGTGCTGCTCACCGCATGGCTCACGCACTTGTTGGGCCTGTCGCCAGCCCTCGGCGCCTTTCTGGCCGGCATGTTGCTCGGGGAGAGCCATTATCGGCACCAGATCGAAGCCGACATCCGGCCTTTTCGCGACATCCTGCTCGGCGTGTTCTTCGTCAGCATCGGCATGCTGATCGACCTGCAATTGTTCGTCAGTCACAGCCTGTTGATCATCGGCCTGACGCTGGGACTGATGTTGGTCAAGGGCATCGTGGTTGCGCTGCTGGTGAAGTGGCGTGGCAGCGACAGCGAAACCGCGTGGCGCAGCGGTCTGGCGCTGGCCCAGGGCGGCGAATTCTGTTTTGCCTTGATGGCGCAGATGCAACAGAACAGTTTGCTGCCGACCGAACCGGGTGCCCTGCTGCTCGCAGCGACGTTCTGTTCGATGCTGCTCACGCCGCTGCTTTTGCGCGCAGCGCCGCGCCTTGCCGCCGTGCTGCACCGCAAGCCCAATCAGGAAGCGCAGATCGAACAGATCAGCGCGCTCAACGCCGATCTCCACCAACATGTGGTGATCTGCGGCTACGGTCGCGTTGGCCAGTCCATCGGACGCTTCATGGGCAATGCCGGGCAAGCCTATGTCGCGCTGGACAACGACCCGGTACGGGTACAGGAAGCCGCTAGCGGGGAAAGCGACGTGCATTACGGCGACTCGGCGCGTGGCGACCTGCTTACTGCCGTCGGCCTGCTACGCGCGAGGCTGCTGGTGATTGCCGTGGATCAAAGTGATGTGGCGTTGCGCATCCTCCGCGAAGCGCGCCGACTCAACCCACAGGTGCCGATCCTGGTGCGCACCCGTGACGACAGCCAATCGGCCGAGCTCAGAGCCGCCGGCGCCACGGAGGTGGTGCCGGAGCTTCTGGAGTCGAGCCTGATGCTCGCTTCACACGCACTGATCATGCTTGGCCTGCCAGCGCATCAGGTGCAGGAGAAAGTCGATCAGGTGCGCATCGATCGCTATCGCCTCCTCCATGGTTTCTACCCCGGAGCCAATGATGAGGAAATCTAGTCCTGACTCACCGCGCCGATCTTGTGCAGCGACAGGTCGGCGCCGTAATACTCTTGTTCCTGACTCAGGCGCAGTCCATGCAGAGCCTTGATCGCGCCGTAAACTACAAAGCCGCCGACCAGCGCCACCACGACGCCGAGCACGGTGCCGATCACCTGGCTGATCAGACTCACCCCGCCCAGACCTCCCAGCGCAGTCTGGCCGAAAATGCCGCAGGCAATTGCGCCCCACACGCCACACACGCCGTGCAGCGGCCATACGCCGAGGACGTCGTCGATGCGCCATTTGACTTGAGCAGCGGTAAAGCACCAGACAAACAAGGCTCCGGCAATTGCCCCCGTCACCAGTGCGCCGACCGGGTGCATCAGGTCGGATCCGGCACAGATCGCCACCAGACCGGCCAACGGGCCGTTGTGCAGAAAGCCCGGGTCATTGCGCCCGACGATCAACGCCGCGACGGTGCCGCCGACCATGGCCATCAGCGAGTTGACGGCGACCAGGCCACTGACACCTTGCAGCGTCTGCGCGCTCATCACGTTGAAGCCGAACCAGCCGACAATCAGGATCCACGAGCCCAGTGCCAGAAACGGGATGCTCGATGGCGCAAATGCGACCAGCCGACCATCGCGATAACGACCATTGCGCGGCCCGAGCAACAACACGGCGGCCAACGCCAGCCAACCGCCCATGGCGTGCACCACCACCGAGCCGGCGAAGTCGTGGAATGCGGCGCCAAACTTCGCCGCCAGCCAGCCTTGCAGGCCGAAGTTGCCGTTCCAGACCAGGCCCTCGAAAAACGGATAGATGAAGGCCACGATCAGCGCCGTCGCGCACAGCTGCGGGACGAAACGCGCGCGCTCGGCAATACCGCCGGAAATGATCGCCGGGATCGCGGCAGCGAAGGTCAGCAGAAAGAAAAACTTCACCAGTCCATAGCCATGGTCGGCGCTGAGCACCGCGGCGGGTTGCATGAAGGTCACGCCATAGGAGATCCAATAGCCTATAAAGAAATAGGCCAGGGTCGAGACGGCGAAATCGCTGAGGATTTTCGACAGTGCGTTGACCTGATTCTTCTGCCGGACCGTGCCAACCTCCAGAAAGGCGAAACCGGCGTGCATCGCCAGTACCATCACCGCACCGATCAGAATGAACAACGTGTTGGAACTGTGAACCAGCGTGTCCACAGCACTTTGCAGATTTTCCATGAGGAGGCAGACCTGAAGGCTAAAAAGGCACCAAAGCGGTTCATGGGGACATTTCATGCACCAAGTTGCGCCCCGTCAGTCATCCATCCACAAATGGGATGAACTGATTTGGCGCACTGTTGATGTCCGATCACGAACCGCAAGCAGATGAATTGGATTTTTTCGCCCGGCAACAGCGCACGGATACCAAGCGACGCACCACGACACAGCAAAAGTTGTACCAGGCATTTGCACTGAACCTTCACGCAAGGCTCATACTCGAACGCTTCAAAGCCACCTACGGAGATCCACCAATGGCCAGCATCAAGGCAAAGACTGCTCAAGAAATCCTGATGAACGACTTCCAGACTCTGGTTGCCGACACCGAACGCTTGCTCGAGCACACCAAGACCCTCGCTGGCGATCAGGCCGATGAGCTGCGCGCCCAGATTCATGACAGCCTGCTGCGCGCCCGCGAGACCCTGAAAGTGACTGAAGACACTCTGCGCGAACGCGGTCAGGCGGCGGTCACCGCTACTGAAGACTATGTGTCCGCCAACCCATGGCAATCGGTGGGCATCGCTGCCGGCGTCGGTTTCCTGATTGGCCTGCTGGCTACTCGGCGCTGATCATGTCGATCGGTGAATCCGGCCCGACTGCGGGCACCGCCTCCTCCACGCGTCGTCTCGGCGCCGCCGTTCTGGGCCTGCTGCACAGTCATGTCGAGTTGTTCGGCATCGAATTGCAGGAGCAGAAATCACGCACCGTCAGCCTGCTGCTGTTTGCCGGTCTGGCGCTGGTGTTTGCCCTGCTGTTGCTGGTGGGCCTGTCGACGCTGGTGATGATCATCTTCTGGGACACCTACCGTCTGGCGGCGATAATCGGCCTGTGCGTGTTCTACACGCTGGCGTCGATCTTCTGCGGCCTGCGCCTCAAAGCGGCGATTTTCGACGAGTCCTCGCCTTTCCACGGCACGCTCGAAGAGCTCGCCAACGACCGGGAGCGCCTGCTGCCATGAGCCTGCCTGAACTTCCGCACAACAGCTCGCGCCGGGAAATGCGCAAGGCCCTGATCCGCCTGCGCATGGAAATGCACCGTCAGGAAATCCGCCACGAAACCGCGCAAGTGCTGCAACCCTTGCAGCGCATGCGTGGCATGAAGCAGAACGTGCAGGACGGTTTCGGCATCAAGCATGCGCCGTTGTGGGGCGTGGCGGCGGTAACGCTGCTGGGTTTCCTCACCGGCAAAGGCTCGAAACGCAGCGGCGGTGGCGGTCTGACCCGACTTTTGCGTCTCGGCACCACACTCGGACCGCTGATCAAACTGGTCATGCACAGCTCGGGCAAACGCTGAGTCGGTGTCTCTGGCTACAATCTTGCAATAGCGCCGGGGTGAATCTCCTTATCGGGGGATTCAATCCCGCGTGCCTATCCGGCAAACGCGGCCAACAAACAATAAGATTAAGGACTTGCCGTGATCGACGGGCAACCGCTCGCCTGCTTTCAGCCTTTCATTGACACCGCCACCGGACGCATTGCAGGCGTCGAAGCACTCGGCCGCTTGCGTCACGGCGATGGTCAGTTGACCTCGGTCGGGCCGTTATTCGCCGATCCGCGCACCCCGGCCACCGCCCTTCGTCGTCTCGACCGGCAGATCCGTGATCATGCCTTGAGCCGCCTGCATGAGGCACCGCCAGAATGGTTTCTCAGCCTCAACATGTCGCCGCGCTGGATCAGTCGCCTGCGTGCGGATCAGGCCTTGCCCAGTCTCAAGCAGTTGGCCCGGAACAAGGTTGATCCGCAGCGCATCGTGTTCGAAATCACCGAGCTGGGTGGCAACAGCGAACGTTTGTCACAGGTGGTCGGACGCTACCGCGACGCAGGCGCGAGAATCGCCATCGATGATTTCGGCGCTGGCTATTCGCAGCTGGATCGGGTGCTGGCCCTGCAACCGGACATTCTCAAGCTCGACATGCGCCTGTTCCAGGCAGCGGCCCTTGGTGGCCCGAGCAGCGATGTGGTCAAAGCACTCGCGCAAATGGCCGAGAAAACCGGCTGCTGGATCATCGCTGAAGGTGTCGAAACCGAAGCGCAGCTCAATTTCGCTCTGGAATGCGGCTCGCGCTACGTGCAGGGTTTTCTCTTCGCCCGTGCGCAGGAAGATTTCTTCGCTACGGACGCTTTCGTCGCGCACTTCGCTCAACTGCGCCAGCGCTATGTGAAGCAGAAACTCAGCGAGCGCGGACGCCTGATGCAGATGCGCCAGCAGCTCAGTGAGTTGATGGCGATTCTGCAGCAATGGGCGCAGGCCCGCGCTCCGCTCAGCGCACTGCCAAAGCTGCAGGCGTTTCCCTGGCTGCTGCGCTTTTATCAATGTGATCGTCACGGCACGCAACTGACGCCCAACCTGGAATGGCGACACGACGGCTGGTTCGCCGATGATCGCTACCTGGGGCACAACTGGTCGTGGCGACCCTACTTCTATCATCTGCTCGCCGAAGGCTGGGAAGAACGCCGCCTGACCCTGTCGAGTACTTATCGCGATGCCACCAGCAACCAGTATTGCCTGACCGCCGGGCAGTTCTTCGATAACGGTGAACGCTTGCTGTTGATCGATATCGATGCGGCAGGCCTGTAGTTCTGCTTGCAGGCACGGGGCCGAACCGGGAAGCTAGGGCGATCAGTCACCAGACGGAGAGAATCAGCCTTGGATTGGCCTACCCTGCTCAACCGCGAACGCCTCGGCAAGCCGCTGCACAGCCCGCAAGAACTTGGCCGCAGCCCTTTTCACAAAGACCATGACCGCATCATTTTCTCCGGTGCCTTCCGCCGCCTCGGGCGCAAGACCCAAGTGCACCCGGTCACCAGCAACGATCACATTCACACGCGCCTGACCCACTCGCTGGAAGTCAGTTGCGTCGGCCGGTCGCTGGGCATGCGCGTCGGCGAAACCCTGCGCAGCGCGCTGCCGGAATGGTGCGACCCCGCCGACCTCGGCATGGTGGTGCAGTCGGCCTGCCTGGCTCACGACATCGGTAACCCGCCGTTCGGCCATTCCGGCGAAGACGCCATTCGCCACTGGTTTCAACAAGCCGCCGGGCGCGGCTGGCTCGATGGCATGAGCGAAGCCGAGCGCGGTGACTTCCTCAATTTCGAGGGCAACGCTCAAGGCTTTCGCGTGCTGACACAGTTGGAATATCACCAGTTCGATGGCGGCACCCGCCTGACCTACGCGACGCTGGGCACCTATCTGAAGTACCCGTGGACCGCGCGCCACGCTGACTCCCTTGGCTACAAGAAACACAAGTTCGGCTGCTACCAGAGCGAACTGCCGCTGCTCGAACAGATCGCTCACAAGCTCGGCCTGCCACAACTGGAAGACCAGCGCTGGGCACGCCATCCATTGGTGTATCTGATGGAGGCAGCCGACGACATCTGCTATGCGCTGATCGATCTCGAAGACGGTCTGGAGATGGAGCTCCTGGAATACGCCGAAGTCGAATCGCTGCTGCTCGGACTGGTCGGTGACGACCTGCCGGAAACCTATCGCCAGCTCGGCCCGCAGGATTCCCGGCGGCGCAAGCTGGCGATCCTGCGCGGCAAGGCCATCGAGCACTTGACCAACGCAGCGGCGCGGGCCTTTGTCGAACAACAGGAAGCCCTGCTTGCGGGCACGCTGCCCGGCGATCTGGTCGAACACATGCACGGGCCGGCGAAACGCTGCGTGTTGAACGCCAAGGACATTGCCCGCAAGAAAATCTTTCAGGACAAGCGCAAGACCTTGCACGAAATCGGCGCGTATACGACGCTGGAAATCCTGCTCAATTCGTTCTGCGGCGCCGCGCTGGAGCAACACAACGGCCGCACGCCGTCGTTCAAGAGTCGGCGCATCCTCGATCTGCTCGGTAATAACGCCCCGGACCCGCGGGGGTCGTTGCACAGCTCGTTTCTGCGCATGATCGATTTCATCGCCGGCATGACCGACAGCTATGCCAGCGACATGGCACTGGAAATGACCGGCCGCTCCAGCCACTGAGTCTGCTGCATCCAGTCGGGCGGGCACCATGACCGACTGGATACAACCAGCTGCCCCCCGCGATCATTCGGAAAACGCCGTGCTGGCCAGGGCAGCGCGTGAGCTGATAGCGGAAAAGATAAACACCATGACGGCGCACTGTTAAACCCATATTTAAACACTTGCAAAATTATCAAAGCCCAACACTTGCAAACTCTGACAAGCCAACAGTGAAGTCCTGCCAACCCCGCACTTCCTTACGTCAAACCTAATTTTAACGTAGTCCCTTTCCTTATTACGCGTAGGACTAATCCTATAAGGTAGTCACGACACTGCCAGTCCATGCGAGTGCTCACGCATCTGAGCTAAGGTGCGCGCTTTATTCATGCTTGCATGGGACTCTATTTATGAACTCCGTTTTTATTGTGGACGACCATCCGGTTATCCGTCTCGCCGTCCGAATGCTGCTGGAACATGAAGGCTATAAGGTCGTCGGTGAATCCGATAACGGTGTCGATGCCATGCAAATGGTCCGCGAATGCATGCCTGACCTGGTCATCCTGGATGTCAGCATTCCCAAGCTGGACGGCCTCGAAGTGCTGGCCCGCTTCAACACCATGGGTTCGAATTTCAAAATCCTCATTCTGACCGCGCAATGTCCAACGCTGTTCGGGATTCGCTGCATGCAGTCCGGTGCCTCCGGTTATGTCTGTAAACAGGAAGATCTGAGCGAACTGGTCAGCGCAATCAAAGCGGTACTCTCCGGTTATAACTACTTCCCCAGCCAGGCACTTAATCCGGTTCGCTGTGACGATATCCGTTATGTCGAACTTGAATTATTCAAATCCGTCAATGATCGCGAATTGATGGTATTGCAGTTATTTGCCCAGGGCCGTACCAATAAAGAAATTGCCAAGGGCATGTTCCTAAGTAACAAGACGGTGAGCACGTATAAAAAACGCCTGATGCAAAAACTCAAGGCCAGATCCCTTGTAGAACTTATCGAGATGGCCAAACGCAACGCTCTTGTGTGAGACCCTACATGCCCAGCCGTTTAAAGGACTATCTAATCGCCTGGAGCGCAGGTCTGTGCCTGAGCGCCAACGCATCTGCCATGCCAGGCGTCTCACCGGACTACGCCTTGCTCAGTCGCTCGGCCAGCGAAGCCGTCCAGGTTGTCTTGCAGCCTGCTCAGCGGCAATGGCTGCAGACTCGCAGCGAACTGGTGCTGGGAACCTCTGCACCTGACTACCCGCCATTCGACATGACCGTGAGCGGCAAGGACTACGAAGGACTCACCGCCGACTACGCGGGCATCCTCGGCCAGGCCACCGGCTTACCGATCAGGGTGCAACGTTTCCCCTCCCGCGACGCTGCCATTCGCGCCCTGGTCGACGGCCAGATCGACCTGCTCGGCACAGCCAACGGCTACGAAGCGGGCAACGCCAATCTCGCGTTCTCCAGACCTTACGCGGTCGATCAGCCAGTACTGGTGACCCGCGAGGATGAAACCCGCTCTCTGACCGAGGGTCTGGCCGGGCTGCGCCTGAGCATGGTTTATCACTACTTGCCACTGCCCGAGATCAGAGCGCTGTATCCCAAGGCGCTCATTACCTGTTATCCGTCCTACCAGAATGCAATCAACGCCGTGGCGTTCGACCAGGCCGATGTGTTTCTAGGCGATACCCTTTCCACCCACTACATGATCAACAAGGGTTATCTGAACAATGTCCGCATGGCCAACTTCGGCAAGCAGGAAGCGCAAGGGTTCAGCTTCGCCGTAAGGCGCAGCAATCCGCAACTGCTGGCCATTGTCGACACGGTGCTAGATGCCATTCCGGGCAGCCAGCGCGACGAAATCGGCAAACGCTGGAGCGCTGGCAGCGACTTGCTGCTCACCGACCGAAAACTGCAGTTGACCCATCGCGAGGAGAGCTGGCTCAAGCAGCATCCCGTAGTCAGCGTAGTGGTCAATGAAGCGTTCGCACCGTTGACCTTCTTCGACAGCGCCGGCAACTTTCGGGGCATCAGCGCCGATCTGCTCGAACTCATTCGCTTGCGCACCGGCCTGCGTTTCGAAATTCAGCGCAGTCGCAACGATGCGGAAATGATCAGACAGATCGACAACCACAAAGCCGATCTGATCGCCGCGCTGCTGCCAAGTGCCGAACGCGAAAAAACCCTGAGCTTCAGCCGGCCCTACCTTGAGAATTCCTACGTGCTGCTGACCCGCAAAAGCGCCGACGGCCCGACCAACCTGGCACAACTCAAAGGCAAGCGGCTGGCGATCGCCCAAGGCAATCCACTGGTCGATTACTTGCGGGAAGACTTCCCGGGCATTGAAGTGATCGAAACGCCCGACAGTTTCAGCGCGGTGTCGATGCTGGCTGAAAACCATGTCGACGGCGCCGTGAACTCACTGGTGATCGCCAACTACTTCATTTCATCGCGCATCTTTGCCCGGCCATTGCAGATCACCACCACCATCGGTACCGGTCAGGCCGCGTTTTCACTGGCTACCGCCCGTGACAACAGCGAGCTCGCCTCGATCATCAACAAGGCACTGCTGAGCATCGCTCCGGAAGAACTCGGTGTGATCAACGGTCGCTGGCGTGGTTACTCCACCGCATCGCAGAACATCTGGCAAAACTATCAGCGCCTGTTCTATCAAGTCATCGCTGCCGCCGGCCTGATCCTGCTGCTGTTACTGACCTGGAACGCCTACATGCGCCATCAGATCAAACAGCGCCGCGCCGCCGAGCGCGCGTTGAACGATCAACTGGAGTTCATGCGATCTCTGGTCAACGGCACGCCGCATCCGATCTACGTGCGGGATCGCCAGGGTCTGCTGCAGAGTTGCAATGACAGCTATCTTCAGGCGTTCAACGCCAAGCGTGAGGACATCCTCGGCAAAGGGGTCATGCAGGGCACAGTGAGCAATGCTTTCGAGGCCCAGGCCTTCCACGCCGATTACCAGAGAGTCATCGCCGAAGGTACTGCGCTGATACTCGACCGCCCCCTGCACATCGGCAACCGCCGTCTGACGATTTACCACTGGATCCTTCCCTACCGCGACTCCAGCGGCGACGTCCAGGGCATCATCGGCGGCTGGATCGATATCAGTGAACGCCGTCAGTTGTTCGAGGAACTGCGCGCGGCCAAGGAGCAGGCAGACGAGGCAAACCGGGCCAAGAGCACGTTTCTGGCGACCATGAGCCATGAAATCCGTACACCGATGAACGCCGTGATCGGCATGCTTGAGCTGACCCTCAAACGCATCGAGCCCCAGCATCCGGATCGAGCATCCATCGACACGGCGTACCATTCGGCGAAGGATCTGTTGGGGCTGATTGGCGATATTCTCGACATCGCCCGCATCGAATCCGGGCGACTGAGCCTGTGTCCGGACTGGATCAACCTGGTCGACACGGTGACATCCGTGGCGCGCATCTTCGACGGTCTCGCCCGGCAGAAAAACCTCGCCCTGCAAGTCGTCTTCAATCCGCCGGACCCGGCCGTGGAGGTGCATCTGGATCCGCTGCGCTTCAAGCAGGTGCTGTCCAATCTGGTCAGCAATGCCATCAAATTCACCGACCACGGCCACGTGCGGATTACCCTGGACTTGATGACATCGGACGCAACCGGACGGGCTCTGATGCAATTGACCGTGCAGGACAGCGGTGTCGGGATCAGCGCCGAAGATCAACAGCGCCTGTTCGAACCGTTTGCCCAGGCACAAAATGGCAGTCGCCAGGCCACAAGCGGCGCCGGGCTGGGGCTGGTCATCAGTCGCAACCTGTGTGAAATGATGGGCGGACAACTGCAGCTCAACAGCCAGCCGGAACTGGGCACTCAGGTCTGCGTGTCCCTGCCACTGCAAATCCGTCCGGCAACGACACACCCAGCGAAAAGCGAGCCGGCGATCAAACCTGCAACGACGCCCCTGCATGTCCTTGTGGTCGACGACCATCCCGCCAACCGTTTGCTGATGTGCCAGCAGCTCGAGTTTCTCGGTCACCGCTTCAGCATCGCCGAAGATGGCCGCAGCGGCCTGGAACTGTGGCAGGCAGAGCATTTCGATCTGGTGATTGCCGACTGCAACATGCCCGTGATGAACGGATATGAGCTGACTCGCGCCATCCGCCAGTTCGAGCTGCAAAATCGTCGTCCGCCGTGCACCGTGCTGGGTTTCACGGCCAACGCCCAGCCAGAGGAAGTCCAGCGCTGCAAACTCGCCGGCATGAACGATTGCCTGTTCAAGCCACTGAGCCTGACCCTGCTCGGGCAGTGGATCGACGGGATCACGCCAGCGTCTCCCGCATCGGTGTTCGACCTGCAGAGTTTGTGCCTGCTGACCGGCAGCAACCCGGCGCAGACACGCCGCTTGCTGGTGGAGCTGCTCAAAAGCAGCCGCCTCGACCGCCAGGAACTGCTCACTCTTTCGCCTGCCGATGATCGCGAAGGACTGACAGTAGTCGCCCACAAGATCAAGGGCGCGGCACGCATCGCCCAGGCATCGCGGCTGATCGAATGTTGCGATGCCCTCGAGGACGCTTGCCAGCAAGCGCTTCCCTCGCTGGAGATTGGCCGCCGATGGCAAGCAACCAGTCAGGCGATGCTCGAACTGGAGCAAGCCTTGCAACATCAATTGGCATTGGCCGACCAAGGCACAGTGAGCGAGTCTTAACTATGCTTGGGGCTGAGCAGTGAGTTAAACATTCATGGAGAGCCTGCAATGCCCAGCCCACTGCGCCCCGAGCAGCGCCGCTTGCCGCTGCACGTGCACATCAGCGTCATGTTCACTTTTCTTTTGTTGCTGACGGGCGTAGTGCTGGGCCTGTTCAATTACCGCCAGACCACGCAGATCATTCTGTCGAGCAGCGAGAAACTGTTCGATCGCATCGAGCAGGATGTGCGCGATGACCTGCAGGCGACTTACCAGCCGATCCGCCATCTGTTGAGCCTGCTGGCAGATACCCCGGCGGCCCAGTCTGCTGATCTTGAGCATCGCCTGCCCTTGCTCAAGCCCTTCAGCCAGTCATTGGTCGACAACCCGGCGCTGGCTTCGCTGTATCTGGGTTACGCCAATGGCGACTTTTTCATGGTGCGGGCGCTGCGTACGGCGGCGCTCAAGGCCCAGCTGCAGGCGCCGGACACGGCGGTGTATCAGGTGTGGAGCATCGAGCACGATCCCCAAGGCGCCATACGCTCGCAATCACTGTTCTTTGATCAGGCCCTGACCCCGATCAGCCGCCGCAATCATCCGCAGGACGCCTACGATCCACGCAACCGGAACTGGTTCAGCGACGCCCTGCAACAGGCCGGGCAGATCACCACCGAACCCTACGTATTTTTCTCCACTCACAATGTCGGCACCACGCTGGCCCGGCGCAGCGGCGAGAACGCCGTGATTGGCGCCGACCTGACCCTCGCTTCGCTGTCGACCGCCCTTGGCAGGCACCGGGTCACGCCCTCTACAGAAATCGCGTTGTACGACACCGACGGCAATGCCGTGGCCTACCCCGACAGCCATCGCCTGATCGTCGACGATCGCTCGGCGCGGCTGGCCCGAGCGGCCGATCTGAGCCCCGAGCTGAACGCGCTTTTCAGCGCAGGAGATATTGGCAAGCGCCTGCAGGTGAACGGCCGGCAATGGATCGTCGCCCGTACCGGCATTGAGGAAGGTGGGCCAAAAGGTCTGCAACTGGCGCTGCTGGTGCCGGAAGATGAATTGCTGGCCGACGCTTTCCGCCTGCGCTGGCAAGGCGCGCTCATCACCCTGGCGATCTTGCTGCTGTGCCTGCCACTGGGCTGGATGACTTCGCGGATCCTCGTCAAACCGCTGCATGCATTGGTCAAGGAAGCCGATGCCATTCGCAGCTTCGACTTCAACTTCCCACTGACCCGCCGCTCAGCCGTGCTGGAAATCGACCGATTGAGCCTGTCCATGGCGCGGATGAAGGACACCCTGGGCAGTTTCTTCCGGATCACCGACAGCCTGTGTGCCGAAACACGCTTCGCCCCGTTGCTTGAACGAGTGCTCTTCGAAACCGTGCAAATCGCCCAGGCTCAGGCCGGCCTGATCTATCTGCGTGAAGCCGACGGTGCCCGCATGGAACCTTATGGGCTGATCATCGATGGCGTACCGCAAGCACTGGAGGCATTTGACATTCAGGGCCGTGAGCTGCATGAAAACAGCGGGCCGGCGTGGTTCGAACAATTGGCCAGCGCCAACAATACCGTCAGCCATCTGGGCTTCGATCAGGCCGGCGACTTGCAGAAAATCCTCCTGGCGATGCAGTCGCCACGCATCCACCTGATTGGTATCCGCCTGCACAACCAGCATGACGAAACCATCGGCCTGCTGATTCTGCTGGTCGATGACAGCGGTGCGCCGAGCGATCTGGAAAAACTGCGGCCTGACCGCATCGCCTTTCTGCAGGCGGTGTCCGGCGCGGCGGCGGTGAGCATCGAAAGCCAGCGCCTGCAGGCCCGGCAGAAACAATTGCTCGATGCTTTCATCCAGCTGCTCGCCAGCGCGATCGACGCCAAGAGCCCGTACACCGGCGGCCACTGCCAGCGAGTACCGGAACTGACGCTGATGCTTGCCCAGGCTGCCGCCGCCAGCCAGGCGCCGGCGTTCAGTGCCTATCAGCCCAGTGAGGATGAATGGGAGGCGTTGCACATCGCCGCGTGGCTGCACGATTGCGGCAAGGTCACGACGCCGGAATACGTGGTCGACAAAGCCACCAAACTTGAAACCATCAACGACCGCATCCACGAAATCCGTACGCGTTTCGAAGTGCTCAAGCGTGATGTCTGGATCAACTACTGGCAGACCTTGGCGAACGGTGCAGACGACGCTGCGCTGGCCCGCTCGCGTGACCTTGAGTTGATGACGCTGGACGACGATTTTGCCTTTGTCGCCCGCTGCAATCTCGGTGGCGAGGCCATGGCCGAGGCTGATCTGCAACGCCTTGACCAGATCGCGCTACGCCCCTGGCTGCGCACGCTTGACGATCGCCTTGGTGTGTCATGGGAAGAACACCGCCGCCAGGCGAAAACGCCTGCGCCCACGCTGCCCGTCAGCGAAAGACTGCTGGCCGACAAACCCGAGCATCTGATCGAACGCGACCCGAACGAACTGATCCCGGAAGACAATCCCTGGGGTTTCAAACTCGATGTGCCCGCATACAAGTACAACCGCGGCGAGCTCTACAACCTGAAGATCGCCCGGGGCACGCTGACCCGCGAAGAGCGCTACATCATCAATCACCACATGGTGCAGACGATCATGATGCTCAGCCGCCTGCCCTTCCCCGGCCACCTCGACAGCATCGCCGAGATCGCTGGCGGCCATCACGAAAAAATGGACGGCACCGGCTACCCGAAACGGCTGAAGCGCGAGCAGATGAGCCTGCCGGCGCGGATGATGGCGATTGCCGATATTTTCGAAGCGCTGACCGCCGCCGATCGCCCTTACAAGAAAGCCAAATCGTTGAGCGAGGCGCTCGGGATCATGGCGACCATGTGCCGCGAAGCGCACATTGACGCGCCGCTGTTCGGCCTGTTCATCAACGAGGGGGTGTACATGCAGTACGCGACGCGGTTTCTCGATCCCGCGCAAATCGACAGCGTGGACACGGCCAGCCTGTTGCACAAGGCTGGCCTCAGCGGTTGATCAGCAGTCGGTCAGGCGCAGGAAAATCGCTGCCAGCTGCTCGATCCCGGCCTGGTCTGCGGCGCCGAAACGCGCCAGCTTCGGGCTGTCGAGGTCAAGCACGCCAATCAGGCGACCGTCCTTGACCAACGGCACCACCAACTCACTGTTGGACGCGCTGTCGCAGGCGATGTGGCCGGGGAAGGCATGCACATCTTCGACGCGCTGAGTCTGCAGACTGGCAGCCGCCGCGCCACACACACCACGCCCGAACGGAATGCGCACGCACGCGATCTGGCCTTGAAACGGGCCGAGCACCAGTTCTTCGTTGCGATTAAGGTAGAAACCGGCCCAGTTCAAATCATCGAGCTGATTGAACAGGAACGCGGAAAACTGCGCGGCATTGGCGATGAAATCGCGCTCGTCCGCCAGCAGCGACTCCAGTTGGGCAGCCAACATACCGTAGCCTTCGAGGCCCTGGCCGCTGTGTTGCAAATCAATCATGCCTTGTGCTCCAGCAATTTCAGTCCCACCCAGTAGCGGGCGAATTGATACGCGCAACGTCCGTTGCGATTACCGCGGCCGGTGGCCCAGCGCACGGCGAGAATGTCCAGTGCTTCGTCGCGCTGCCAGCTCAGGCCGGCCTTGGCGGCCAACTGGCCGATCCAGTGTTCGACGACATTGAGGAAGTGTTCCTGGGTAAACGGATAGAACGACAGCCACAGACCGAAGCGGTCCGACAGGGCGATCTTGTCTTCCACCGCTTCGCTGGGGTGCAGTTCGCCGTCGACGCGCTTCCAGTTTTCGTTGTCGCTTTCCTTTTCCGGCACCAGGTGGCGGCGGTTGGAAGTGGCGTACAGCAAGACGTTGTCGGGGGCCTGCTCGAGCGAACCGTCAAGCACGCTTTTCAGCACGCGGTAGTCGCCTTCGCCGGATTCGAACGACAAGTCATCACAGAACAGCACGAAACGTTGCGGCAATTTGGCGACCTGCTCGACCACCCGTGGCAAGTCCGCCAGATGATCGCGCTCGATCTCGATCAGACGCAGGCCCGCGCCGGCATGCTCGGCCAGCAACGCCCGTACCAGCGAGGACTTGCCAGTGCCGCGCGAGCCCCACAGCAAAGCGTGGTTGGCCGGCATGCCATCGAGAAACTGTTGCGTGTTGCGGCCCAATTGCTCCAACTGACGGTCGACGCCGATCAGGTCCGACAGGCGCATGTCGAGGCTGACTTCCAGCGGCAGCAGATAACCGCTGCGCCCGTCACGCTGCCAGCGCGCCGCCAGACACGTATTCCAGTCAATGACAGGACGCGGTGCCGGCAACAGTGGTTCGATTCGCGCCAGAACCGACTCGGCGCGTTCAAGAAAAGCATTCAATCGGGAATCCACGTCTTCTCCTCGGGCACTTTCACAGTGATGATGACGATCCAGCGACCCTGCACAGATAGAATTGCCCGACCAAGCCTTGTTACAAGGCGATTCGGGAACCTCGGTATCCATACATGATCGACTATGCTTGAGCAGCGAAGGGAAACGGAAGTGGTTCAACACCTCATGGATATCAAATTCACCCACCGGCTGTCATACAAGCAAGCCAGGCTTACCGTGCTGGTCGGGTTCATTCTGGGCACCCTGCTCAGTCTGCTGCAGATCGGCATCGATTATGCCAGCGAAGACGCTTCCATCAACCGGGAAATCCTCGCCCTGCTGGAAATCAGCCACAACCCGGCCTCGCGCATCGCCTACAACATCGACGCCGAACTGGCGCAGGAACTCACCCTGGGCCTGTTGCGCTCGCCGGCGATCATCGCCGCGCAACTGATCGACAACAACGAGACCGTGCTGGCCAACGTCAAACGCCCGGAACTGCAGAGCAACTATCGGCTGATCAGCGACTTCCTGTTCGGCGCCAAGCGTCATTTCGAAGACCGCCTGTACCTCGACCACTTGCCCAATGAATCCCTCGGCGTCCTCAAGCTCGAAGTCGACACCTATGCCTTCGGCAGCCGTTTCCTGCGACGTGCAGAAGTCACCCTGCTCAATGGCTTCGCCCGCAGCCTGCTGCTGACCGGGATCCTGCTGGCGCTGTTCTACGTGATGCTGACCAAGCCACTGGTGCGAGTCATCCGCGAGCTCAGCGGCCGCGATCCACGCAGCGCCGAGCCGACCACGCTCGAGTGCCCCGCCGGCCACGGCAACGATGAAATCGGTGTGCTGGTGAAAGTCGCCAATCAGCAATTCGAGAACATCGCCACCGAAATCCAGCAACGGCGTACAGCGGAAAACCGCCTGACCGAATACCTCGCGCAACTTGAAGACATCGTCTCGGCGCGCACCGCCGAGCTCAAGGCGATCAACGCCCGTCTCAGCCAGTCCAACGAAGAACTCGAAGTGGCGCGCCGCACGGCGCTGGACATGGCCGAAGCGCGTTCGGCCTTTCTGGCCAACATGAGCCATGAAATCCGCACGCCGCTCAACGGCTTGCTGGGGATGATCGCGCTGTCGCTCGACGGCCCGCTGAACGCCGAGCAGCAGCAACAATTGTCGATTGCCCACGACTCGGGCAAGGTGCTGGTGGAACTGCTCAACGATATTCTCGACCTGTCGAAATTCGACGCCGGGCAACTGGAGCTGGAAAACATCCCGTTCGATCTCGGCTCGCTGATCGAGGACACGGCCAATCTGCTCTCACAAAATGCTGCGCCGAGCGTTGAGCTGACCTGTTTGATCGAGCCGCACTTCCCGGCCCTGGTGCTGGGGGATCCGACGCGAGTGCGGCAGATTGTCAGCAACCTTTTATCCAATGCGCTGAAATTCACCCGCTTCGGTCGGGTCGACGTGCGTTTGTCGGCGCACAAGCATGGCGTGCGCATCGAAGTCTGCGATACCGGCATCGGTATCGCCCAGGAAGCTCAGGTGAAAATCTTCCAGCCGTTCACTCAGGCTGGCGCTGGCATTACCCGTCAATACGGCGGCACCGGGCTGGGTCTGGCGCTGACGTATAACCTGTGCGAAGCCATGCAGGGCCGCTTGACCATCAGTTCCGAGAGCGGTTTCGGCAGCCAGTTCTGCGCCGATCTGCCCCTGCCAAGCCACACCCGCGCACTGGCGCCGGAGCCGTTACGCGGCAAGGTCCTGGCGATCACCGCCGCCAGCAGTGGTCTGGCAGAGCTGCTGAAAAGCCTGTTGCCGGTGTGGGGGCTGGAATACACGCAGCGTACCATCGATGACTCGCTGCTGGGCCTGAATCCTGACGTACTGATCACTGATTGCCCGGAGTGCCTGTTCGGTCTGCGCCCGAACATCACCGCACCGATTCTGCTGGTGACGGCTTACGGCAGTTTCCTGCCCAGCGAAGAAGCCGCCGCCCTCGCCCCCTTGCAGCAGCAAGCCCGGCCGCTGGCGCGCAACGCGCTCTATCAGCACCTGCGGCGGATTCTGCAACCGGATGTCGCCACCCTCAGTGAAACGCAAGCGGATGCCTCGCCGTCCACGCGTCGGGGCAAGGTGCTGCTGGTCGAGGACAACCCGGTCAACCAGTTGGTCGCCAAAGGCATGCTCGGCAAGCTAGGCTGCGATGTGGTGGTGGCGGGCCATGGCGCCGAGGCGCTGGACCAGCTGGAGTTTGCCGATTTCGATCTGGTGCTGATGGACTGCAACATGCCGGTGATGGATGGCTATGAAGCCAGTCGGCAGATTCGCCAGAGCGGACGCTGGCCGAATCTGCCGATCGTCGCGCTGACCGCCAATGCCATGTCCGAGGAGCGCGAACGCTGCCGCGCGGCCGGCATGAGCGACTATCTGGCCAAACCCTTTCGCCGCGAAGAACTCGCGGCGTTGCTCGATCAGTGGATGCCGACTACGTCAGCGCTTTGATCTGCCCCAGCAAGTGATCGAGGCCGGCGCGCAAGTCGTCGAGACGGTCGAGATCAACGCCGCTGTCGCATAACAGGCGCGCTTTCAGCGGCCCGACCTGTTCGCGCAATGCTGCGCCGACAGGCGTCAGGCTCAAATGCACCTCGCGTTCATCGCGCTCCGAGCGCCGACGCTGGACCAGATCGATGTGCTCCAGCCGCTTGAGCAACGGCGTCAACGTGCCCGAGTCCAGCGCCAGACGTTCGCCGAGGGCTTTTACCGTCGGCTGCTCCGGTGCAGCGTCCTGCCACTCCCACAGCACCAGCATCGCCAGGTACTGCGGGTAAGTCAGGCCCAACTGATCAAGCATCGGCTTGTAGGCGCGAATCACTGCCCGCGAGGCTGCGTAAAGCTTGAAGCACAACTGGCTGTCGAGCTTCAGCGAATCAACCGCCAGGCTCATTTCAGCAAGGCTTCGATCTCGCCGCTCAGATCCTGCGGCTTGGTCGTCGGGGCGAAACGCTTTACCAACTGGCCGTCCTTGCCGATCAGGAACTTGGTGAAGTTCCACTTGATGCCCTGCGAGCCGAGCACGCCCGGGGCGCGTTTCTTCAACTGCACGAACAGTGGATGAGCATCGGCGCCATTGACGTCGATCTTCTTGAACAGCGGGAAGCTGACGCCGAAATTCAGCTCGCAGAATTCGCTGATGGCGCCCTCAGTGCCCGGTTCCTGCTTGCCGAACTGGTTGCAGGGAAAGCCCAGCACCACCAGCCCCTGGTCCTTGTAGGTCTGCCAGAGCTCTTCGAGGCCTTTGTATTGCGGAGTGAAGCCACACTTGCTCGCCGTGTTGACCACCAGCACTGCTTTGCCAGCGAAGTCGGCGAGGGTCTTTTGCTCACCCTTGATGGTGGTGCAGGGGATATTCAGCAGGTTGTCGCTCATGAGATGGCTCCGCAATCGTGAGGAAAGGGCGAACATAACGAGCAATTGAATTGTGTGCAATTTAATTATTCGAAAAACAGGCGACATCGCGTCGCCTGGTTCGGTTATTCGCGGGGCTCGAGATTCAGGCACACCGAGTTGATGCAGTACCGCAGGCCAGTCGGTGGCGGGCCATCCGGGAACACATGGCCAAGATGCGCATCGCAGCGCGCGCATTTCACTTCGGTGCGGATCATGCCGTGGCTGGTATCACGGATTTCGGTCATCGCGCTTTCGCCGATCGGCGCGTAGAAGCTCGGCCAGCCGCAACCAGAATCGAACTTGGTTATGGAGTCGAACAGTGGTTCATTGCAGCAGATGCAGTGGTAGACACCGTCGGTTTTGGTGTCGTTGTATTTGCCGGAGAACGGGCGCTCGGTGGCACTCAGACGGCAGACGTTGTACTGCTCGGGGTCGAGCATGGCTTTCCACTCTTCCAGGGTTTTCTGCAACTTTTCCATCATCACACCTCAGCGGCTGAAAAAGCCCGATCTGTACCTTTTCCACGGATCGGGCGGCACGTATGATTGCGCCTCGTCACGCGCCAGTCTGGCAGCCAGACCGGGCGCATTCAAACGGATTCTGAGCGCTCAAGCGACAGACCTCCGCCTGTGCGAAGACGCAGCAATCCCAGTACGGTTGTCCACTTGCCGCCTGGATCGTTCATTTTCGGGATCACATCGCCATGCAGTTCAGCAAATCGAACAAGCTCGCCAACGTCTGCTACGACATTCGCGGCCCGGTGCTCAAGCACGCCAAACGACTGGAAGAGGAAGGCCAGCGCATCCTCAAGCTGAACATCGGCAACCCGGCGCCGTTTGGTTTCGAAGCGCCGGACGAAATCCTCCAGGACGTGATCCGCAACCTGCCGACCGCGCAAGGCTACAGCGATTCCAAAGGCCTGTTCAGCGCGCGCAAGGCGGTGATGCAGTACTACCAGCAGAAACAGGTCGAGGGCGTCGGCATCGAAGACATCTACCTGGGCAACGGTGTTTCCGAACTGATCGTGATGTCGCTGCAGGCGCTGCTCAATAACGGCGACGAAGTGCTGGTGCCAGCGCCGGACTATCCGCTGTGGACCGCCGCCGTCAGCCTCGCCGGCGGGAATGCCGTGCATTACCTGTGCGATGAAGGCGCCGACTGGTTCCCGGACCTGGCCGACATCAAGGCCAGGATCACCCCGAACACCAAGGCCATGGTGATCATCAACCCGAACAACCCGACCGGTGCGGTGTACTCGAAGGAAGTGTTGCTGGGCATGCTGGAAATCGCCCGGGCGCACAACCTGGTGGTGTTCTCCGATGAAATCTACGACAAGATCCTGTATGACGATGCCGTGCACATCTGCACCGCTTCGCTGGCGCCGGACCTGCTCTGCCTGACCTTCAACGGCCTGTCGAAATCCTACCGCGTGGCCGGTTTCCGCTCCGGCTGGATCGCCATCTCAGGGCCGAAACACAACGCACAGAGCTATATCGAAGGCATCGACATGCTGGCCAACATGCGTCTGTGCGCCAACGTGCCGAGCCAGCACGCGATCCAGACCGCGCTGGGCGGTTACCAGAGCATCAACGATCTGGTCCTGCCCCAGGGCCGCCTGCTGGAACAGCGCAACCGCACCTGGGAACTGCTCAATGACATTCCCGGTGTCAGTTGCGTCAAGCCGATGGGCGCGCTGTACGCATTCCCGAAAATCGACCCGAAGGTCTGCCCGATCCATAACGACGAGAAATTTGTCCTCGACCTGCTGCTCTCCGAGAAGTTGCTGGTGGTGCAAGGTACGGCATTCAACTGGCCTTGGCCGGATCACTTCCGTGTGGTCACCCTGCCCCGCGTCGATGATCTGGAAATGGCCATCGGCCGTATCGGCAACTTCCTCAAGTCCTACCGCCAGTAATAGGCCAGCAGTGCGCAATGGATCAGCCGTTGCGTACTGTCTGATTCAGCAACACATCTTTGTTCCGCACCTTTGCAGCCCTTCTACACTTGCGATGCGAGGCGTGCAGACGTGTCCGACCTAATGGCAGCGGGGCGCGAAGCTGTGTCATCCGCATCGGAATTGAGAGTGGGAATTTTCTTTTTCCTCAGGAAACCGCTGTAGGACACAGTTTGAAATAGTCACTCGGTTGAATAGCCCGGTGCCGCACCTTATATACCCCGCAGTACGCTACATCTTTAGCTTGAGGAGAGTTCTACAACCATGATGCGCATCCTGCTGTTTTTGGCCACTAACCTGGCGGTCGTGCTGATAGCCAGCATCACCCTGAGCCTGTTCGGCTTCAACGGGTTCATGGCGGCCAACGGGGTCGATCTCGACCTCAGTCAGCTGCTGGTTTTCTGTGCGGTCTTTGGTTTCGCCGGCTCGCTGTTCTCGCTGTTCATCTCCAAGTGGATGGCGAAGATGAGCACCGGAACGCAAATCATCAGCCAGCCACGCACTCGTCATGAGCAATGGCTGCTGCAAACGGTCGAGCAACTGTCCCGCGAAGCCGGGATCAAGATGCCTGAAGTCGGGATTTTCCCGGCCTACGAGGCGAATGCCTTCGCCACCGGCTGGAACAAGAACGACGCGCTGGTCGCGGTCAGCCAGGGCCTGCTCGAGCGTTTCTCGCCCGATGAAGTGAAAGCCGTACTGGCCCACGAAATCGGTCACGTTGCCAACGGTGACATGGTTACGCTGGCACTGATCCAGGGCGTGGTGAACACCTTTGTGATGTTCTTCGCGCGGATCATCGGCAACTTCGTCGACAAGGTGATCTTCAAGAACGAAGAAGGCCAGGGCATCGCCTACTACGTCGCGACCATCTTCGCCGAACTGGTGCTGGGCATTCTCGCCAGTGCGATCGTCATGTGGTTCTCGCGCAAGCGCGAATTCCGCGCCGACGAAGCCGGCGCCCGCCTGGCCGGTACCAGCGCGATGATCGGCGCACTGCAACGCTTGCGCGCCGAACAGGGCTTGCCGGTGCATATGCCCGACACCCTGAACGCCTTTGGCATCAACGGTGGCATCAAACAGGGCTTCGCCCGCATGTTCATGAGCCACCCGCCGCTGGAAGAGCGTATTGACGCCCTGCGTCGTCGCGGTTGATTTGATCGCACTGAAAAAGAAGGCCCGCAGTGATGCGGGCCTTTTTTTGTGTCCGACGATTATGCGCTGGCAGTGCCAACCCTTTCGCGAGCAGGCTCGCTCCCACCTTTGGAATGCATTCCCCTGTGGGAGCGAGCCTGCTCGCGAAGACGCCGGACTGTTAACAAAAAACTATCTGGAAGAAACCCGATAAACCCGCTCCACCAACCACTCAGCCCCGCCCTGCAGAAACTTGGGGCTCTCAGCCAGAATATCCCGCTCTTCCAGCCTCTCCACCTGCCAACCTTGGCCCAGCAACCGCTGCACTTCACCATCGCTCACCGCAAACGGCGGCCCCGGGATCTGCGTCTGTTCGTAATCCAGGGTGATCACCAGCCCTTTCATCCCCTGCGCCAGCAACTGCTGCAGGTGCGGCGCGTAGCGCTCGCGCATCGCTTCCGGCAAGGCAATCAACGCGGCGCGGTCATACAACGCAGTGCAACCCGCGACATCCTCCGCCTTCAGCGCGAAAAAATCCCCGCACCAAAGTTCGACGGCATCACTTCGATAAACCTTGAACGCGCCCTGCTCGCTGATCTGCGGCTCAAGCCTGTGCTCAACGAAAAAATCCTCGACAGCCCTTTCCGCGAGCTCCACCCCAAGCACCTGATGCCCCTGCCCGACAAGCCAGAGCAGATCCAGACTCTTCCCGCACAGCGGCACCAGCACACGCGCCGACGGTGCAATCGCCAGATCCGCCCAGTAGCGCTGCAAATACGGGTTGGCCTCGGGCTGGTGAAAGCCGATCTGGTTCGAATCCCATTTCTTGTACCAAAACTCAGGCTGCATGGATCACTCCCGGAAAACCGATGAAAAACCGCAGAAACTTATATTGGATTCAGATCGATGACCTGACTGAAGATGGCTCATCTTAACGCTGAGGAGTCCGCCCATGTTGCCCAGCCTGTTTATCTCTCACGGTTCACCGATGCTGGCGCTGGAACCCGGTGCCAGCGGCCCGGCACTGGCGCGACTGGCCGCCGAACTGCCGCGCCCCAAAGCCATCGTCATCGTCTCGGCACACTGGGAAAGCCACGAACTGCTGGTCGGCAGCCATCCGCACCCGGAGACCTGGCACGACTTCGGCGGCTTTCCGCGAGCGTTGTTCGAAGTGCAATATCCGGCGCCGGGCAATCCGCAGTTGGCAGCCGAAGTGGCTGAGCTTCTCAACACCAATGACCTGCCGTCGCGCCTCGATCCGCAACGACCGTTCGATCATGGCGTCTGGGTGCCGTTGTCGCTGATGTATCCGCAGGCCGATATTCCGGTGGTGCAAGTCTCGCTGCCGAGTCGCGGCGGCCCGGCACTGCAGACGCGAGTTGGCCGTGCTCTGGCGAGCCTGCGCGAGCAAGGCGTTCTGTTGATCGGCTCCGGCAGCATCACCCACAACCTGCGCGAACTGGACTGGCACGCCGGGCCGGAAAGCATTGAGCCGTGGGCGCGGGATTTCCGTGACTGGATGATCGCCAGGCTTGCCGCCGACGATGAGGCGGCGCTGCATGATTATCGCCAGCAGGCACCGAGCGCCGTGCGCAGCCACCCGAGTGAAGAGCATTTGTTGCCGTTGTTCTTTGCTCGCGGTGCTGGCGGGATTTTCAGCGTGGCGCATCAGGGCTTTACGATGGGCGCGTTGGGCATGGATATTTATCGCTTCGGTTGAGGCCTTTGCGAGCAGGCTCGCTCCCACAGACGCTAAAACACAGGCAAAAAAAATCCCCGAACCAGTCGGGGATTTTTTATCTGCGATCAATCAGCCCAGAGGCGGATCAATCTTCGCGATAGCGACGCAGCTTCAACTGCTTGCCAGCAACGCGAGTGTCCTTCAGTTTGGTCAGGAGTTTTTCCAGACCTTCTTCCGGCAGCTCGACGAGGCTGAAGCTGTCACGCACCTGGATGCGACCGATCGCTTCACGGGCCAGACCGCCTTCGTTGAGGATGGCGCCCAACAGGTTTTTCGCAGCGATACCGTCACGCGCACCCAGCGCGGTACGGCAACGAGCACGGCCTTCGCCCAACGGCATTGGCGCGCGACGCTCGCGATCACCACGGTCCGGACGATCGCCGGAACGCTCAGGACGGTCGCCACGCGGTGCGTTGTTCGGCACCAGTGGACGTTCCTTCTCGATCGCCGCCAGGTTCAGCGCTTGACCGTTGGTAGCCTTGCGCAGCAGCGCAGCGGCCAGTGCACGCGGGGTGCAACCGATGTCGGCGGTCAGGCGATCGAGCAGCTCACCGTGAGTCGATTCGGCATCAGCGACCAGCGGCGACAGGCTGTTGGTCAGTTTCTTGATGCGGGCATCGAGCACAGCCTGAGCGTCCGGCAGACGCACTTCGGCAACCTTCTGACCGGTTACACGCTCGATCACTTGCAGCATGCGGCGCTCACGTGGAGTCACCAGCAGCAGGGCACGACCTTCGCGACCGGCACGGCCGGTACGGCCGATACGGTGCACGTAGGATTCCGGATCGTACGGCATGTCAACGTTGAACACGTGAGTGATGCGCGGAACGTCCAGACCACGGGCAGCAACGTCGGTGGCAACAACGATGTCCAGACGGCCATCTTTCAGCGAGTCGATGACGCGCTCACGCTGGTTCTGGGCGATGTCACCGTTCAGCGCGGCGGCTTTGTAGCCTTTGGCGTCGAGGGCGCTGGCCAGGTCCAGGGTGGCCTGCTTGGTGCGCACGAACATGATCAGGGCGTCGAAGTCTTCGACTTCCAGCAGGCTGAGCACGGCCGAGGTTTTCTGGTCAGCGTGAACCAACAGGTGAGCCTGTTCGATCGCGGTAACAGTCTGGGTCTTGGTCTGGATCTTGACGTGTTGCGGATCGCGCAGGTGGCGTTCGGCAATGGCGCGGATCGACTGCGGCAGGGTCGCCGAGAACAAAACGGTCTGACGGGTCGCTGGCAGAGCCTTGAAGATGACTTCCAGGTCATCCATGAAGCCCAGCTTCAACATTTCGTCGGCTTCGTCGAGAACCAGATGGTTCACGGTCGACAGGACTTTCTCGTCGCGACGCAAATGGTCGCACAGACGACCCGGAGTGGCGACAACGATCTGTGCGCCATTACGGATTGCCTTGAGTTGCGGGCCCATCGGCGCGCCGCCGTAAACGGCCACGACCGTAACGCCTGGCATTTGCTTGGCGTAGGTTTCAAAAGCGGTTGCTACTTGCAGCGCCAACTCTCGGGTTGGCGCCAGGATCAGGGCTTGCGGTTCGCGCTTGGCAGGATCGATGCGGTGCAGAATAGGCAGTGCGAACGCGGCGGTTTTACCGGTACCGGTTTGCGCCTGGCCAATCATGTCCTGCCCGGCCATGATGATCGGGATCGATTGCTGCTGAATCGCCGAAGGCTCCTCGTAGCCGGTCGCTGCGACGGCTGCAAGAATATTCGGGTTGAGATTAAAAGCGGCGAATCCGCCGGTTTCCTGGGTCATGGGTCTGCCTCTAAGTGCATCCGCAAAGACCCATGCTCCAAAGCTGCGCATGCCGTGTTGAGACTCAAGAGTCGCCCTGGCAGCTTTGTCGGCGGGGATTTGCGAAAACGAATGAATGAAGATGAATCGTCAAGGAAGAGCCCGCAGTGCGGACGTGCAGCCGAAGCTGACTTCGGGAAATTGCGCTACCTAAACGCGGCCCGGTTAAAGGCCGGCGCGCACTATACCGGATTTTGCCCAAAAAGGGAGCTTTTTTTATCGCCACAACCCGTGTGTCACCGCCGTGTAACGGGCTTTTGCGGATAATCGTGCAACGGTCTATTTTGCAAAGGCCCGGCCCTGCGGGTGATGACGCTTAAACGGTTCACCGACCTGCGGCAAAGCGCCGCGCTCCCGTCCATCCTGCTCGAGGAATTCTTCATGAATCAGCCCTGCGCCGGCCGCGTCAGCCGAGAAAGTCGTGGTCACGTGTACCTGATCGGCCTTGATCGGGCGGCCAAGCGCAATGCCTTCGACCTCGATCTGCTCAATGAGCTGAGCCTGGCTTACGGCGAGTTCGAAGCCGACCGCGAAGCGCGGGTGGCCGTCGTGTTCGGCCACGGTGAGCACTTCACCGCCGGGCTCGATCTGGTCAATGCCAGTGCCGCACTGGCCGAAGGCTGGCAGGTTCCGACCGGCGGTTGCGATCCCTGGGGTGTTTTCGTCGGGCCCCGGGTGAGCAAACCGGTGATCGTCGCCGCGCAAGGTTACTGCCTGACCATTGGCATCGAGTTGATGCTGGCGGCAGACATCAACCTGTGCGCGAGCAACACCCGCTTCGCGCAGATGGAAGTGCAGCGCGGGATCTTTCCGTTTGGCGGGGCGACTTTGCGTTTCCAGCAGATCGCCGGCTGGGGCAATGCGATGCGCTGGTTGCTCACGGGCGATGAGTTTGATGCCCACGAGGCGTTGCATCTGGGCCTGGTGCAGGAAGTGATGGCCAGTGAAGACCTGATGCCGCGGGCGATCGAGCTGGCCGAACGGATTGCCCGGCAGGCGACGTTGATGTCGGCGCGAAAGGCGCGCTATGAGGGTGAGACGGCCGCGGCGCAGGCGTTACCGGCGCTGGTGAAGAAGTTGCTTGCTACTGAAGACGCCCGGGAGGGGGTGCGGTCGCTGGTGGAGCGGCGGCCAGGGATCTTCAAAGGAGTTTGAGAAGTCTGGCGCCTGTCGAGGCGACATCGCGAGCAGGCTCACTTCTACATTTGAAATGCAATCCCCTGTAGGAGTGAGCCTGCTCGCGATAGGGCCGGCACGGCCCTCGTTTCAGGTCGCCGGGCGAATCGCCTTGATCAACGACTGCAACGAATACCCCAGCTGTGGCGCCAGCGCTTCGGCCCGTTGGGTCAGCGCCTGCAGATCCAGCGTCTGATCGAGGTCCGCCGGGACGATCAGAATCACGTTGCCCTCCTTCACCGGCAGCTCCCAGTAATGCCGGTGATAAAGGCCGCGCAACAACGCCGCGCCCAGTGGTTTGCCATCGTCGGTGGCCCACTGGTTGATCACCAGCCAGCCGCCCGGATTCAGGCGCTTCTGGCAATCGCCGAGAAAGCTCCAGGCCAGATGCCCGACCCCGGGCCCGACATCGGTGTACAGGTCGACGAAAATCAGATCCGCCGGCTCGGCAGTGGGCAGCAGCTCAAGCGCATCGCCGACGCGGATGTACAGACGCGGATCGTCATCCAGACCGAGGTACTCGATGGCCAGACGCGGCACGTCCGGGCGCAGTTCGATGGCTTCGACGTCTTCCAGCGGCAGAAACTTGAGACAGGCCTGGGTCAGCGTGCCCGCCCCCAATCCGAGAAACAGCGCGCTCTCAGGTTGCTCGTGACACAGCGCGCCGATCAGCATCGCACGGGTGTAGTCATACTCCAGCCAGCTCGGGTCAGCGGTGAACACGCAACTCTGCTCGATCGCATCGCCGAATTCGAGAAAGCGGTAATCGGCCACTTCCAGCACGCGAATCACGCCGAACTCATCCTGTACTTCGGCGAGCAGATGCTCGACGCGCTCCTCAGTCATTTCGTCTCCTGATGGTCACCGGGCGCGGTGACGCGATGGCGCCGCTGTGGCACCGTGGCAAAGCGGCGATTGTCGGCGATGGGGCGGGAACAGGTCACGCACTAATTGCTGCTAACATGGCGCTCCCCTGCGTACGAACTTCGAGACCGTGATGAGCCAACCGTGGAGCCCTGACAGCTGGCGCGCCCTGCCGATCCAGCAACAACCGCAATACCCCGACGCCGCGCACCTGCGCCAGGTCGAGCAAACGCTGGCCAGTTATCCGCCGCTGGTGTTCGCCGGCGAAGCGCGCGAGCTGCGCCGTCAGTTCGCCGAAGTCACCCAGGGCCGGGCGTTTCTGTTGCAGGGCGGCGATTGCGCGGAAAGCTTCGCCGAATTCTCCGCAGCGAAGATCCGCGACACCTTTAAAGTGTTGCTGCAAATGGCAATCGTCATGACCTTCGCCGCCGGCTGCCCAGTGGTCAAGGTCGGGCGCATGGCCGGTCAGTTCGCCAAGCCGCGTTCGGCCAACGACGAAACCATCGGCGGCGTGACACTACCGGCCTACCGTGGCGACATCGTCAACGGCATCGGCTTCGACGAAAAGAGCCGCGTGCCGGATCCGGAACGTCTGCTGCAGTCCTACCATCAGTCCACGGCGACCCTGAACCTGTTGCGCGCTTTCGCTCAGGGCGGTTTTGCCGACCTGCATCAAGTGCACAAGTGGAACCTGGATTTCATCGCCAACTCGGCGCTGGCCGAGAAGTACGCCCACCTCGCCGACCGCATCGATGAAACCCTGGCATTCATGCGCGCCTGCGGCATGGACAGCTCGCCGCAACTGCGCGAAACCAGTTTCTTCACCGCCCACGAAGCGTTGCTGCTGAACTACGAAGAAGCCTTCGTGCGCCGCGACAGCCTGACCAACGATTATTACGATTGCTCGGCGCACATGCTGTGGATCGGCGACCGCACCCGCCAGCTCGACGGCGCGCACGTCGAATTCCTGCGCGGGGTGAACAACCCGATCGGGGTCAAAGTGGGTCCGAGCATGAACCCCGATGACCTGATCCGCCTGATCGACGTGCTCAATCCCGACAACGATCCGGGCCGTCTGAACCTGATCGCGCGGATGGGCGCAAACAAGGTTGGCGATCACCTGCCGGCACTGATCCGCGCGGTGCAGCGCGAAGGCAAGCACGTACTGTGGAGCTCCGATCCGATGCACGGCAACACCATCAAGGCCAGCAGCGGCTACAAGACCCGCGACTTCGCGCAGATCCTTGGCGAAGTGAAGCAGTTCTTCCAGGTGCACGAAGCGGAAGGCAGTTATGCCGGCGGCATCCACATCGAGATGACCGGACAGAACGTCACCGAGTGCATTGGCGGCGCGCGGCCGATTACCGAGGATGGCTTGTCCGATCGTTATCACACCCATTGTGATCCACGGATGAATGCCGATCAGTCGCTGGAATTAGCGTTTTTGATTGCCGAAACGTTGAAGCAAGTCCGGCGCTAAACCGGATCCCGTGTAGGAGCTGCCGAAGGCTGCGATCTTTTGATCTTGATCTTCAAAAACAAGAGCAAAAGATCGCAGCCTTCGGCAGCTCCTACAGGGAGCCGGTGCCATCCAGTTGCGCCAATGCCAGCCTCAGCCGAGCCGCACTCTCGCGCTGACAATTCAACTGCACCCGCTCAAGCCCTAACCAACCCGCCATCCGCCGCAAATTCAGGGCCAGCGCCAGCATCCCCTCCTCGTCCAGCCCCGGCTCTTCCTCGTGAACCGCATGCACCGCCAACTGCCCCGCCGCCCGCTCGGCACGCAGATCAACCCGCGCGGCAATCCGTTCGTTGTGCAAAAACGGCAATACGTAATAGCCGTAAACCCGTTTGGGCTGCGGCGTGTAAATCTCCAGGCGGTAACGGAAATCGAACAGACGCTCGGTGCGGCTACGTTCCCAGATCAGCGAGTCGAACGGCGACAACAACGCACTGGCAATGACCTTGCGCGGCACCTTGGGCTCCGGCAGGCAATAGGCGATCTGCCGCCAATCGCCGACTTCGCACATCTGCAATTGCCCCGCCTCGACCAGCTCAGCCAGACGCGGCCGTGCATCCGCAGGATTCAGCCGGAAATAATCGCGCAAATCTTTCTCCGTACCGACGCCCAGCGCTTGCGCTGCGTGCAACAGCAAACCGCGTTGTGCTTCGGCCTCATCCGCCAGCGGCTGCTGCAGGATCGCTGCCGGAATCACCCGCTCGGGTAAATCGTACAAACGCTCAAACCCGCGTCGCCCCGCCACCGTCACCTCGCCGGCGGCGAACAACCATTCCAGCGCCTGTTTCTCAGCACTCCAGTCCCACCACGGCCCGGCCTTGTCTTCGCGGGTCGACAGACTTCCCGCGCCCAACGCGCCCCGCTCTTCAACCGTGGCCAGCACGCGGCGAATGATTTCCTGTTGTTCGCGACCAAACTTCGCCAAGTGCTGATAGATGTCCTCGCCCCGCCTGGCTCGCTGCATCCGCCAGCCCAGCAACGGGTACATCGACAGCGGCAGCAGCGACGCTTCATGGCCCCAATATTCGAACAGCGTACGACGACGCCCCGAACTCCAGGCAGCCTGGTCGAGCAAGTCGGAAGAATAGAAACCAAGGCGGGAAAACAGCGGCAGGTAGTGCGAGCGCACCACGGCGTTGACGGAATCGATTTGCAGCAGGCCCAGCCGTTCGATCAGCCGGTTGAGGTGGCTGGCGTTGACGGTCGGCGGCTGACGCCCATTGAACCCTTGGGCAGCCAGCGCCAGACGTCGCGCCTGTTTGATGGAAAAGGACACTGTCGCGGGCATTGATTCCTCCATGTCTGCTCGCAACCTACCTCACCTGAAAGGGGTTTGTGTAGCGATGGCCTCATCATTTATGCATCGGGTCGTCCCAGAACGGCCGCACGGTTTCGTGTTCGACATCGGCGCGGCTGATGCCGATGTCTTTCAACGCTTCGTCGCTCAGCCCGGCGAGCATTTCCCGCTCACGGTGCAGCTCGTACCAACGGCTGAATTTGTGCAGCAGATCGGACACGATATGCCCGTGGCCAGCCTGCTGTTGTTCACTCACATACTCTCTTTGACCTTTCATCGTCTTGCCTCCTTTTGTGGATGGCTCAAGTCTCGCGCCGGCGCTAAGATCAATCCAACGAATGTTTCTGATGGCATGCATCACGGAGATTCATCAATTGTCCGCGTACCCCAGTATCGATACCGATGTCCTGCGCACCTTCGTCGCGATTGCCGATCAGGGCGGTTTCACCCGTGCTGGCGAGATGGTCAATCGCACCCAGTCGGCGGTGAGCATGCAGATGAAACGCCTGGAAGAAGACGTGTTGCAGCGCCAGCTGTTCGAGCGCGATGGTCGCCAGGTGCGCTTGACCGCTGAGGGCCAGGTGCTGCTCGGTTACGCGCGGCGCATCCTCAAGCTGCACAGTGAGGTGTTCAACACCCTGCGCGAGCCGCACATGGTCGGCACCGTGCGCATCGGCACACCGGATGATTATGTGATGCGTTTTCTGCCGGGGATCCTCTCGCGATTTGCTCAGTTCTATCCGCTGATCCAGATCGAGGTGCATTGCGAGTCGAGCAAGCAGTTGCTGCAACGCACTGATCTGGATTTGTCGATCGTCACCCGTGAACCGGGTAACGAGATTGGCCAGTTGCTGCGCAAGGAGCGCTTTGTCTGGGCCGAGGCGCAGAACTTCAGCGCCCACGAACAGACGCCGCTGCCGTTGGCGATGTTCAACAGCGACTGTTTCTGCCGCTTGTGGGCGTGCAATGCGCTGGACGCGATGGGCCGCGATTACCGCATCGCCTACAACAGCAGCAGCCTGTCGGCGCTGATGGCCGTGGTCAGCGCGGGTCTGGCGATCACCGCGCAGCTGGAAAGCCTGATCACCCCGGACATGCGCATCCTCGGCGCCGCCGAAGACCTGCCGCTGTTGCCCGAGGCGAGCATCATGCTGATCCGCAACCTGAACAACCCGTCGCCGATCACCGAGTGCCTGGCCGAGCACATCGTCGAAGGCTTCAAACTTTAAACGCGAGCATCACCGCACACAGCACCAGGAAGCCGCAGAACAGCCCGCGCAGGAGTTTTTCCGGCATGGCGTGGGCAACTTTCACGCCCCAACTGATGCTGAGCAGACCACCGGCTGCCAGCGGCAAACCGATCATCCAGTCGACTTCGTGGTGCACGGCGTAAGTCACTAGCGTCACACCGGTGCTCGGCAAGGCCAGCGCCAATGACAAGCCCTGAGCGACCACCTGCGTGGTGCCGAACAGGCTGGTCAGCACCGGCGTGGCGACCACGGCACCGCCCACGCCGAACAAGCCGCCCATGGTTCCCGATGCTGCGCCAAGCACGCCCAGCCAAGGCCACGAATAGCGCATCTCGGCAGTCGGCGCCGGGCGCGGGCCGAACATCTTCAACAGGTTGTAGGCCGACAGCGCCACCAGAAACGCGACAAAGCCGATGCGCATGGTTTGCGCATCAATGCCCACTGCCCAGATCGAGCCGAGCCAGGCGAAGCAGAAACCCATCACCGCCAGCGGCAGCGCATGGCGCAACTCGATGCGGTTGCGCTGGTGATAACGCCACAGCGCCAGCATGACGTTGGGCACCACCATCACCAGCGCCGTGCCTTGGGCGATCTGCTGATCAAGGCCGAACCACACGCCGAGCAACGGAATCGCGATCAAACCGCCGCCAATGCCAAAGATCCCGCCCAATGTGCCAAGGGCAGCGCCGAACAGCAGGTACAACAGAAAATCCATCACAAACGTAATCCTCTAACGACAGGCGGCCAATGCTACGCACTCACGCCTAGCGGGGAAACGCACAGCAACGCACAATGGCTGTGCCGATTTTGCACAAGCGTGGTTTCACATGAATCCCAACCAATTAACCGATCAGCTGGGTCTGTTTCTCGACGTGCTGGAGAGTGGCAGCTTTTCTGCCGCGTCGCGCCGTCACCCGCTGACGCCTTCCGCTGTAGCCCGGCGCATCGACAGCCTGGAAAGTGCCGTCGGCAGCCAGCTGTTTGTGCGCAGCACCCATGCCGTGCTGCCGACTTCGGCCGGACTGGCCTTTGCCGAACGGGCGCGGCGGATCATCGCCGAATTGCAGCTGGCCCGCGCCGAGGCCGTTTCGTTGAGCAGCGCGCCGGAAGGCTTGATCCGCATCGATGCGCCAGCAGCGTTCGGAAGGCGGCATCTGGCGCCGGTGATCGCCGACTTTCTCCTGCTGTACCCGGGACTCGATGTGCAGATGCATCTGATCGACAGCTTCATCGACATGGCCGGGAGCAGTCTGGGCAAGGTCGATCTGGTGCTGCGTACCGGGCAGTTGGCCGACTCGCGTCTGGTCGCCACGCCCTTGGCCAGCATGGTCCGCGTGGCCTGCGCCAGTCCTGACTACCTCAAGCGTCGTGGCATGCCCAATCATCCCGCGCAGTTGAGCGATCACGACGGCCTCGATTGGGAAGGCCTCGCTCCGCCCTTTGCCTGGAAATTCGAAGTGGATGGGCAGCTGCAACTGCACCGTCCGTCGCGCGTACGCCTGAGCGCCAACAATGCCGAAGCTCTGGCATGTGGCGCGGCGGCGGGTCTGGGCGTCGCACACCTGCCGACCTGGCTGGCCAGTGAATACCTGCTGCGCGGCGAGCTGGTGCCGCTGTTCTGCGAAAATGGCCTGCCGCCACCGGAGTCCACCGGCATTTATGCGCTGCGCATGGAACAGCAGATCCATTCACGCAGTCGCCTGCTGCTGGAATACCTTAAAACCCGCTTCAGTCCGGTGCCGCCGTGGGATCTGGCGCTGCAACGGCAATTCGCCGGGCACTGACGCCGGGCATATTTATCTGGCGCATTAAAGGTTCGAGCGCTAGATTCAAAACGATCAACGATCAAGGCTTTGACATGACTTCCGAACGCGACAATTGCGACGACCTGCTGCTCGACAATCAGGCGTGCTTCGCCCTGCACTCGACCTCGCTGATGATGACCAAGGTCTACAAGCCGCTATTGCAGGCGCTGGGGCTGACCTATCCGCAGTATCTGGCGATGATGGTGTTGTGGGAGAAGGACGGTTTGACCGTCGGAGAAATCAGCGCGCGCCTGCTGACCGATCCGGGTTCGCTGACGCCGTTGCTCAAACGACTGGAAGCCGAAGGCCTGCTCAGCCGCACCCGCAGTCGTGAAGATGAACGCGTGGTAATTGTCGAGCTGACCGCAGCGGGCCGGGCATTGCGCGACAAGGCGCAGACTGTGCCGCAGTGCATTCTTGGCGCCAGCGGCTTCACCCTTGAACGCCTGCAGAAGTTACAGGCCGAGCTGCAAGCGCTGCGCGGTCATCTGCAAGACAGCCTCAACTGAACGCACGCAGCCCCCTGTAGGAGTGAGCCTGCTCGCGATTGCGGTCTGTCAAGTTACACAGGCGGTGACTGACCCACCGCTATCGCGAGCAGGCTCACTCCTACAATTGATCTCCACCGCCAGAAAATATTTGACCCTTCACCTTTCCCTCCGACCGCTCTAATTCAAGTCTTTCAAGCTAATTGATCTTCAGACAGTCGCATTCCTCCAAGTTTTTTCGAAAATTTATCTTGCGCGCTAAACATTAGCGCTATACATTCTCTTCACACCTACTTAGCGCGCAAACAATTAGCGTACAACACCACAACCAACGAGGCTCACATCATGCAAACTCTCTACACCGCAATCGCAACTTCCACTGGCGGCCGTGACGGTCGTGCGATCTCCAGCGACAACGTGCTCGACGTCAAACTGGCCACTCCGAAAGAACTCGGCGGTGCTGGCGGCGCGGCGACCAACCCTGAGCAACTGTTCGCTGCCGGTTACTCGGCCTGCTTCATCGGCGCACTGAAATTCGTTGCCAGCCAGACCAAGCGCAAAATTCCTGACGACGCATCGATCACCGCCCATGTCGGCATCGGCCAGATCCCTGGCGGTTTCGGTCTGGACATCGACTTGCACATCAGCCTGCCGGGCCTCGAACAGGCCGACGCGCAATTGCTGGTCGACGCTGCTCACCAGGTCTGCCCGTACTCCAACGCCACCCGTGGCAACGTCGATGTCCGTCTGCACGTGACCGTGTAAGCACTGAAGCCCCCGGCCCGAACAAGGAAATTGAACATGAACACTTTCAGCAAAGTCTTGACCGGTACCCTTCTCGCCCTGTCGGTGCACAGCGCTTTTGCCGGTGATGTCGAACACAACACCCAGGCATTTCTCGATGCGCTGAATGCCGGCAGCGGCAAACCGATCGAGCAGCTGTCGCCCAAGGATGCCCGCGCCGTGCTGGTCGGCGCGCAATCCGGGGTCAAGTTGACACTGCCCAAAGCCGATGTCAGCGAGAAGACCGTGCAGGTCGATGGCCAACCGTTGAGCCTGACCATCGTCCGGCCGGCCGGGGTCAAGGGTGAGCTGCCGGTGTTCATGTTCTTCCACGGCGGCGGCTGGGTACTGGGGGACTTCCCGACTCACGAACGTCTGGTGCGGGATCTGGTGGTCGGTTCGGGGGCGGCGGCGGTGTTCGTCAATTACACCCCATCGCCGGAAGCGCATTACCCGGTGGCAATCAATCAGGCCTACGCTGCGACCAAGTGGGTGGCGGAACACGGTAAAGAGATCAATGTCGACGGCAAGCGCCTGGCCGTGGCCGGCAACAGCGTCGGCGGCAACATGGCCGCAGTGGTCGCGCTGATGGCCAAGGACAAGGGCACCCCGGCAATCAAATTCCAGGTGCTGCTGTGGCCGGTGACCGATGCCAACTTCGACACCGGTTCGTACAACCAGTACGCCGAAGGGCACTTCCTCACCCGCAACATGATGAAGTGGTTCTGGGACAACTACACCACCGACGCCAAACAGCGCAACGAGATCTACGCCTCACCGCTGCGCGCCACCACCGCGCAACTCAAAGGCCTGCCGCCTGCACTGGTGCAGACGGCCAGCGCCGATGTACTGCGCGATGAAGGCGAAGCCTATGCGCGCAAACTCGACGAAGCCGGAGTGCCGGTTACATCGGTGCGCTACAACGGCATGATCCACGATTACGGGTTGCTCAACGTGGTCAGCCAGGTGCCAGCGGTGCGTTCGGCGATGTTGCAGGCTTCGCAGGAGCTCAAGGAACACCTGAAATAACCGCAGCCCTCCTGTAGGAGTGAGCCTGCTCGCGATAGCGTCGTCTCAGTCAACATCTTCAGCGACTGAATCACCGCCATCGCGAGCAGGCTCACTCCTACAAGGGATTCGCGCTGCCGCAAATACCGCAGGCACAAAAAAACCCGACTCAATGGTCGGGTTTTTTCTTTCCGCAAAAAGCAGTGCTTATTTCGCACGGCCTTTGTAGGAACCGCCTTCGCGGGTATCGATCTCGATCATGTCGCCGATTTCGATGAAGTCGGCAACCGACAGCTCGGTACCGTTCTTCAGTTTGGCAGGCTTCATCACCTTGCCGGAAGTGTCGCCGCGAGCGGAGCCTTCGGTGTAGTCGACCTGACGCACGATGGTGGTCGGCAGCTCTACGGAAACCAGACGCTCTTCGAAGAACACGGCTTCGCAAACGTCGGTCATGCCTTCTTCAACGAAAGGCAGAACGCTTTCGATGTCTTCGGCGTTCAGCTCGTACATGGTGTAGTCAGTGGTGTCCATGAACGTGTAGGTGTCACCGCTGATGAACGACAGGGTGGCTTCTTTACGATCCAGGATCACGTCGTCCAGTTTGTCGTCCGCACCGTAAACGGTTTCGGTCTTGTAACCGGTCAGCAGGTTCTTCAGCTTGGTCTTCATGATCGCGCTGTTACGGCCCGACTTGGTGAATTCAGCTTTCTGAACCAGCCAAGGGTCGTTGTCGATACGGATCACGGTACCGGGTTTGAGTTCTTTACCAGTTTTCATTGCGAATATCCGAATTTGGATGGGATTTACAAAAATCTAGGCCGCGTATCATATCCAATTTACATAAAACTGTACCAGCGCCGTGGCAAGATCCGCCTGCAAGGCCTGTTCCAGACACCATGCCTCGGCGTTTCCCTCAAGTTCTGGCCAATGTTTTCGCACCCTCAGCCAGTGCTCACCGATCGGTTGACCAGCGCTCCAGGCGCGCCACAGACCGTTCATCGCCTCAGCGGCCGCAGGTGAAAGCCCTTGGGTGTAGAGCGCGAGGAAAGCATCTAGCTTGTCCAGATGGATGTCGTCGTCCTGCTGATAGATGTGCCAGAGCATTGGCCGCCCCGCCCATTGCGCGCGCACGAATGAGTCTTCACCGCGCACCGCATTGAAATCGCAGCACCAGAGCAAATGATCGTATTGGTCCTGACGAACGAACGGCAGCACTTGCACGGTCAGCGACTCGCGCACATGAATCGCCCCGACCGTCAGGATTTCCACGTCCAGCCAGCGCGCCACATCACCGAGAATCCGCCCTTCCGGCACCAGCAGGTGCGTGGGCTGTGGATCGGCGGCGAGCACATCCAGCCAACTGGCCAACCCGGCATTCTCGTAAGCAAACAACGAGATCAGCTGTGCGCCGGGCGCAGGATCGATGCCCAGGCCCTGCAGGAATTGTCGCTGCGCCGGTCGATCCTGCTGAAACTGCCGACGCTCTTCGAGCAGTCCGCGTTCACGCAGCAGGCCGCCGGTGCCCGATTTGAAGCCCGGAAAGAAGAAGAACTTCTGCACCGATTTGTATTTCACCGACGGCAAGCCGTGGCAACCGGTGACCCAGTCTTCGGCGCTGAGATAATCGAGGTTGAGCCACAGCGGCGGCGTTTTCCGGGCGGCCATGCTGTCCATGTAATCCGTCGGCAGCTGACAGGCGAAGGCTGCGATGACTACATCGGCAGCGTCCGCATGCCGCCACTCGCTCGGCCACTGTCGCACGTCCACACCCTGCTGCCACTGCTGCGCAAGATCGATATCGATCTCTGGGCAGATACGCTCAAAGGCGCGCAGATCATCCACCCACAGGCGCACCGGCAAGCCCTGTTCGGCCACCAATTGCCGGGCCAGGCGCCAGGTCACGCCGATGTCGCCATAGTTGTCGACCACGGTGCAGAAAATATCCCAGCGGGGTTTCGCTTCAGGCATGCCGTTCTCCCGTTGGCAAAAAACCTCGATTGTCCGCATAAATGCGCTCGCGCAGAAGAGCCAACGGCGATTAATCTTCGTGCGACAATCGTCACTTGCCTGCAACCATCCGCCAGGAGGCCGCCATGCCCTACCGTCCGAATCCGCGTCGTCCCTTGCCTGTGCAGCTTAGCGCGCTGCATCTGACCGGCAGCATCGCATTGGGCCTGTGGCTGGGGTTTCTCGCGATCGCGCTGACTTGCTGGCTGCTCTCGCGTCTGTTTTTTGCCGAGCAACTGGCCCCTGTCGCGCAAGCGGTGCAGCAGCGCGTCAATCCACCAGCAGCCGTCGAGCCACAACCGGACGTTGCGCCGCCGCCAACGCCGATGTTCCAACAGTACGAAGAAAACCTGCGCAAGAATGAGCAGCAGGCCCGACTGGATCAGGCACGCGCCAATTCGCGCAATGCATCCAATCCGAAATGCCAGTTCTGGCTGCAGCAGGACCAGACTGCGCCGACCGAAAAGAGCCGCGCCAACGTTTTGCAATTCTGCGATTGATCATGAACAAACACAGCGTCCACCAATTGATTCTCGACAGGCTGCGCGTCGACCTCGACATTGCCGAGCGCGCCGCGCAAACCGCTTACGAAACCGCGACCCACGAAGAAAACATCGCCGAAAACAAATACGACACCCTGGGGCTGGAGGCTTCGTATCTGGCGGCCGGTCAGGCGAAACGGGTTGAGGAGATCCGTCAGTCACTGGCGCTGTGCCAGAACCTGACGTTGCGTGCCTACGATGAAAACCGCGGTATCGAAGTCGGCGCCCTGCTCGGTCTGGAAGACGAAAAGGGTCGCGAGCAATGGCTGTTTCTGGCGCCGGATGCGGCGGGCCTGAAAGTCGATGTAGTGGGTCAGCCGATCACCGTCATCACCCCGCGGTCGCCACTGGGCAAAAGCCTGCTGGGCAAGTTCGAAGGCGATGAGGTGGAGATTCTGGTGGCGGGCACCCGGCAACAGTTCGCTGTCACCGAGGTGCTTTGAGGCGGGACCTTAGTGGACCGGCAGTTCGACACCGTCGAACAGCTCTTCCAGTTCCTGCTTGTTGTGGCACTGAATGGCTTTGGCCATGACTTCGCGGGTCAGGTGCGGGGCGAACTTCTCGATGAAGTCGCACATGAAACCACGCAGGAACGTGCCGCGACGGAAACCGATCTTGGTGATGCTCGACTCGAACAACTCGCTGGCATCCAGCACCACCAGGTCGTTATCGAGTTTGGTATCGACGGCCATTTTCGCCACGATGCCCACGCCCAGACCCAGGCGCACGTAGGTCTTGATCACGTCGGCGTCAGCAGCGGTGAATACCACTTTCGGGGTCAGCCCACGATGGCTGAACGCTTCGTCGAGTTTGGAGCGGCCGGTAAAACCGAACACATAAGTAACGATCGGGTATTCGGCCAGCGCTTCGAGGGTCAGCTTCGGCAGCTTGGTCAGCGGGTGCCCATGAGGCACGACCACGCAACGGTTCCAGCGGTAGCACGGCATCATCACCAGATCCCCGAACAGCTCCAGCGCTTCAGTGGCGATGGCGAAATCGACGGTGCCATCAGCGGCCATTTCGGCGATCTGCATCGGCGAGCCCTGATGCATGTGCAGCGCCACGTCCGGGTATTGCTTGATGAAATTGCTGATCACCGGCGGCAGCGCATAACGTGCCTGGGTGTGGGTGGTGGCGATCGACAGCGTGCCTTTTTTCTCGTTGGAGAATTCCTGGGCAATCTGCTTGATGCTCTCGACCTTGCGCAGAATCTCGCCGGCGGTGGTGATGATGCGCTCGCCGGCCGGGGTGACGCGGGTCAGGTGCTTGCCGCTGCGGGCGAAGACTTCGACGCCCAGTTCGTCTTCCAGCAGGCGGATCTGCTTACTGATGCCCGGTTGCGAGGTGTACAGGCTTTGGGCGGTAGCGGAAACGTTGAGGTCGTGGTGCGCCACTTCCCAGATGTAGCGCAGTTGTTGAAGCTTCATATCAATCCCTCAAAGCAGGTAGACGCCACGGGCATCAGCGACGGTATATAACTATATTAATGGTTTGAAGAATAAATCTAGAACTTTTTATCAAAACGCCATTATTCCTGCTTCAACGATCTTCCCGCCGCCGGCGCTCCATCAACGGCACCAGATACACCGGCACCTTGGCCAGTTGCAGCACCCGCGCCGCCGTGCGCCCCAACGGCGTTTCAGCGCCGACGCCATGGCTGTGACTGCCGACGATCAGCAGATCGACCGAGAGCTTGTGCACCTGATCGAGAATCACCTGCGACGGATCGCCCTGCAGCACGCGCACTGCGCGAATGCGCTGCAGATCCTGTTCGCCGTCGTCCCCCAGTTCTTCACGAAAGCTGTCGAGCACCCGTTGTTCGATATTGGCGATGACTGTTTTCAGACCCTGACTATGGAATTCGTTCAATGCCTGTTCGTCGAGATAGCTCTGCAGCACCGACTCGGCAAACAGGCCCATGGGTTCCACCGCGTGCACTACATACAGATCGGCATTGAAGGTGCGCGCCAACGCCAGGGCATGCTGCATCACGAACGGTGCATAAAGACCGAGGTCGGTGGCATACAGCATTGAGCGAATCATCGGGACCTCCTCGCGAGCCAACGATGGCGGAGATTGATTCAGCTTAGCAGTGCCTTGGCGAGTGCGACGTGCGACGCAACGTCCTGAATGAAAAGGCTCTAGATCGGCGGTTCGTTGCTGATGCCATGGGGTACATGGCCGGTGGCGACCACTTCACGGGCCAGCTCGCAATGGCCGGTCTGGTCATCGAAGAACACGTCAGCGGCGAAGGCTTCGAGGAACGCCGATTTGGTCAGGCCACCGAGAAACAGCGATTCATCGAGACGGATATCCCATTCCCGCAAGGTGCGAATCACCCGCTCATGGGCCGGCGCCGAACGCGCGGTCACCAGCGCCGTGCGGATCGGGCAGTCGTCGTCGGGAAACTCGCGCTGCAACAGATTCAGCGCAGCCAGGAAGCCTTTGAACGGCCCTCCACGTAACGGCTCGCGGGCCGACTCGCGTTCCTTGGCCTGAAACGCTTCCAGACCACCAGACTGATAGACGCGCTCGGACTCGTCGGAAAAAATCACCGCGTCACCGTCGAAGGCAATGCGCAATTCATCGCTGGCCGCGCGGCTGGCGCCACCGGACAGGATCGTGGCCGCGGCAAATCCTGCATCCAGCGCCGCGCGCACGTCTTCAGCGTGAGTTGAGAGAAACAGGTCACAACCAAACGCTTTCAGGTACGGATACGGACTGCGCCCACCAACGAACGCCGCGCGGGAAATCGCCAGCCCGTAATGGTGAATCGAATTGAACACGCGCAGCCCGGTGTCGGCGCTGTTACGCGAGACCAGAATCACCTCGACCCGCGCGCGGCCGAGGCGACTGTTCAGGCTCAAGAGTTTTTCCACCAGCGGGAACGCATCGCCCGGCGCGAGAATTTCGTCTTCGTGCTCGATCTGATATTGCCGATAGGCTTCGACGCCGCTCGACAGGTAGACCTTGTGGCTTTCGCTCAGGTCGAACAAGGCGCGCGAGGAAATCGCCAGCACCAGTTTGTCATCGATGTTATTGGCCATGCATTCCCCCAGAACAACCGACTCAAGTATTGCGTCGGTCGATGAAACCCAAATGGCGATACAACGCCTCGATGCGCGGCAACTCGCAGCCCGCCGCTTTCGCCGCCGCCAGTGGCCGGGCGTAGATCGCCTCCAGCTCCAGCGGGCGTCTGTGTGAAAAATCGTGGTACATGCTCGGCCAGTAATCGGGCATTTTTTCCGTCATGGTAAACAGGTACTCGCCATATCCGGGCGGGATCTCGTATCCGCAAGCCCTGGCGCCCTGCACCACCTCGGCCATCAGCGCCTGAATCGACACGCGGCTGTCGGCATCGGTCATCAGCGCTTCAGTGCCCGCGCCGAGCAACACCGAAAGTCCGTTGTAGGGAATATTCCACACCAGTTTCTGCCAGCGCGCCTGATGCACGTTGGCCATCGCTTGAGAGTCGATGCCAGCGGCGCGGAACAACCCGGCGCCTTCTTCGACAATCGCCATGCGCGCCACTTCATCGATGGCCGGACCGCTGTGGTAACCGACGTTCACCGCGCCAAGGGCCTGATGGGTAATCTGCCCGGGGCCGTCGCGATTTACGCAGATCAGACACAGGCCGCCAAGCAGATGCAGCGAATCCGGCAGCAGCGGCCGCAGGCTGTCTTCGACATCCAGACCGTTTTGCAGCAACAGCACTTTTGCGTCAGGTTTGGCCGCTTGAATGATCGCCGGCGCGAGACCTGCGTTGCTGGTGGTTTTGGTGCCGACCAGCAGCCAGTCGCAGCGCGGCATGTCTTCGGCAGCGCAATAGGCATTCGCCGGATTCAGCGTCAACGCACCGTGCACCGCACTGTTGATCTGCAAACCACGCTCCGCCACTGCGGAAAATTCGCTGCGCAACAAGAAGTGCACGTCGAAACCGGCACGCGCCAGCATCACCCCGTAAAAACCGCCGATTGCACCGGTGCCGATAATCCCCACCACCGGTTTGCTGACTGTCTCGCTCATGGCAACTCCTCTGCAATTCGACCCAGCGCCTGCGCCACGGCCTGGTTGAGACCGTCAACCGTCAGGCGGCTGTGCACTGCGCCAAAGAACTCGCCGTCGCGCACCACAAACAGCGCCGGCAAATGAAACACCTGATAACGCTCGACCAGGCCGCCATTGTTGCCGGCGTCGATCCAGCACAGCCGATCGATTGCCAGCGGCATGCCCGGCAACACCTCGCGGGCATAGCGACAACTGGCGCAGCCGACGCTGGTGAAAATCACCAGGCAAACCCCTTTCATCGCCAGCAGCCGCTGGTCGGCGTCAAAGTCGGTCAGCTCGGATTCGGCCACTATACTTGGAGAAACAATGTCAGATGGCCGACACAGGGAGTCTGTGCTCATGGGACGTTTCATTCCTCATCCGGACGAAGTGCCGGTTGAATTGACGTTACTCAAGCCTGAATGCATTTCCAGACAACAGCTGCACACTATCAGCCTCGGCGGCATCGCTTGCAATTACCACCGCGCCTGGCGCCACGGCACCGCGTTGCAAGTGCGCATGCCGACGCTGAATGCCGACTTCTGTTGTCCGGGCTATGTGGCCTGGTGTCTGCGCCGCAAAAAAGGCTATCTGGTGGGCATCGCCTTCACTGACGAACAGACTCTGTTCAGCGCGCGAATGGGTGAGCAGGTGTGTCAGATCGAACGCTATTCGCGCATGCAGGACAGCCACGATGACCTGCAGGATATTCAGGCGCTGGCCCTGCAATGGGTCGAGGAGCATGCCGAAGAGTTCTCCCACGACAACCTGCGCAAGGCTTTTGCGCAGCCAGCGCTGGACTAAAGCACGGTTTGCCCATTGTCGAGCCGCGTCTGACGCGCTAAGGTTCGGCTCCCCGACGCGCTAAATCTGCTGTGCTCCGCCGCGCGGGGATCGCTGGCGGCCGGCACCCGTGACCTGACGAGTAAACGATGGCTGATTTACCGATCAACGACCTAAACGTCGCCTCTAACGAGACCCTGATCACTCCCGATCAGCTCAAGCGTGATATCCCCCTGAGCGACGCCGCCCTGCGCACCGTCACCAAGGGCCGCGAAGTCATTCGCAACATTCTCGATGGCACCGACCACCGTCTGTTCGTCGTGATCGGCCCGTGCTCGATTCATGACATCAAGGCTGCCCACGAATACGCCGATCGCCTCAAGGTGCTGGCCGAGGAAGTCTCCGACACCCTGTACCTGGTCATGCGCGTGTATTTCGAGAAGCCGCGTACCACCGTCGGCTGGAAAGGTCTGATCAACGATCCGTACCTGGATGACTCGTTCAAGATCCAGGATGGCCTGCACATCGGTCGTCAGTTGCTGCTGGACCTGGCCGAAAAAGGCCTGCCGACCGCGACCGAAGCCCTCGACCCGATCTCCCCGCAATATCTGCAGGATCTGATCAGCTGGTCGGCCATCGGCGCGCGTACCACCGAATCGCAGACTCACCGCGAGATGGCTTCCGGCCTGTCCTCGGCGGTCGGCTTCAAGAACGGCACCGATGGCGGCCTGACCGTGGCGATCAACGCCTTGCAGTCGGTGTCCAGCCCGCATCGTTTCCTCGGCATCAACCAGGAAGGGGGAGTGTCGATCGTCACCACCAAAGGCAACGCCTACGGTCACGTGGTGCTGCGCGGCGGTAACGGCAAGCCGAACTATGATTCAGTTAGCGTGGCCCTGTGCGAGCAGGCGCTGAACAAGGCGAAGATCAAGCCGAACATCATGGTCGATTGCAGCCACGCCAACTCCAACAAGGACCCGGCCCTGCAACCGCTGGTGATGGAAAACGTCGCAAACCAGATCCTCGAAGGCAACCAGTCGATCATCGGCCTGATGGTTGAAAGCCACCTGAATTGGGGCTGCCAGGCGATCCCGAAAGACCTCGCCGACCTGCAATACGGCGTGTCGATCACCGATGCCTGCATCGATTGGTCCGCCACTGAAAACACCTTGCGCAGCATGCACGCCAAGCTCAAGGACGTATTGCCGAAACGCCAGCGCACGTAAGCATGGTTTCGCGGACATAAAAAAACGCCGGGCAATGCCCGGCGTTTTTGCGTGTGCGATTCAGATTTTTGCGGCGCGGCGCTGATGACGTTCCATGTAGCGCTCGACGTAGGAGCAGGACGGGATCACCGTGTAGCCCATTTCTTCGGCGTATTGCAGCGCGCGTTCAGTCAGCGCTGCGGCGATGCCACGACCGCGCAGGGCATTGGGCACGAAGGTGCGATAGATATCCAGGGTCTGCTTGCCCAGATCCATGTAGGTCAGGTAAGCACGATGACCGTCCACGGTGGTCTCGAATTGATGACCAGCCTGGTCATGGTGGATGGACAACGCCTCGCTCATCACTACTCCTCGCGGGTCTTGAATTGTGACCCCTACCTTACCGATGTTTTCCCGGCGAAGGAACATCTACGCCACCCCGTGCCTGATGGACACCGAGAAGAGCCACACCGATCTCGCGCAACCTGACACCTGTTGAATAGTAGGCACCATTGGCAAAAATGCTCAAGGTACGCTCGTCATCGCACAGTCGGTGGGCAAAGGCTTCGATGCTCGCAGGATGGCCGCAAGACGTTCTTCGCGTGCCGTTTGCCTGAACATTGCCGGAATGTTGAGACTTAAGACGTGCGACCTTTTTTAAAGTCACCTGAACATCAACAAAGATACGCGAAGCGGTTCGCAGAAGCAGAACAAAAGTGTGGACGAATTCATTTAGAAAGACTCTCGCCAAACTCGCAAAAAGAGCATGCGAGGGTGGGAACTTTTTCCGTTTGAGTCGCTCACACCGGGGCTTGCAGCTGGATATTTTTTATACAGCGCAGTTAAAAGTTGCTCGAAAAAGAATCAACGCCTACAATTTTTTTTGCTTCTTGCGCTACGTCAGTTTACTTACTACAAGTAATGGGTAGTATGTACGCCGGCTATTTCCTCAATCGTGAGGAGACAGCCACTTAATTTGAAAGTCCTTGAAGGGGAACACGATGAACAACGTTCTGAAATTCTCTGCTCTGGCTCTGGCCGCAGTTCTGGCTACCGGTTGCAGCAGCGCATCGAAAGAAACCGAAGCACGTCTGACCGCTACTGAAGACGCAGCTGCTCGCTCCCAGGCTCGTGCAGACGAAGCTTACCGTAAAGCTGATGAAGCTCTGGCTGCTGCTCAAAAAGCACAACAGACTGCTGACGAAGCTAACGAGCGTGCTCTGCGCATGCTGGAAAAAGCTAGCCGCAAGTAATAATCCCTCGGGATTGTTATCGAGCCGATCCGGTTTCCGGGTCGGCTTTTTTTGTGCCCGGTACTTTCCTCCGGGCACTAAAAAACCCGCCGACGCTCTCGCATCGGCGGGTTTCGATCAACGCTTATTGCTGCAGATCGATCGGTGCACTGCTCACCATCGGCGCCGAAGCGTTCGGCACGGCGATCTCGACCGGCAGGCCATCTTCGGCCGCGACCACATCACGCACCACGTCCCAGTTCATGCGCAGGTTACTGGTGATGTCTTCACGCTTGAGCATCGCGTTGATCACCGCCGTGTGCTTGTCGACTACAGACGGGTTGCCGTTGTCGTCGAGCGGCGTGTGCGCTTCCAGATAGACCTTGCCGCCGCTGCGTCCGAACTTGTACGGGTCGTTGATGATGCGCACCGAGGTGCCGACCGGGACCATGCCGGCCATCTCCAGCACGTTGTTGTTGAACATGCGGAAGCAACCGTGACTGGTGCGCATGCCGATGCCGAACTTCTTGTTCGAACCGTGGATCAGGTAACCCGGCGTGCCGAGAGTGAACTTGAACGGGCCCAGCGGATTGTCAGGTCCGGCTGGTACCACGTTGGGCAGCGGATCACCGTCTGCGGCGTGCTCAGCCTTGATCGAGGCCGGAGGAGTCCACGTCGGGTTCGGCGTCTTGGCGATGATCGAGGTATGCGCGATCGGCGAGCCCCAGCCTTCACGGCCGATGCCCAGCGGGAAGGTGTACACCACGTCGCGGCCTTTCGGGTAGTAATAGAGGCGGTATTCGGCGAGGTTGATGACGATGCCTTCCCGCGGCCCCGGCGGCAGGATGAACCGGGTCGGCAGGACGATCTCGGTGCCGGCGCCCGGCAGCCAGGCATCGATGCCCGGGTTGGCCGCAACCATTTCCGAATAGCCCAGATCGTAAGTGGTGCCCAGGTCGGCGAAGGTGTCTTCGTACTTGGCTTTGATCACCTGCACCTGGCCGACGATGTCCTCGCCGGGTGGTGGCAGGGGAAGCTCCAATGCAGCAACGGGACCGGCCACACACAGGGCGGCAAGTGACAGGCAGCGGGTGACGGCAGGAAAGCGCGGCAACATCCGGAAAATCCTTCGCATGATCATCAAGGGTATAAGGGCGCGATTGTACACCGCGGCTTGGGGATTCGGGAGGTCACGCAATTACAGGCGACAGAGTGCTTACATAGTGGGAGCGAGCCTGCTCGCGAAAGCAGTGTCTCAGCGACCATAAATGTCGATTGAAAAAAACCCTTCGCGAGCAGGCTCGCTCCCACATTTTTGATTTTGGGCGCTCAGAGCTCGAAACGCAGCTCGGGCCAGATCGGCGAGGTGCCGCGCTTCTGCGATTCGAGAATCGCCCGGCATAGCGAGCACAGGCGCTGATCCTGAAATACCCGCCGATCAACATTCGACCAGCGCGGTTGCGCCGGCAACAGACTGCCGCAGAGCGTGCGGTCAGCCGAGCCACCGAGCTCCAGCTGACGCGTCACCAGATGCACCCGCACTTCCTGGCAGGCGAACAGGTCCAACTGCTCGTCAGGCTCGATCAGTTGGTAGGCAAACAGGGACCAGGCAGGACGCGGCATCGGGGGCTCCAAATTAGGGGGGCGCCACATTAGCCGAAAGCCTGCCAGTAGAAAAGCCTCATAACAGCGGTTTTAGCGTCGGCCAGACATTTTCCAGCAACTTGCCCTGAGCCCCGGCGGCCGGGTGCAGACCGTCGGCCTGCATCAGGTCCGGATCACCGCCGACGCCTTCCAGAAAAAACGGCACCAGCGGGACCTTTTTCTCGTCAGCGAGCTTGCCGTAAACCTCGGCGAACGAATCGGTGTAACGCTTGCCATAGTTGGGTGGCAGTTGCATGCCGAGCAACAGCACTTTGGCGCCGCTCTGGCGCGAGCTGTCGATCATCGAGGCAAGATTTTGTTGCAATTGCGTTGGCGGCATCCCGCGCAGGCCGTCGTTGCCACCCAGTTCGAGGATCACCAGCGCAGGCTTATGCTCTGCAAGCAGCGCCGGCAGCCGCGCCTGGCCTCCGGCACTGGTGTCACCGCTGATCGAAGCGTTGACCACTTTATCGTCAAAACCCTCCTGTTTGAGCCGCTGCTCGAGCAGCGACACCCACCCCAGACGGGTATCCAGGCCGAAACCGGCGCTGATACTATCGCCAACGATCAGGACAGTACCCGCCGCTGCGTTCTGGGCCATGCACATCAAGGCCAGGCCAGCACTCAAAAACCATACACGCATCGGATTCTCCATGGGCGCAAGCATTCTCACCGCGAAGAACCTCAGCAAAGTGGTCCCTAGCGCGGAAGGTGAACTGACTATCCTGCACGAACTCAGCCTGGAACTGAACAAGGGCGACAGCCTGGCCATCGTCGGCGCGTCCGGTTCCGGCAAATCCACCCTCCTCGGCCTGCTCGCCGGCCTCGACCTGCCCAGCAGCGGCGAAGTCACCCTCGCCGGCCAGGGCCTGAGCAATCTCGACGAAGACCAGCGCGCGCGAATCCGCGCCGAGCACGTCGGTTTTGTCTTCCAGTCGTTCCAGTTGCTCGACAGCCTCAATGCGCTGGAAAACGTCATGCTGCCGCTCGAGCTCGATGGCCGCAAGGATGCCCGCGAGCGCGCCACGCAACTGCTTCAGCGCGTCGGCCTCGGCCAGCGCCTGACCCACTCGCCGCGCCAGCTCTCCGGTGGCGAACAGCAACGTGTGGCCATCGCCCGCGCCTTCGCCGCCGAACCGGACGTGCTGTTCGCCGACGAACCCACCGGCAATCTCGACAGCCACACCGGCGAGCGCATCAGCGACTTGCTGTTCGAGTTGAACAAGGAACGCGGCACCACTCTGGTGCTGGTGACCCACGACGAACGCCTGGCCCATCGCTGCCGGCGCCTGATCCGTCTTGAAGCCGGGCTGCTGGTCGCCCCTCTGGAGCCTTGATGGCACGTCTGCCGCTGTTGCGTCTGTTCAGCCTCGCCCTGCGCCAGCTCATGCGCGATGCCCGCGCTGGTGAGTTGCGCGTGTTGTTCTTTGCGCTGGTGGTAGCCGTCGCGGCGAGCACCGCGATTGGCTATTTCGGCGCTCGCCTCAATGGCGCGATGATGCTGCGTGCCACCGAGTTTCTCGGTGCCGACCTGGTTCTGGAAGGCAGCTCGCCGGCCCGCGAGGAGCAAATCCGCAGCGGCACCGAACTGCGCCTGAATCATGCGCAAGTGGTGGAGTTCTCCAGCGTCATTGCCACCGACAACGGCATTCAGCTGTCGAGCATCAAAGCTGTCGACCGAGCCTATCCACTGCGTGGCGAGCTGAAAAGCGCGCCCGCGCCATTTGCCCAGGAAGAAGTCGGCGGCGAACCGCAACCCGGTGAAGCCTGGGTCGAGGCGCGCCTGTTGACCGCGCTGGATCTGAAGATCGGCGACAGCATCGATGTCGGCATGAAGACTTTGAAGCTGACGCGCGTGCTGACCTACGAGCCGGATCGCGCCGGCAACTTCTACAGCCTGACGCCCCGGGTGCTGATCAACCTCGATGACCTCGCCGCCACCGGCGTGGTGCAACCGGGCAGCCGGGTGAGCTACCGCGAACTGTGGCGCGGCGAACCGCAGGCGCTGGAAACCTATCGCGAACTGATCAAACCGGGCCTGGCTGCAAACCAGCGAATCCAGGATGCCCGTGATGGTAACCGGCAGATTGGCGGTGCGCTGGGCAAAGCCGAGCGCTATCTGAACATGGCCAGTCTGGTCGCGGTGTTGCTGGCCGGGGTGGCGGTGGCGTTGTCGGCCAACCGTTTCGCCAGCCGACGGTTTGACGCCAGTGCCTTGCTGCGCTGCCTCGGATTATCGCGGCGGGAAACCATGGTGCTGTTCAGTCTGCAGCTCACCGTGCTGGGTCTGATTGCGGCGATCAGTGGCGCCGTGCTCGGCTGGCTGGCGCAACTGGGCCTGTTCGCACTGCTGCATGATTTGCTGCCGAGCGATGTGCCGCCGGGCGGCCTGTTTCCAGCCATTGCCGGGATCGGCACCGGGCTGGTGGCATTGGCCGGTTTCGCCCTGCCGCCGCTGGCCGCCCTCGGTCGCGTGCCACCGCTGCGGGTATTGCGTCGCGACATGCTGCCGATCCCGTCGAGTACGTGGATGGTCTATGGCGCGGCGCTGGGTGCGCTGGGCCTGATCATGTGGCGTCTGAGCCTCGACCTGCTGCTGACTTTCGCCCTGCTCGGCGGTGGCGTGGTCGCCGCGCTGGTGCTCGGCGGCCTGCTGCTGTTGTTGCTGCAAAGCCTGCGCCGCATGCTCGCCCGCGCCTCGTTGCCGTGGCGCCTGGGTCTTGGCCAGTTGTTGCGGCATCCGTTGGCCGCGGCCGGACAATCCCTGGCCTTCGGCCTGATCCTGTTGTCGATGGCACTGATCGCGCTGCTGCGCGGTGAGTTGCTGGACACCTGGCAGAACCAGCTACCAAAAAATGCGCCGAACTACTTCGCGCTGAACATCCTCCCGGCTGACAAGCAGGCCTTCGCCGATCACCTGATCAAGGTGTCCGCGCAAGCGGCGCCGCTGTATCCAGTGGTGCCGGGGCGGCTGATCAGCATCAATGGCGAGGCGGTGCAGCATATCGTCAGCAAGGATTCGGCGGGTGACCGCGCCATTCAGCGTGATCTGAGCCTGACCTGGGCGGCGGATCTGCCGGCCGGCAACAAGCTCACCGCTGGCTCATGGTGGAGTGGCCAGCCGTCAGACGATGTGCCGGGCGTTTCGGTGGAAGGCAAAGTGGCCGAGAGCCTGAAACTCAAACTCGGCGATCACATGGTGTTCAGTGTCGGCGGGGTCAATCGCGAAGCGAAGGTCACCAGCCTGCGCGAGATCAACTGGGACAACTTCCAGCCGAACTTCTTCATGATCTTCCAGCCGGGCACCTTGAAGGATCTCCCGGCGACCTACCTGACCAGTTTCTATCTGGCGCCGGGGCACGATCAGCAGATCGTCGAGCTGTCGCGGACATTCCCGGCGGTGACCATCCTGCAGGTCGAAGCCTTGCTCGAACAGCTGCGCAGCATCCTCGCCCAGGTCACCCTGGCGGTGGAATATGTGTTGTTGTTTGTTCTTGCTGCGGGGATGGCGGTGCTGTTCTCCGGCCTGCAGGCGACGCTGGATGAACGCATCCGCCAAGGTGCGCTGTTGCGTGCGCTGGGTGCCGAGCGACAGTTGCTGATCAAGGCGCGACGTATCGAGTTCGGTTTGCTGGGCGCGGTCAGCGGCTTGCTCGCGGCGATCGGTTCGGAGGTGGTCAGCCTGGTGCTGTACCGCTTCGCCTTCGACCTGCCATGGCATCCGCATCCCTGGCTGCTGGTGCTGCCGTTGATTGGCGCCGCATTGATAGGGGGAGCCGGGGTGTTCGGCACGCGTCGCGCACTGAACGCCAGCCCACTGACAGTGTTGCGCGAGGGTTGATAGACTCAGGCGGTCTTAATCACAAGAAGTTGCCATGAGCCGTTATCGCCCTCCCCGCACCGCCGGCACCGCGCTGATCACCCCCGAAGGTGAAGCGCGGATGCGCGCCGAATTCCATGAGTTGTGGCATGTGCGTCGCCCGCAGGTCACCCAGGCGGTGAGTGAAGCGGCGGCGCAGGGTGATCGTTCGGAAAACGCCGAGTACACCTACGGCAAAAAAATGCTGCGCGAAATTGACAGTCGCGTGCGTTTTCTCACCAAGCGTCTGGAAGCGCTCAAGGTAGTCAGCGAAAAACCCAGTGACCCGAACAAGGTCTATTTCGGTGCCTGGGTCACTATCGAAGACGAAGACGGCAAGCAGTCGCGCTACCGCATCGTCGGCCCCGATGAACTGGACCTCAAACTCGGTTTGATCAGCATCGACTCACCGCTGGCCCGCGCTCTCATCGGCAAGGCACTCGACGCCGAAGTGCGGGTGCAGACGCCGACCGGCGAGCAGTTCGTTTACATCGTGGCGATTGAATACCCGTAAGAACAATCAGCGCCGGGTGATCAAGCCCTGCCGCGCAACGCGGGTCAGTTGCTTGATCATTTCCGGCGCCTCTTCTGCGCTCGGCGCCTGAATCACCGCCAGATCAAAGCTGTCAGTGGCGAAACGCGCCAGCGACTCGCCGTCATCGACAAACTGGATCAGGAACGCGGCAGGACCGCCGCTGCGACGTGGCCAGCCATCGAGATAACGCAACAGCGTCGGCTGGTGTTTGCCGCCAAGAAGAATTTTCGGGTTGCGCTGGGTGACATGGGCCGTGATCGGCGCGGGACGTGCTGGAGGGCGTAGTGCGTTCATCTGTCGTGTCTCTGCCTCAAAAGTCTGCATGGCAGGTGAGAGGCAACACCGAACCAGCGCTTTAGCGGTATTTCGAAGCCCTGTTCCGGCTTCTGACGGTAACTGTACAAGTCACCTGGCGCCCCGCAAGTAGCTGTTTAAATCGGCGCATGAGCAACATCCTAGAGAACGTGACCGACCAGTGTCAAGAATCGCCCGCAACAAAAAAAGGCCCGCGCAATGCGGGCCTTTGCCTTGAGCCAGAGCCTTCAACCGGCGATGGCGCGATCCGCCGAGAGCTTGCCGGCACCTTCGATCAGTACCGCGATGCTACCGGCCAGCAGAGCCAGGGCGAACTCATAACCGTTGTTGGCCATGAACAGACCGTTGCCGATGTGCACCGAGAAGATTGCCACCAGCGAGAGGAACGCCAGACCGAGTGCCGCCGGGCGGGCCAGCAGGCCGATGATCAGGGCCAGACCGGCGAAGAACTCGGTACCACCGGCCAGCGAGGCCATCAGGTAGCCCGGGGTCAGGCCGATGCTTTCCATCCATTGCGCGGTGCCGGCCAAGCCGTAGCCACCGAACAGACCAAAGAGTTTCTGCGAACCGTGGGCGGCGAAGATCACGCCAACAGCAATGCGCAGGACAGTCAGGCCGTAACCGGCGCGGGTGAACAGAACCTTGTTGATCAGAGAGCTCATGGTGCATTCCTTGTTGTGCAGAAGTGTTTGTGTGTTTGGGTTGGTCGCTATATTAATCAGTTTATTTCATGTTAAAAGCGCAAATATTTCGCCATAACAATCGAATTATTAGATTATTTCCGTGTAACCACTTTCTGCTGGCGGGGCTCGAGCGACTCTCGCTCCCGGTCGAATGCCAAGTAGTACTTGTTCACGCTATTAACATAGCTGACGGCGCCCATTCCCACCTGCTCCATGGCGATACGCTCGACCTGGAAAAACCACTGGTTGGGATTCAGGCCACGGCGGCGCGCTTCGGCACGCATGCCCTGCACGCGCTCAGGGCCGATGTTGTACGCAGCGAGGGTGAATGCCATGCGCTCACGCTCGTTGAGTTTGGGGCTGCTGAAAAATTTGCGGCGGATCATCGCCAGATACTTGGCGCCGGCCTGCACATTCGCATCGAGATTGTGGATATTGCTCACCCCGACCCGTTGCGCGGCGGACGGAGTGATCTGCATCAGCCCGGTCGGGCCGCTGCCGCTGCGGGCGTTGGGCTGCAGACGCGATTCCTTGAACGCCAGCGCCGCAAGATTGAGCCAGTCCATATTCTGCGCGTCGGCGTGCTTTTGCAGGGTCGGGCGGAGTTTTTCCAGACGCTGGCGATCCCCCTTGGCCAGCGGATTGTGCACCTGGTACAAGCGCCGATAGATGCGCAGAAATGCGGCGTCTTCGTCAGAGGGTTTCTTGTAACCGGTGAGAAAGCGATCGATGCTCGCGCGCAACATCGACGCGTCGCGGCGCACGAACCAATGTTCCTCGCCCGGCTCGCCGAGGCTCAGTTGCCGGTCGAGGCGCAGCTTCGGCAGGATCTTGCCCCAGCGCTCGGCAATCGGCTGCTCGACGATGGTCAGGTGGAAAATCCCGCCCTGGACCATTTCCAGCACATCCTCCACGGCCAGCGTTGGATCGACCCATTCGATATTGATCGGTGCCAGTTTGTGCAGCGCCAGTTTCTGGTTGAGCTGGCTGACCACCTCCCCCGCCGCACTGCCAGTGGGCAGGGCCAGGGTTTTGCCAGAGAGTTGCTCGACCCTGGTGTAGCGGCGCTGGCCCTTGATGCCGACCAGCACCAGCGGCACGTTGCTGGCGATCGGCTCACTGCTGGCGACCGCATAGCCCGAAGGCAGATCGAGCAACTCGCCCGGCGCGACCATGTCACCTTCGCCACGCTGCAAGGCGCCGAGCAATTGATCCTTGGCTTTGGGAATGATTTTGAGGGTGACTTGCTGGCCGTCACGGGCATGGCCGTTGAGGTATTGCTCGAAGGCGCGCAGGCGGTGGTATTCGACACCAATGGCCTGGCCCTGGACTTCGCCGGAGCTGTTGCGGCTCTGATTGACCAGCACGCGCAACACGCGGCTGCTGCGAATGTCCGAGAGGTCGCGAACCTTGCTCGCCGGCACGGCTTGCAGCGGCCCGGGCAGGCGCGCGACCGCCGTCATCGGCAGCAGCAACGCAGCGCACAACAGCAGCAGAACCGAGGGACGATGCATCCACTCTCCGAAAAGAATACGGGGCGACTTCACCATGAAAGCGGCGAGATCACCGACGAAAACAGAGCGCTTTGTGCGCTGGTAAAGTGCGAGAGACTGGCACAGTGATGGCATTGCCGCCACCCCGGAGTCCCCCGCGGCCTCAACAGACAGCCATAAGTCGTTGTAGTTCTTGCCTTTTCTTATAAATCTACAGCTCTGATATGCTTTCCGGCCTTCGGCCCGAGGTAGCACCATGCAACTCATCGATATCGGCGTCAACCTGACCAACCCCAGTTTCGCCGACAAACACCAGACGGTGCTCGACCGCGCCTACGCCGCCGGGGTCTGCCAACTGGTGCTCACCGGCACCAGCGTCGAGGGCAGTGAGCAGGCGCTGGAGCTGTGCCAGCAACTGGACGAAAGCGGCCAACGACTGTTCGCCACTGCCGGTGTTCACCCACATTCGGCCAGCGACTGGAATGCTGACAGCGCGCGTCGTTTGCGCAGCCTGTTGAACGAATCCAATGTCGTCGCGGTAGGTGAATGCGGTCTGGATTTCAACCGCGACTTCTCCCCGCGTGCGCAGCAGGAAAAGGCCCTCGAAGAACATCTGGCGCTGGCCGCCGAGCTGCAACTGCCGGTGTTCCTGCATGAGCGTGATGCCAGCCAGCGCCTGCTGGAAATCCTCAAGGACTTCCGCGATCAACTGCCGGCGGCAGTGGTGCATTGCTTCACTGGCGAACAGAAAGCCCTGTTCAGCTACCTCGATCTGGATCTGCACATCGGCATTACCGGTTGGATCTGCGACGAGCGCCGCGGCACGCACCTGCATCCGCTGGTGAAGGAGATCAAGCCGGGACGGCTGATGCTTGAAAGCGATGCGCCGTATCTGCTGCCTCGCACGCTGCGGCCGAAGCCGAAAAACGGGCGCAATGAGCCGGCCTATCTGACCGAGGTGTTGCGCGAGGTGGCGTTGCATCGCGGCGAGACCGAAGAAGCAATGGCCGCGCACACCACCGCGTGTGCCCGGGCGTTCTTCGGTTTACCGATCACTTCCTGACACACCCAAATCCCATTGTAGGAGTGAGCCTGCTCGCGATAGCGGTGGGTCAGTCGGTTACATCATTGACTGACACACCGCTATCGCGAGCAGGCTCACTCCTACAGAAAAGCAGGCCAGCGGCATCTGTTGATTCATATCAAAACTCCCTTATCTGCATAGCGGCACAATAATGGCACCTTGCCAAAACTGTTTCCGCTATCAGAGAAGACCTCCATGGGTGCCTGGCTTAGCAACATCTCGCTGAAATACAAATTCTGGGCGGTCAATGCGGTCGCCTTTGTCACAACGCTGCTGCTGGTGCTGTACGCCGTACATCTCGAACAGCAGGCCCGTAGCGACGCCGCTCAGGCATCCGCGCAGGCGCAGGCGCAATTGCTCAAGGCCTGGCCGCCCGGGCAGGCGCTGCCCAGATCCGCTCAGGTGCTGACCTTCAAGCGCGGTGAAGCGCCGCGTCTCAATGATCAACCGCTGCTGGAAATCAGCGGCAGCGTCGGTTGGAACGCCATCAATCATCTGCCGCTGTTTGGCGAAAATCCGTTGATCGGCGCCGAGGTGTTCAGCCGTGCCGACGGCGAACAAGTGGCAGTCATCGCCTATGGCCCGAGCCTGAGCCAAGTGTTCAGCGAGCGCTTCGCCAACTACGCGCTGGCGGTCTTCGTCCTGATGCTGGCAATGCTCGGCGCTTCGCAACTGTTGATCCGCTTTCTGCTCAGCCAGCTCAACACGTTGAAAGACGTGATGCTGCACGTTGAAAAAACCGGCGACCTTTCAGCTCGGGTGCCGCTGGTGGGCAGGGATGAAGTCGGGCAGATGGCCAATGCCTTCAACGCCATGCAGGCCGGATATCAACGCGTCGTGACGACAGTGGCCAACACCGCACGGCAACTGGATGTCGGTGCCGCGCGGTTGGCGGCGAGCATGAACGATGTGCGGCACGGCATGCTCGGGCAGCAGAGCGAAACCGATCAGGCCGCCACCGCGATCAACGAAATGACCGCCACCGTTTATCACATCGCGCAACACGCCGGCGCCACTCGCGATCTGTCGAAAACCGCCGACGGCCTCGCCGGCAGCGGCCAGCAAGTGGTCGCCCGGGTGCAGCAGTCGATTGCCGGGCTATCCAGTGGCGTGCAGCAGACGGCGCAAATGATTCAACGCCTGGCCGAAGACAGTCAGAAGATCAGCGGCGTGGTCAGCGTGATTCACAGCATCGCCGAACAGACCAATCTGCTGGCGCTCAACGCGGCGATCGAAGCTGCCCGTGCCGGGGAAATGGGTCGCGGCTTTGCCGTGGTCGCCGATGAAGTGCGTAACCTTGCCAAGCGCGTGCAGGCCTCCACCGACGAGATCACCGGGATGATCGCGGCGTTGCAGGCCGGCACCCGCGATGCGGTGGATTTCATGCAGGAGAGCTCGTACAAGGCTGACGATTGTGTGCAGCAGGCGCAGGAGGCCGGCGCAGCCTTGGCAGAGATCACCGGCGCGGTGGCGCAGATGCGCGAGAGCAACACGCAGATCGCCGTGGCGGCGGAGCAACAGAGTCAGGTTGCCGAGGAGATGAACCGGGCGGTGGTGAGTATTCGTGATGTGACCGAGAACACCGTGCAGCAGACCGTGGATTCGGCGACGACCAGTGATGAGTTGGCGACGTTGGCCGGGGCGCTTAACAAGGCGATAGGTCAGTTGAAACTCTGATGGCCCTATCGCGAGCAGGCTCACTCCTACAGGGGAACGCATTTCAAATGTAGGAGTGAGCCTGCTCGCGATGGGGCCAGATCGGGCACCATCAAAAACGGCCATTGCCGCTATCAACTCAATAGCCAACCTTGATTCGCCGCCCTCCGCGCCCGGGCCTATTCTTCAACCATGAAGTTCAACATGGATCGAGGAGTAGTAAACATGGGCAAACGTCACCCCAATCTTCCCGCGTGGCAATGGCGCGCCTACCCGGGCAATCATCAGCATCCGACCAATCTGGTCCTGCACCTGATTGCCGTGCCGCTGTTCATCGTGGCGTTTCTGCTGATCGTGTCGGGGGTGTTCAGCCTGAGCCTGGCCAGCGTCGCCATCGGCGTGATCGGTATCGTCGCGGCGCTGGGTCTGCAGCGTCACGGTCACAGCCTGGAGGCGCAAGCCTCCGAGCCGTTCAGTGATCGCCAGGATGCCGTCTCACGTTTGCTGGTCGAGCAATTTCTGACCTTTCCGCGGTTCTTTCTCAGCGGTGGCTGGTGGCGCGCCTGGCGTGAGCGCCACCGTCGGCATTGAGTCAGGCAAAGATCGTCACGGTCTGGCGACTCATGGCAATCAACTCTCCCTTCGCGCTCCACAGCTTGGCGGCGACATGGCCGTAGCCGTCGGCGGCGTATTCGATATCGGCCAGGTATTGGCACCAGTCCAGCGTACTGAAGTCGTGTAACGGCTGCACGAACTCAATGGTCCAGGTCAGCGTGCTGCCCGGTGCAGGCTTCTTCAGATACGGCAACAGCGCCGGTGGCCAGGCATCCACCAGCGCCAACAGATGCGCCTCGTTGACCGGCTCCTCTTTGACATCCCCACGCAAGCGCACCCAACCGCCCATCAAGCGCGATGGCGTGCCGGAGAACGGAATGCCACCGACGCTCCAGCGCATGGCCAGATGGCGCATGAATTCCGGGGTGACACCTTTGATATACGGCAGCTCCTGACATTCGTCCCAGTGTTTCATGGTTGGCGCCGGGTAGGCTTCGACGGCGACTTCCGAGGGCCGCGAGGCACCGAAGCTGCCCTGAATGATCGTCACCACCTGGCCGTTTTGCATGGCGCGGCCCAACACCTGGCTGACCGCTTTGCCTTCGCGCAGCACGTCGACTTCGAAACTCACCGGCACGTCCGGCTCGACCGGGCCGACAAAGGTGATCGCCAGCGAACGCACCGGACGTTCCGACGGCACCCTGGCGCGCATGACTTCAAATTGCAGCGCGGCCACCAGCCCGCCAAAACTGGCTCGGCCCTGCCCCCATTCGGCGGGGATGGTCACTTCAGGTTGTTGGCGGACAGCATCGAGCAGATCGCAAAAGCGCATGGCAACCTCGGAAAGCGAAAAAGGAATGCGGGGATCTTAACCAGCCCGGGGCGGCGGCGCAGCGTCTATTCCGGTCAAATGGGCTGACAGATAGGCCTTGCACCTTTATCCGTCACACCGAACTCTCCTGTAGGAGTGAGCCTGCTCGCGATAGCGGTCTATCTGGCAGCGAAGTGTCGACTGATGAATCGCTATCGCGAGCAGGCTCGCTCCCACAAGGAAACGGGGTCATCCTCAGGAACGTTTGAAACAAGTGGCGCTGAGCTTTTCCAGCACTTGATCGGCCTTCAGCTCTGCCTTGATCAACCCCGCCTGCCACGTTGCCACGCACGGTTGCAGATCGGCCTCCTGCTCTGCGCGGGCCAGCCATTGCCAGCAATCGTGCCAATCGCCCAATGCGCCTTGCGCGGATTTCAGTTGTTTGTAAGCCGGTTTCGGCAAGCGATCCACTTGCGGATAAGCTTCGATGCCGTAGCGCACGCGTTTGATCAGCAGGCGCAGACGATGACGGTCGTGGGCGGGATCGTGCAGCGCCGCGTCGAGCTTCTGCCATTGTTTGCCCAGACGTTTTTCAATGCGCTTATCCAGATCCTTGAGCAGCCCCTGACGCTCGGACGCGCGCAAGAACCGTGGAAAGGCGTCAAGAATCATCAGCAACGAAGCCAATTCCGCACTCGCCGCCAGCGCCGGATACGCTTCGGCCATTTGCGCCAGACGCCGCTGCGCAGCCTCGGGCTGATCATGCTCGAGCAGATACGCCGCGAGCACTTCGCGATCACGCCACGGTGTGGTCAGATCGCCCACCGCCGAAGCCGCCGCCTCCAGTTGCTCGACACCCGGCAACCCGCGCAACGGCCGCAACAGACTGCGCAAGCGCCGCACCGTGGTGCGCAAATCATGCAACGCCTCGGGATCGGTGCGCGCATTCAACCTTGCCTGACACGCCAGCAGCCGCACATCCAGGCTCAACACATGAGCCACCAAACGATCGATCATGGGGGTCTACTCCGTAGGACAGCTTCAAGTTGCAAGCTACAAGCTTCAAGCTGAACGCGGTCGCTTTAAGCTTGCCGCTTGCCGCTTGCCGCTTGCAGCTTGCAGCTGCTTTTTTAACGTCCCGCGCGGGATTCGCGAATGTAGAAGCGGGCTTTTTCGGCTTTCTTGCTGCAGCCTTCGAAGCCTTCGAATTGTTGCTGGGTCTTGGCGGCGGTCAGCAGCGACAGCGCTTTGGAATAGCTGACGGTGCCGGCGAAGCCTTCAGCCTTGGCCAGGTCCAGTTCGTGCCAGGCCGTATCGAGTTGGCTGCCGCAGCTGTCGCGGTACGCGGTTTTGCCGGCGCAACCGGCCAGAACCAGGGCCATCAACGGTACACAGATCCAGGCTTTCATCACTCACACCTCAAGGTAGGTCAACAGTCGTGCAGGTAAGACGGTCGAGCGGCGAAAAAGTGCCTCGCCCGCCGGCCAAACCGTGTGGCGCAGAGCATAGCGCGCAAGCGTGCGGCGCGAGCGAAAAACGACGTCACTGCCTCGCGCAACGACCTTGGCGATTGAGCCGCTTGGCCGATGCGTGCATTGTGCAGGCTTGTCCGGAGGAAGTTTGATGAAAAAGCGTGTCGCACTGGTGCTGGGCTCCGGTGGTGCCCGGGGCTATGCCCATATCGGCGTTATCGAAGAGATTGAAAGACGCGGCTACGACATCGCCTGCATTGCCGGTTGTTCGATGGGCGCGGTGGTCGGCGGGATCTATGCCGCCGGCAAACTGGATGACTACCGGCGCTGGATCGAAAGCCTCGATTACCTCGACGTGCTGCGTCTGGTCGACGTCAGTTTCCGCCTCGGCGCGATTCGCGGTGAAAAGGTCTTCGGGCAGATTCGCAAGATCGTCGGCGAGATCAACATCGAAGACCTGCGCATCCCCTACACCGCTGTCGCCGCCGACCTGACCAATCAGCAGGAAATCTGGTTTCAGGAAGGCTGCCTGCATCAGGCCATGCGCGCCTCGGCGGCGATTCCCAGTCTGTTTACGCCGGTGATGCAGGGCAACCGCATGCTGGTCGACGGCGGCATTCTCAATCCGTTGCCGATCGTTCCGGTGGTGTCCAGTCACTGCGATCTGATTATCGCGGTCAACCTCAACGCCACCAATCAGCGTCATTACAAATTACCGGTGATCGAGCGGCCCGCCGCGTTCCGTTCGCGCTTCGACAGTCTGATCAAATCCATGGGTTCGAAGTTGCCATTCCGGCGCAAACAGGCCGAGCAGTTGTTGAAACTGGAACAGGAAGCCCTGCGCGCCGAAGCGGCGGAAATCAATCCGTGGCTCGAAGGCGTCGAACCGGAAAGCCAGCAACCGGCCGCCGCCCCGGAACGCGAAGGCGCGCCGAAATCCGCCACCGGTTCGTTCATCATCGATAACGTCGGGCCGGCGTCGCTGCTGGATCTGATCAACCAGAGTTTCGAGGTGATGCAAACCTCACTGGCGCAGTACAAGATCGCCGGCTATCCACCGGATATCCTGATCAACGTGCCGAAGCGGGTGTGCCGGTTTTTCGAGTTCTACAAGGCGCCGGAATTGATTGCGCTGGGCAGACAGATTGCCAGTGATACGCTGGATCGGTATGAGCGGGAGCAGGGTTGAACTGATCCGGATTTTTCAGAGTAATTGAAGGCCTCTTCGCGAGCAGGCTCGCTCCCACATTTAGAATGCATTCCCCTGTGGGAGCGAGCCTGCTCGCGAAGGCGTCAGATCAGCCAACTTCACTCAACAACCGATACCCAACTCCCGCCTCCGTCACAATAAACCGCGGCCGGGTCGGGTCATCCGCCAGTTTCTGCCGCAGATGCCCGACCACGATCCGCAGGTAATGACTGTCCTCGGTGTGCGTCGGTCCCCAGATATCCTTGAGCAATTGCTGCTGGGTGATCACTCGCCCCGGATGCCGCGCCAGTTGCGCGAGCACCGCGTATTCCTTGCGGGTCAGGGCGACTTCGGCGCCGTCGAGCAGCACCCGCCGATAGGCCAGATCCACGGTCAACGGGCCGACGTTCAGCGCCGCCGGCTGCGCCTCGCCCGCCGGGGCCTGGCGCAATAGCGCGCGAACCCGGGCGAGAAATTCCTGGATGCCGAAGGGTTTGGTCACGTAGTCATTCGCGCCGCCATCCAGCGCTTCGACCTTCTGCCCTTCACTGGCGCGCACCGACAGCACCAGCACTGGCGTGCTCGCCCATTCGCGCAACTCGCGCAGCACTTGCTGACCGTCCATGTCCGGCAGGCCGAGGTCGAGCACCACCAGGTCCGGTTTGCTCAGCGCGGCTTGCGCCAGGCCTTCGGCACCGGTACCCGCTTCGAGCACTTTATAGCCTTGTGAAGCGAGGCTGATGCGCAGGAATTTGCGGATCTGCGGTTCGTCGTCGATGACCAAAATGGTCGCGGTCTGGCTCATGAATTCACATCAACACAAAAGAGTGGCAAGAGAGTAGCGCAGTCGGCCTCAGGCTTCATTGTCCATCCCGGGTTGCGCCTGCAACGGCAGGTGCAAGGTGATGCAGGTGCCCCGCCCGTCGATGCCGTCAGCTACGGCGATGCGCCCACCGTGCGCGCCGACCATGCCCTGACAGATCGCCAGTCCCAACCCGGTGCCCTGGCCGCCGCGATCACCGCGCGCGGCGGTGTAGAACATGTCGAAAATCTTCGCGCGATCCTCTTCGGGGATGCCCGGGCCTTCATCGCTGACCGAAAAGAAAATCTCCTGCTCATCAGCCCCGGCGCGCAGTTGCAAGCGACCGTGGCTCGGCGAAAAGCGCGCGGCGTTTTCCAGCACGTTGACCAGCGCTTGCTCGATCAACGCCGCGTGCACGTACAGCAGTGGCAACTCGGCCGGCACCTCGGTGCTGACCTGCAAAGGCGCCAGCACCGCGCGCAGGCGATTGAGCGCACTGCCGACGATATCCGCCGGTGACACCCAGTCCCGCGCCCGCTTCAAGGCGCCGTGGCCGAGGCGGGTCATGTCGAGCAGGTTCTGGATGTAGCGGTCGAGGCGTTCGGCTTCATCGCGGGTGCCTTCGAGCAACTCGCGGCGATCCTCCAGCGGGATCGCTTCGCCGAGGGCCAACAGGCTGTCGATGCTGCCGCGCATGGCGGTCAGTGGCGTGCGCAAATCGTGGGACACCGAGGCCAGCAATGCGCTGCGCAGTTGCTCGGTTTCGCCATGCAGCCGCGCCGCTTCGAGGTCATCGGCCAATTGCGCGCGGGCCAGAGCCTGCGCCAGCGGCTGGCTCAGCGCAGTGAGCAAGCGTCGGCGCTGACCGCTCAAGGTCTGGCCTTCCCTGGCGCAAACACCGAGCAATGCCAGCGGCCCGTCCTCGACCGACAGCGGCCACCACCACCAACGCCCAAGCGGCAAGGTGCCGGTGCCCTTGCCCGCTGGTTGATCGTGTTGCCAGGCCCAATCGGCGGCGGCGCGTTCGGCCTCGGTGAATTGCAGCGGCCCGCCGGTTTCGACTTTCCAGCCGCCCTGCCCGTCGCGGTTGAGCAGGCACAGTTGCAGGTCGCTCCAGCCTTCGAGGTGCTGCGCGGCGGCGCTGACCACGGCCTGGCGATCAGTCGCGGCGGTGAGTTTGCGCGACAGGTCGAGCAATTCGCTGGTCTCTTCCTGGGTATCGCGCAGGGCCTGCAATTGCCGCCGCTGACGTGCCGCGAGGTTGCCGGTGAGCGCCGCCATCAGCAGGAAAAACAGCAGCGTCAGCACGTCTTCTTCGCGCTGGATGCTGAGCGAGAAATTCGGCGGGATGAACAGGAAATCGTAGGTCAGAAACGACAGCGCCGCACACGCCAGCGCCGGGCCAAGGCTGCTGCGCACCGCCACCAGCAACACCGCTGCGAGAAACACCAGCGAGATGTTCGGCAGCGGCAACACGCTCGACACCGCCCAGGCCAGGGCACTGGCCAACAACGTCGCGACCAGCGCCAGCGCATAGTCGAACCACACCAGCGTGAGCGGATTGCGCGGGCGCGGTGGGTGCTGTTCGTGATCACTGTCGAGGACGTTGATTTCCAGCCCATGAGCCTGACGCAGCAGCCGCGCCGCCAGGCCGCCGCCGAACAATCGACGGCGCAATCGCGGCCGCGACTGGCCGACCAGCAACAGACTGGCGCGGCGCTCGGCGGCGTGTTGAATCAGGGTTTTCGCCACTTCACCAGCGCGCAAAAGAACCACTTCGCCACCGAGGCGTTCGGCCAATTGCTGGGCGCTTTGCAGACGCAACCGCGATTGCTCGTCGCGGGCACTGCCGTTGTCGACATGCACCAGACTCCACGGCAGATGCCGGCGCTGGGCGACGCGGCTGGCATGACGCACCAGACGTTCGGCCTGCGCATCGCCATCGACACCAACCAGCAAACGCCCGCGTACCGCCGGCGCAGCCTGACCGAGCTGGCGATAGCCTTGGGCGAGATCGTTATCGACCTGCGCAGCAGCGGTCTGCATCGCCAGTTCACGCAGGGCGGTGAGGTTGGTCTGGGTGAAGAACGCGTCGATAGCAGCGCGGGCCTGCTCCGGCACGTAGACCTTGCCTTCGCGCAGACGCTCGAGCAATTCACGCGGCGGCAGGTCGATCAGCAGCAGCTCATAAGCTTCCTGCAAGACCCAGTCCGGGAGCGTCTCGCGCACTTGCACGCCGGTGATGCCGCGCACCTGATCGTTGAGGCTTTCCAGGTGCTGGACGTTGACCGTGGTGAACACGTCGATGCCGGCGGCGAGCAGTTCCTGAATGTCTTGCCAGCGCTTGGCATGACGACTGCCGGGGGCGTTGCTGTGGGCCAGTTCATCGACCAGTACCAGCTTGGGTCTGGCAGCGAGAATGCCGTCGAGGTCCATTTCTTCGAGCAGCACGCCACGGTATTCGCTGCGCACCAACGGCTGCTGCGGCAGGCCGCCGAGCAAGGCTTCGGTTTCGGCGCGGCCATGGGTTTCGACCACCCCGGCGAGAACTTTCACGCCCTGGCGCAGTTGCGTGTGGGCAGCCTGAAGCATGGCGTAGGTCTTGCCGACACCGGGGGCGGCGCCGAGGAAAACCTTGAGCCGGCCACGGCCATCGCGGGGCAGGTCTGCTAACAGCGCGTCGGCGCGGCCGGAGTCGCTCATGCTGGGATTGCCTTGTTCGGTTTGAGATTGGTGTGAAGCGTCAAGAGATCGCAGCCTTCGGCTGCTCCTACAGGGTAATGCGATTCATGTAGGAGCTGCCGAAGGCTGCGATCTTTTGATCTACAGGTTTTGCAGTGCCAGGTTCAGCTCCAGCACATTCACCACCGGCGGCCCCACCAGCGGCTGTTCGATGTGCTTATCGAGCAGTTGCTGCAAGGTCGACACCGGCAGGTTACGCGCCGCCGCGACACGCGCCAGTTGATAGGCAATTGCTGCCGGTGGCAAGTGCGGATCGAGGCCGCTGGCGGAGGTGGTCAGCAGTGCCAGTGGCACCGGGCCCTGGCCGGGGACTTTTTGTTTGTGGGCGTCTTCGATCACTCGGGCTGCCAGGGCCGGATTGCTCGGCGCGAGGTTGCTGGCGCTGCTGGCCACTGTGGCAAAAGCCCCGGCGGACGGGCGTGGGTGAAACCAGTTGTCGCCGCTGAAATCCTGGGCGATCAGCGACGAGCCGCGAACCTTGCCGTCGGCGTCGTGGATCAGGCTGCCGTTGGCTTGGGCCGGGAATGCGACCTGGGCGATGCCGGTCACCACCAGTGGATAGGCGACGCCGGTGACCAGGGTCATCAGTGCCAACAGGGTCAGGGCCGGGCGTATCATTGTGGACATTTCAAGATCCTCGAATTCGTTGAGCAAATTTTGCGGGGTGTCAGGGAGATCTTTTCCCCCTCACCCCAGCCCTCTCCCCCAAGGGGGCGAGGGGGAAAGGGAGCCGATCTTTGTGCCGTTCAAAACCTGAGTACACCTCGGTATTTCAGGTCGATACAGCTCCCGTCGTCACCTCGGTCAGTCCCCTCTCCCCCCGGGAGAGGGCTAGGGTGAGGGGCTCTTTTCTAATCGTCACACCAGATGCAACGCCGTAAGCAGCATGTCGATCGCCTTGATCCCCACGAACGGCACGACAATCCCGCCCACGCCATAGATCAGCAGATTGCGCCGCAACAACGCCGCCGCACTCGCCGCCTGCACGCGCACGCCGCGCAACGCCAGCGGAATCAGCACGACGATGATCAGCGCGTTAAAGACGATGGCCGAGAGAATCGCGCTCTGCGGACTGCTCAGGTGCATGATGTTCAGCACGCCCAACTGCGGATAAATCGAGGCGAACAGCGCCGGCAGAATCGCGAAGTATTTGGCGATGTCGTTGGCGATGGAAAAGGTCGTCAGCGCGCCACGGGTCACCAGCAATTCCTTGCCGATCTGCACCACGTCGAGCAGCTTGGTCGGGTCGCTGTCGAGATCGACCATGTTCGCCGCCTCGCGTGCCGCTTGCGTACCGTCGTTCATCGCCATGCCGACGTCCGCCTGGGCCAGTGCCGGGGCGTCGTTGGCACCGTCGCCGCACATGGCGACCAGGCGACCGTCGTTCTGCTCGTGACGAATGCGCGCGAGTTTTTTCTCCGGCGTGGCTTCGGCAAGCACGTCATCGACGCCCGCTTCAGCGGCGATGGCCGCAGCGGTCAGCGGGTTGTCGCCGGTGACCATCACCGTGCGAATCCCCAGTTTGCGCAGCTCGGCAAAACGCTCGCGGATGCCCGGTTTGACCACGTCCTTGAGATGAATCGCGCCAAGCAATTTGCCGTCAGCGCAGACCAGCAACGGCGTGCCGCCGCTCTGGGCGATCCTGTCGATTTCCCGCGCCAGCGCCGGGGCCAGATCGGTGCGCTGCTGACCGAGAAACGCCAGCAGCGAATCCACCGCACCTTTGCGATACACGCGGCCCTGATAATCCACGCCGGACAAGCGGGTTTCCGCGCTGAACGGTACGGCGGTCAGGGTTTCCGGGGCAGGCTCCGGTTGTGGATGCAGACCACGGAGGAACTCGACGATCGATTTGCCTTCAGCGGTTTCATCGGCAAGCGACGCAAACAACGCACCTTCGGACAGCTCACGGCCGGTCACACCCGGCGCGGCATACACCGCGCTGCAACGACGGTTACCGAAGGTGATGGTGCCGGTCTTGTCGAGCAACAGCACATGCACGTCACCCGCCGCTTCTACTGCGCGACCGGACTTGGCGATCACGTTGAGGCGCACCAGACGATCCATCCCGGCGATACCGATGGCCGACAGCAGACCGCCGATGGTGGTCGGAATCAGCGTGACCAATAACGCCACAAGGAACACCAGCGGCAGGCTGCCATTGGCAAAGTGCGCGAACGGTTGCAGGGTGACGACCACCAGTAGAAAGATCAGGGTCAGGCCGATCAGCAGAATGTCCAGCGCGACTTCGTTCGGGGTCTTCTGGCGTTTGGCGCCTTCGACCAGCGCGATCATGCGGTCGAGGGTCGACTCACCGGGATTGGCGGTGATCTTCACCAGCAGCCAGTCGGACACCAGCCGCGTGTTACCGGTAACGGCGGAACGGTCGCCGCCGGACTCGCGGATCACCGGCGCCGATTCACCGGTAATTGCCGCTTCGTTGACCGCCGCGATGCCTTCGATGACTTCGCCGTCACCGGGGATCATCTCCCCGGCCTCGACACGCACCACGTCGCCCTTGCGCAGATTGGCAGCCGGCACGATCTTGAAACTGCCATCGGCCTGGCGGCAGCGCGCACTGAGGCCTTCGCTGCCGGCCTTGAGGCTGTCGGCGCGGGCCTTGCCGCGACCTTCGGCCAAGGCCTCGGCGAAGTTGGCGAACAGCACGGTGAACCACAGCCACAGGGCGATTTGTGCGGCGACGAAGGTCGGCACGTCGGCATCCGGGATGAAGCACAGCACGGTGGTGAAAATCGCCGTCAGTTCGACCACCAGCATCACTGGCGAACGCGCCAGTTGCCGTGGGTCGAGCTTGACGAAGGCTTGCACCAGCGCCGGCCGCCACAGGGCCGAGATCGCGGTTTTTGCTTGTTCCGGCGCCTTGACAGCGGCGGGTTTGATTGCAGGCATATTCATGGATGGATTCCTTGGAAGCCCATACTTAAATGTTCGGCGACAGGACCGAGCGCCAGCGTCGGCAAGAACGTCAGGCCGCCCACCAGCAAAATGGTCACGGTCAACAGGGTCACGAACAGCGGGCCGTGCGTCGGGAAGCTGTTCTGGCCGACCGGTGCGCTTTTCTTCATCGCCAGGCTGCCGGCCAATGCCAGCACCGGCAGGATGTAGCCGAATCGACCGATCAACATGCCCAGGCCGAGCATCAGGTTATGGAACGGGGTGTTCGCGCTCAGGCCACCGAATGCCGAGCCGTTGTTGGCGCTGGCCGAGGTGTAGGCGTAGAGCAACTGACTGAAACCGTGGGGGCCGGGGTTGCTGATGGTCGCCGCCGGACCGGGTAGCACCGCAGCAATGGCGCCGAGCACCAGCACACCGACCGGCATCACCAGCAGCGTCACCACCAGCAACTGCACTTCGCGGGCCTGGAGTTTCTTGCCGAGGTATTCCGGGGTGCGGCCGATCATCAGACCGGCGAGGAACACCGCGATCAGCACGTTGATCAACATGCCGTACAGCCCGGCGCCGACACCGCCGAAGATCACCTCGCCGACCATCATGTTGACCAGCGCGACCATGCCGCTGAGCGGGTTGAGACTGTCATGCATGGCGTTGACCGAACCGTTCGAGGCCGCCGTCGTCGTCACCGACCACAGCACCGTGGCGGTGGTGCCGAAGCGCGCTTCCTTGCCTTCCAGCGGCGCGGTCTGCTCGACGGCGGTGTTGTTCAGGGTCGGATTCGGCTGATACTCGGCCCACAGCGAGGTCGCGCCGCCGATCAGGAACAGCGCCAGCATGCAGGCGATGATCGCGCGGCTCTGACGCAGATCCTTGACGTAGTGGCCAAAGGTGAACACCAGCGCCACCGGAATCAGGATGATCGAAGCGACTTCGAACAGGTTGCTCCACGCCGTCGGGTTCTCGAACGGATGCGCCGAGTTGACGCCGAAGAAACCGCCACCGTTGGTGCCCAGTTGCTTGATCGCAATCTGGCTGGCGGCCGGGCCGAGCGGGATCACTTGATCGACGCCCTGCAAGGTCACGGCATTCACATACTGGGCGAAGGTTTGCGGCACGCCCTGCCAGACCAGATACAGCGCCAGCAGCAGGCACAGCGGCAGCAGGCCATAGAGCGTGGCGCGGGTCATGTCGACCCAGAAGTTGCCGAGGGTTTTCGTCGATTTACGGCCGATGCCACGGCACAGCGCGACCAGAACGGCGAGGCCGGTGGCAGCGCTGACGAAGTTCTGCACGGTGAGGCCGACCATCTGGCTCAGGTAGCTGAGGGTTGCCTCGCCGCTGTAGGACTGCCAGTTGGTATTGGTCATGAAACTGACCGCGGTGTTGAATGCCTGCGTCCATTCCTGGCCCGGCAGGTTTTGCGGGTTCAGCGGCAGGTGGTCCTGGAACAGCAGAATCGCAAACAGCAGCAGGAAACCGGCGAGGTTGAAGGCCAGCAGCGCCAGCGTGTACTTCTGCCAGCTCTGCTCCGCCTGCGCATCGACCCCGGCGAGACGATAGCAACCGCGCTCGACCGGGCCGAGAATCGGCGTCAGCCAGGTGCGCTGGCCCTCCATGACCTTGTAATAAAAGCGCCCGAGAAACGGCGCCGGCAACAGGACCAGCGCGAAAAACCCGAGGATCAGCCAATAGTCATAACTGTGCATAGCCGCTCCTAGTTCCGGTCCGCGCGCAACAGCGCAACCAACAGATAAATGAACAGCCCCACTGCCAACAGCAGTGACACCCCGTCCAGAACGCTCATGGAAGATCTCCGTGTTACGGCGTATTGCCGTGTGTGCGCTGATTGTCGGGAAGGTCGCTGTAAAGGAACGAGAGCGAGGCGCGGCGCGGGACATAAAGAAAGCGTAAAGAGTGGGTTTATGCGGGCTTTACAGGGAGATTTCTGGTGTTTGTACAGGCCCCATCGCGAGCAGGCTCACTCCTACATTTGGAATGCGTCGCCCTGTAGGAGTGAGACTGCTCGCGAAGGCGGCGGCGCAGACAACATCGCACCCAACTGGCGCACTTTTCCCACACATCAAGTGCGAATCATCCCCGCTGCGACAGCTTTGAACTCATTACGACTTGTTTCACGGCAGTGGCACGCCCACTGCACGCGCCCTCCCCGGAGCTTTCCAACCATTGCGGGAGCAAGCGCATGAACACACAACTCAAACCGACGCTGGGCACGTTGCACCTGTGGGGCATTGCCGTGGGGCTGGTGATTTCCGGGGAATATTTCGGCTGGAGTTACGGCTGGGGCGTGGCGGGCACGCTGGGCTTTCTGGTGACTTCATTCATGGTCGCGACCATGTACACCTGTTTCATCTTCAGTTTCACCGAACTGACCACCGCAATTCCCCATGCTGGCGGACCATTCGCCTACAGCCGCCGTGCGTTCGGCGAGAAAGGCGGATTGATCGCCGGGCTGGCGACACTGATCGAATTCGTCTTCGCCCCGCCGGCGATTGCCTTGGCGATCGGTGCTTATCTGAATGTGCAATTTCCGGCCCTCGAACCGAAACACGCAGCGGTTGGCGCGTACATCGTGTTCATGGGCCTGAACATTCTCGGGGTGAAACTGGCGGCGACGTTCGAGCTGATCGTCTGCGTGCTGGCGGTGGCTGAGTTGCTGGTATTCATGGGCGTGGTCGCGCCGGCGTTCAGCTTCAGCAATTTCGCGCTGAATGGCTGGGCCGGTTCCGACGTCTTCGGCGCGCCGGCGATTGCCGGGATGTTCGCGGCGATTCCCTTTGCCATCTGGTTCTTCCTCGCCATCGAAGGCGCAGCGATGGCCGCCGAAGAAGCCAAGGATCCCAAGCGCACGATCCCGAAAGCCTACATCAGCGGCATTCTGACCCTGGTGCTGCTGGCCATGGGCGTGATGTTCTTCGCCGGCGGCGTCGGCGACTGGCGCACCCTGGCCAACATCAACGATCCGTTGCCACAGGCGATGAAAACCGTGGTCGGTGACAACTCCGGCTGGCTGCACATGCTGGTGTGGATCGGCCTGTTCGGCCTGGTCGCCAGTTTTCACGGGATCATCCTCGGCTACTCCCGACAGTTCTTCGCCCTCGCCCGCGCCGGCTATCTGCCTGCTTCGCTGGCTAAGCTCTCGCGCTTCCAGACACCACACCGCGCGATCATCGCCGGCGGGCTCATCGGCATTGCCGCGATCTACAGCGATGGCCTGATCAACCTCGGCGGCATGACACTGACAGCTGCGATGATCACCATGGCCGTGTTCGGCGCAATCGTGATGTACATCATGAGCATGCTCAGCCTGTTCAAACTGCGTAAAACGGAACCGAATCTGGAGCGCACCTTCAGGGCGCCGTGTTACCCGCTGGTGCCGTTGATTGCGCTGATGCTGGCCGTGGTTTGCCTGGTGGCGATGGCGTGGTTCAACACGCTGATCGGGCTGATTTTCCTCGGCTTCATGGCGGTCGGGTTCTGTTACTTCCTGCTGACCGGACAACTGCGCGCCGATGCACCGGCGGATGCGATGCTCACAGGCCTGTAACGCCCCGTCAGCTCCTACGAAAGTTTCGAATCCACCGGGGGCAAGCGGCCTGGAAGGGAACCACTACGAGTTCACTTCGCTCAAAAGTGGTATGCAGCATCGCACGGCGAAATCCTCGCCCGTCGAGCTGCCATTAAGGAGAGCCGTTATGCCCTGGTATGCCTGGTTGATTCTGGTCGTTGCGATCGGCTCGATTGTTGGCGGATTGATGATGTTGCGCGACACCGCCAACAAGGTCGAACTGACCGATGAAGAACGCAAGCGCGTCGCACAGCGCAATGCCGAAGCGGACGCCAAGGACGCACAGGACCGCTGACACCAGACCCCGCCGCAATGGCGGGGTTGGTTTTTCCAATGCAATCGGACTTACTGGCAGGCTTTTTAGATTTTAGAAGTACAGTCACCATTTAATCTTCCGTGGTTAAGATGTCAGCATCGTCGCGGAGAGCTCCACATGCGTTACTCGCCAGATCACAAAGCCCAGACCCATCAGCGCATCATCAAGGAAGCCTCGGCGCGCTTTCGCAAGGACGGCATCGGCGCGACCGGCCTGCAACCGTTGATGAAAGCCCTCGGCTTGACCCATGGCGGTTTCTACTCGCATTTCAAATCAAAGGAAGAACTGGTCGAAAAAGCCCTGCAAGCGGCCGGCGCGCAGGTCGCGGGCCTGTGCGAAGACATCTTCGCGCAGGAAAACCCTCTGCAGGTCTTTATCGATACCTACCTGTCAGAGTGGCATCAGACCTCGCCCCACGAAGGCTGCCCGCTGCTGACCATTTCCTCAGAGCTGGGCCTGCGCGGCCAGCCGAGCCCAACCAGCGACGAAGTCCTCAATGCTCGACTCAGCCAGATTCAAGGCACACTCGCAGGCGACAATATTGCCGATCGCAGCATTGTCATCATGGCGACCCTGGCGGGTGCACTGCTGCTGTCGCGCAGCGTCGCCGATGCCGACTTCGCTCAGCGCATCCTCGACGTCACCCGCGAGCATCTCAAGCAATCGACCGATTAACCTCCCCAGCGCTTGAACAACACACTCGCATTGACCCCGCCAAAACCGAAGCCATTGGACAACGCAAACTCGATCGGCATCGGCCGCGCCTCGCCATGAACAATGTCCACCCCTTCGCTCGCTGGATCCGGGTTTTCGAAGTTGAGCGTCGGCGGCACCACCTGATCACGGATCGCCAGCAGGGTGAAAATCGCTTCCAGCCCACCCGCCGCGCCGAGCAAATGACCGGTGGCGGATTTGGTCGACGTTACGGCGATTTTGTTCTGCGCACCGAACACCGCCTTGATCGCGGCCAACTCGCCCAGGTCGCCAACCGGCGTTGAAGTGGCGTGAGCGTTGAGATGTTGCACCTGCGCCGGCGTCACGCCACCCTGGGCCAAAGCCAGTTGCATCGCCCGCCGCGCGCCGCCGCCGTCTTCTGGCCCGGCGGTCAGATGATACGCATCGGCGGTGGTGCCGTAGCCCACCAGTTCGGCCAACGGTTTTGCCCCCCGCGCCAGAGCATGCTCCAGCGACTCGATGACCAGCAGGCCGGCCCCCTCACCCGTCACGAAGCCATCGCGCCCGCTGTCGAAGGGACGGGAAGCTTTCTCAGGGGTGTCGTTGTAACCGCTGGACAACGCCCGCGCGGCGGCGAAACCGGCCAGACTGACGCGATCGATCGACGCCTCCGCGCCGCCACATCCGGCGATGTCCGCCTCTCCCGAGCGAATCAACCGCGCCGCGTCGCCGATCGCCTGAACCCCGGCGGCACATGCGGTCACCGGTGCGCCCAACGGCCCTTTGAGGCCATGCTGGATCGAGACATGACCGGCCGCGAGATTGACCAGAAACGATGGAATGGTGAACGGTGACAAACGCCGAGGACCACGGCTGTCGGTGGTACGCACGGCGTCGGCAATGGCCCCGAAACCGCCGACGCCCGAGCCGATGATCGTCGCCGTGCGCTCCTGGCTTTCAGGGTCCGCTGGATGCCAGCCGGCCTGCTCCAAAGCCTGCCGCGCCGCTTCCATGGCAAACAGGATGAAGCGATCCATCTTCTTCTGTTCTTTGGGTGGCGTCGCGCGATCCGGGTCGAACCCGGCCTCGGCGTCCTCCTCGACCGTCGGCACACTGCCGCCCACTCGGGTCGGCAGATCAGCCACGACCGCGTCAGGCAAATTGCGCAACCCGGAATGCCCGGCGAGCAAACGCTTCCAGACGATTTCAACATCACTGCCCAAGGGTGAAACCAGGCCCATGCCCGTGACGACGACTCGACGTTGGTTCATACCGTGGTGACCCCTTTATCAATTCAAATATTCGACGTATCGCGGCGTGCTGCGATTCGGCTACTGCGTCAGCGACGAAATGCCGAGCAGCTCGGCCGCTGCCGTTTCGGCTGCTGAATCAGCCCCAAGCGGAATTTATTATAGGCATAATCAAGGCGCAATATGATAACCGTAATTTTCAGCTTGCAAGCTTCCACAGGTCGGCAGCCAATAAAAAGGCCGGTCAATGACCGGCCTCTCGGCGTTGAACTGTCAGCTTAGTTCACTTCCAGCTTTTCACGGTTGCGATCCAGAATCGCCTTGCCGATCCCCTTCACTTCCAGCAACTCATCCACCGATGCGAACGGCCCGTTTGTATCACGATACGCAACAATCGCTTGCGCCTTCGCCTCTCCCACACCCGACAACTCCTTTTGCAGTGTCGCCGCATCCGCGCCGTTGAGATCGACCTTCGCGCTTGCCGAGGGCGCAGCCGCCTCCATCAGCAAAGGCGCCTTTGTTGTCTCGGTCGGGGCTACAGGGGCAGCAATGGCAGCGATCGAGGCGCTGGTGAGGAAAGCAAAGATCAGCGAGTAGAAATAACCGGTACGCATAAGTGACGCTCCATCATCGTTTTAGAAAGCAGCTTTTCCGAAGCTGCTCTCCAAACGTAGGTCATGCTGGAGCGATGTCAAAAATGCGTGCGTTACAGAATGTGAAACAATCAAGGCTCGAGGCGGCGTTGCTGGTAGATCCAGTCGACGATGTCGCCGTCGGGTGTATAGCCGCTGACGGTTTCGCGCAGGATCTGCCGGACGTGGGTGTAGTTGTCGCTATCAACGGCTGACAGCAGTTCGCTTAGCCGCGCTTTCAGTACATCCCATGGCAGATGGTCCTCATGGGCGCTCATGATCATCGGATGCGGGGTGGCGGCGACGTTATCGCCGATCAACAACTCTTCGTAGAGCTTTTCGCCGGGACGCAGCCCGGTGAACTCGATGGAAATATCGCCTTGCGGATTGCGGTCCGAGCGCACGCTCAGACCGGAGAGATGGATCATTTTCTCGGCGAGCTCGACGATCCTCACCGGCTCGCCCATGTCCAGCACGAACACATCGCCACCTTGCCCCATGGAGCCGGCCTGAATCACCAACTGCGCCGCCTCGGGGATGGTCATGAAGTAGCGGGTGATTTTCGGATGGGTAACTGTCAGCGGCCCGCCGGATTTGATTTGGCTGTGGAACAACGGGATCACCGAGCCGGACGACCCCAATACATTGCCGAACCGAACCATGGTGAAGCGGGTTTTGTTGACCCTTGAAACGTTGGACTTGTCGCCAAACAGTACCGGAGCAATCTCGTGACTGAGCGCCTGCAGCACCAGCTCGGCCAGGCGTTTGGTACTGCCCATCACATTGGTCGGGCGTACAGCCTTGTCGGTAGAGATCAGCACGAAATTGGCAACACCCGATTGCAGGGCGGCCTGCGCAGTGTTCAAGGTGCCGATCACGTTGTTCAGCACACCTTCGGCAATATTGTGCTCGACCATGGGTACATGTTTGTAAGCGGCGGCGTGATAAACAGTGTCGACGTGCCAGGTTTTCATCACGTCCAGCAGCTTGTGCGGATGGCGCACGGAGCCGAGGATGGGCAGCAGTCTGACCTTTCCCGACTCCCTGCAACTGCGCTGCTCGAGTTCGGACAGAATGCTGTAGAGATTGAATTCACTGTGATCGAACAACAGTAGCGTGGTCGGTCCCAAGGAAAAAATCTGCCGGCACAGCTCGGATCCGATCGACCCACCGGCACCGGTCACCATGACCACTTTGCCCTTGATGCAGCGCTGGAGCAGGTCCGGTTGCGCCGGCACCGCATCGCGCCCCAACAGGTCAGCAATGTCGACTTCCTGAATATCCTCGACTCTCACCCTGCCACTGGCCAGATCGGTGAAATTCGGCACGCTGCGGATATGCAGAGGAAAACCCTCGAGCAGATTGAGGATTTCCCGCCGCCTGGCCCGGGTGGAGGATGGCAGGGCCAGCAGGATTTCCTGCGCACCGGTGACGTCGATCATTTCCTGAATGTGCTTGGGTTTATAGACATGCAGACCCGAGATCGAACGGTCAGCGATACTGGCATCATCGTCGATGAAAGCCACGGGGCGCATGACCTTGCCCATGCGCAACGCGGCAACCAACTGATTGCCGGCGACGCCGGCGCCGTAAATGGCGACCTTGGTCAGGCCGTTATCACGATTGGTGAAGGGCACGTGCTGTGCTGCAGTGAACCAGTCGCCCATGAAGTACTGGCGCATGCACAGGCGCAGTCCGCCGATGATGACCAGGCTCAACCACCAGTAATTGAAGATGATCGAACGTGGGACCACAGCCTCATGGTTGCTGTACCAGTACACGACAACGGCCAGGATCAGCGAAGAGAGACTGACGGCCTTGATGATGGCAATCAGGGCATCATTGCCGAAATAGCGCATGACCGCCCGGTACATACCGAAGCGGATGAACAGGGGAATGGCGACCACGGGTGCGCAGACAAACAGCCAGACATGCACTCTGAACGGGTTATACATGTCATCGATGCCCAGGCGCACGATGAACGCCAGCCACAGGGCTGCCCAGACCAGGACGATGTCCGTTGCCACCTGAATCAGGCGCTTGCGTCGCCTTGGCAATGCGACGAGCCGTTCCCGAACCTTGTCCATCAACTCTTCAAACACTCAGTTTTCTCCCTTCAACTGCTGTATCCCTCTGCGCAACTGCTGGCATGCCCTGCACTGTAAACCCAAATGACAGAACTGTTACCCGCGGATCTCCGAGCTCTTTTCCAGTTCGCCGGCGCGATACCTGATCGCCAGCCACAGCAAAGGAGCATAGGCGACAATAATGCCCACGCTCCCGTCCAGACCGAAATGCATGACGGCCACGGCAATCGGCAACAGCCAAAACATATTGATCACGGCAACGGCAATAGTGACGGGCAGATGACTGCCAAACCGACGAGAGGCATATTGATAGGCATGACTGCGGTGCGCCTCATAAACTTTATCGCCGCGCAGCAGGCGCCGAAACAGCGTGAACGTCGCGTCGACAATGAATACGCCGAGCAGAATCAACCAGCCCCACAGCAGTTCGCCATTCTGTCCTGCCGCCTGGAGCGACAAGCCTCCCAGCACGATACCGAGAAACCCGCTGCCGGCATCGCCCATGAAGATCCTCGCGGGCGGGAAATTCCAGAACAGGAAACCGCCGACGCAAACTGCGAGCAACAACGGGGCCCATATCAGCTGCGGCCAGCCACCCAGCCAGCCAAGAAGACAGGCGCCGAGGCACACGCAAATGGCTTCGACACTGGCGATACCATCGATGCCATCCATGAAGTTGTAGAGGTTGAGCAGCCAGACCAGATAAAAGGCCGCCAGCACATCACCGACAACGCCCAGGTCGACCAGCACGCCCCAAATCCGCAAGGCAGGCAGTCCGCCCATCCACCAGAGCAACCAGATCGCCGCGGCAAAATGCCCCAACAAGCGCCAGCGTGCGGCGATGTGTCCATGGTCGTCCATGAAACCAACCACGGCGACCAGCGTGCCCGCCCCGGCGATGGCCAGAAATGGCGCAAACGCGATCAGATCCCGCCACAGCAGATAAACCAGCGCCACTATGAATGTCAGAACAATCGCCACCCCGCCCCCGCGCGGGGTTGGCACCGAATGCGAGCTTCGCGCGTTGGGAATATCCATCAGGCTTCGTGACAATGCGTAATGGCGCAAAACCCAGGTCAGCGTGAGGGAGAAAAGCGCGATGATCGCGATGAACCATCCGTAATTCATATTTCGCGAGTATCCAGAAAATGCTGCGCCGTCAGGCTCAAGGCGCGATCAAGGGGCACAGGAGGCACCCAGTTCAATAATTGGCGGTTCTTGCTGATGTCGACCTGCAGAGAACCGAAGATTCTCTGCGACAGGGCTTCACGCCCCAGCAACCTGGCCACACCGCTCATCAAGCCGACAGGGACCGGCACCAACCGGGCCGGTCTGCCGAGCGCAATGCCAAGCCTGCGCAACAGTTGAGTGGTCGACACATCTTCACCATCACTGGCCAGGAATACCTGGTTTGCAGCGGCCGGGTGCTCGACGCACGTCAGCAAAAGGTCGATCAGATTGTCCAGCCCCAGCAGGCTGCGTCGGTTGTCGACAGTACCGAATGGCAGCGGCACGCCTCGAACGAGCCAGCGCATCATGTCGAGGAAATTGGCTTTGACCCCAGGCCCGTAAACCAACACCGGTCGAATGATCACGACTTCCATGCCAGTCTCCTTCGCCAGCGCCTGCAACACCTGCTCCGCCTCGTATTTCGAGATACCGTACGGATCGACCGGAGCAGGTACGTCGTCGGCGCAGTACGGCCGGCCCGGCGGAGTACCTTCGCCATTGACCTTGATCGAACTGACGAAGATGAAACGCCGCACTCCGGCCGCCGCCGCTTGCCGGGCAAGATCCAGAGTGCCTTGGACATTGACCTGACGAAACGCTGCCAGCGGATCAGCAGCCACCTCGTTCATGACGTGGACCCGGGCTGCCGCATGAATGACGCAATCGACGCCCTGCAGCGCTTCCGACAGATCCTGCCCGCTGCCAAGACCGGACCACTGGATCGCACGCATGCGAGGGTCGACGGCCGTTTCGGCGCGGCGCAGAGGGGCCACGACACGGCAGTCCGCTGACGCGAGCAATTGCCCGATCAATGCCCGGCCCACGAAACCGTTGCCACCCGTTACCAGAAATGTCTTGGTGCTCATGGGCGACCCTTGGAAGAAATGGATGCTGCAAACACACTGCAGCGACGCTGTTGCAAGTGGCGGAACCGCACGTGTGGCGCGACGCCAGGAAAATCGGATCGGCTATCGACTTGAGGCGGGCAGTTTATTGAATCGTCGACGTCATAGCCACTTCTGTGGCGACAGCAATCCTGCAAGCTGCATCTACCGCATAGCCCGACACTGGCGCTAATTGCACTTTGCTGTTGGAGCGGACTCAGGGTACGGATAGAATCCGTGCGGAAAAGTGATCAGAGCGCTCGCCGCTACAGGATTTTCAGATCCGTCATCACGCCAAATCTCGGCTAACACCGGCCAAAATCAAGATAGCAGACGCCTTTTGCTTCGAAATGGAGAGCACCCATGCAACAGATCAACAACCTCGCAGCGAAGATCGACAAGTTCAAGTCGCAGATTAATGCTTCGGTGCAGCGCGTGGTCGACAGCGGGTGGGTGGTTTTAGGACCGGAAGTCAAACGCTTTGAAACGGCATTCGCAGAGTATCTGCAGGCTGGCCATTGCGTCAGCGTCGCCAATGGAACCGACGCCATCGAGCTGGCGCTCAAGGCACTCGGTGTCGCTGATGGCGATCAGGTCGCTACAGTGGCCAATGCCGGCATGTACACCACCACATCGGTACTGGCCATCGGCGCCACTCCGCTGTTCATGGATGTTGACCTGGACACTCATGTAGTCACATTGGCGAGCGTCAAGCAGGCGATCGAAGCCGGGGCCAAAGCCGTAGTCGTCACCCACCTGTATGGTCTGGCAGTGCCGGACATCAAGGCGATCGCCGCGTACTGCGCGGCGCACAAGGTTGCCCTGCTGGAAGATTGCGCCCAGGCTCATGGCGCCGAGCGCGATGGTCAGCGGGTGGGTACCTTCGGGGACGCTTCCAGTTTCAGCTTCTATCCTACGAAGAATCTCGGCGCCCTGGGCGACGGCGGCGCTGTCGTGACCAATTCGGCTGCGATAGCCCAGCGTGTGGCGCAATTGCGTCAGTACGGCTGGTCCTCCAAGTACTGCGTGGAGCTCGCGGGCGCCCGCAATAGCCGCCTGGATGAAATGCAGGCAGCCATCCTGTCCGAGTTCCTGCCGCACCTCGATGAGGGCAATGCCCGCCGTCGCGAAATTGCCCAGCGCTACCGCACCGAGATCCGTCACGCAGAGGTCAGCCATGCGCAGGATGCAGGCCTGGCCTCGGTGGCCCATTTGTATGTGATCAAGTCCTCGAAGCGCGACGCCCTGCAGCAGCACTTGCGTCAGGCGCAGATCGCCTCCGACGTTCACTATCCGATTCCCGACTACAAACAACCGGTGTTCGGTGAGCAGTTTGCCGGCCTGAGCCTGGCCAATACCGAACAACTGGCATCGCTGATCCTGACGCTGCCCTGCTACCCGGAAATGAGCGATGCAGAAGTCGGCAACGTCATCGCTGCGGTCAATGGATGGGCTGCATGAGATATTCGGTCATCGTCCCGGTCTATAAAAACGCGGATTCCATCCCCCGGCTGATCCAGGCGCTGACGGACATGAACACCACCCTCGAGAACCAGCTCGAGGTGGTATTCGTCGTGGACGGCAGCCCTGACGATTCGTTTCTGCTGCTCAAACAGGCTTTGGGCGCAATGAGCTTTTCCGCACAATTGCTGGCCCACTCGCGCAACTTCGGTTCGTTCCCCGCCATACGCACCGGCCTGATGGCTGCCAAGGGTGATTATTTCGGTGTGATGGCCGCTGATCTGCAAGAGCCGCCAGAACTCCTGATCAACTTTTTCAGGTCGCTTGCCAACGATGAGTGCGACGTCGCCATCGGTACGCGCAACGCCCGCCAGGATCCGTTTTCCAGTCGGATGGCGTCATCGATCTTCTGGGGCCTGTATCGCCGCCTGGTGGTGCACGACATGCCGCCAGGAGGGGTCGACATCTTCGGCTGCAACAAAGCGTTTCGCGAGCAGCTGCTGCAGTTGAACGAGTCGCGCTCGTCGCTGATTGCGCTTATTTTCTGGCTCGGCTTTCGGCGCAAGTTCATCGAATACGAACGGCAGACACGCCTGGAAGGCAAATCGGCGTGGACCTTCAAGAAGAAGCTCGAGTACATGATGGACAGTGTGTTCGCGTTTACCGATTACCCGATCAGACTGCTCACGCGCATGGGCGCCATGGGTTCGCTCATTTCGCTGTTCATCGGTTTCATGGTGATCATTGCGAAGCTGTCTGGAGCTATCGAGGTGCCAGGGTATGCCGCCACCATGCTGGTGGTGCTCTTGTTGGGCACACTCAATCTGCTCGGCCTGGGACTCGTGGGCACCTATGCCTGGCGCGCCTACGAAAACAGCAAGCAGCGACCGCTTGCCATCGTCTGCATGAAACTCGACAACAAGGAACATTCCAATGACTGAGCCGTTCATCCACGCCAGCGCCGATGTAAAGAGTTCGAAGATCGGCAAGAACACACGCATCTGGCAATACGTTGTGGTCTTCCCGGACGCAGTGATTGGTGACGACGTCAACGTCTGCTCGCACTCACTGATTGAAAATGACGTGGTGATCGGTGATCGCACCACCATCAAGTCCGGTGTCTACGTGTGGGACGGCTTGCGGATCGGCTCCGACGTATTCATCGGCCCGAACGCCACGTTCACCAACGACAAGTTCCCACGCTCGAAGGTATATCCGGAGTCGTTTTCGCAGACGGTCATTCAGGATGGCGCCTCGATTGGTGGCGGCGCGGTCATTCTGCCTGGCGTCACCATCGGTACCGGCGCAATGGTGGGTGCAGGTGCGGTCGTTACCAAATCCGTACCTCCGTACGCCATCGTGACCGGCTCTCCGGCCCGTATAACAGGCTACGTGGAAAACTCCGCATCCAGTGATGCAACCAAGACTCCTGCCGTCAAAACCCAGGAGCAGGATGATGCGGTAGTGCGTATCGGCGTCGGCGATGTCACCACCCACCGCTTCAAATACATTGCGGACATGCGCGGCGACCTCTCCGTGGGTGAGTTCCACAAGGAAATCCCGTTTACCCCCAAGCGTTATTTTCTCGTGTTCAATGTCCCGAGCCAGAAGACCCGCGGCGAGCATGCCCACCACAAGTGCCACCAGTTTTTGATTTGCGTGAAAGGCAGCTGCGCAGTGGTAGTCGACGACGGTACCAACCGAGCAGAAGTGATGCTCGATGCTCCGAACAAGGGCATCTATCTGCCGCCACTGACCTGGGGCATCCAGTACAAATATTCCGAAGATGCGGTACTGCTGGTGTTCACCTCGGACTATTACGAAGCTGACGATTACATCCGTGATTATTCAGAGTTCACCAAGCTGACCGCAAAAAAAACAACGCCGTGACTACACTGAAGGACAATCCGCAAGTTCGCCGCTGGATCAGCTTCCTGATCGGCGGCGGACTCAATACCGGAATAACCTACTGCCTCTATCTGTTGCTCAGCTATGTGATCAACTACCAGATAGCCTATGCGATCGCCTATGTTGCCGGAATAGTCTTTGCCTACTTCTTCAACTCGAAAGTCGTGTTCAAGGTCGAGCACTCGGTAATCGGCATGCTTGTTTATCCGAGCATTTATCTCGTGCAGTACGTACTCGGCGCAGTTTTACTCAATGTGCTGGTCGAGCACTTGAATATGCACAAGGCTGTCGCACCGATTCTGGTCATATTGCTTCTCCTACCCTCAAGTTACCTTCTAAACAAAGTCGTTCTCAAGGCAACTCATAAAACCAAGCCCGCGAAGGATTAACAGGCGCCCCATGACAACTACGAAACCGGCATTGCCTGCGATGCCTATTCATACCTATAGCAGGTCGATGCTATGGCTTGCCCACTTGGCTCCGGCACTGCTGACCGTTGTGTTCATATGGCTGCCCTTCGGATTTTCGCTGACCGGGCTTATTGAGGAATGGGGTGTAATCGGCCTCTTCAGCAGAGCGGGGCTGTTTTTCGTAACAGACATTTCAAGCCCCTTGCCTGCTCATGCCTTGCGACCACTGACGGTATTTCCCCACGCGGTTGCTTATTTTCTCGACCCGAACAGTTTCAATTTCTGGCACATATTGCTGATGGTTGCACTGACGATCAAAGGCGCCTCATTGAGTTTGCTTACCACGCGGGTGACAGGCTCTATCAAATGGGGAATGTTCGCCAGCATTCTGGTCATCATTTATCCAGCTGACACGATGCAGCTCTCGTTCCGGGCGATCCACATCAATTGGGCATTGAGCCTGGTATTGATTGGCAGCGTCTTGCTGCTCGCAGCAACTGACCAGAACAGCAAACTCCGCGGGACACTCCTGAGCCTGGCTGCTGGCTTCCTGCTGGCTTGTGCCAGTGCAATGTATGAGGCCTCCCTGCTGCTCGTCGCAATTCCGTTTCTGGTGGCGTTCGCACAGACGGGATTCAAGCGATTGTTTTCGAATCTGAAAGACAATTGCCTGTACTACGTGATCTGGGTTTCCGGCGCCCTGACGTATATTGCTTATGTCATTCATACTGCGCCGCTGGTAAAAAGCTATCAAAGCGTGCTGGCTGGCGGCAGCGCACTGACGACGCTGATGACGTACTATCCCAACCTGTTCAAAGTGGGCCTGTTTCGCAGTATCTTCGGCGGCTGGATCGATGCACTGCGCATCACCCGCATCGAGATAATCAGTTATTGGTACCTGGTAGTTGCGACTGCACTACTGATGGGATTGATTTATATCTTCTTGAAGAGATCAGTAAAACCCGTCGCATTCGAAGAAAAAAGCGCCAACCTCGCAATCGTTTTCCGGCTCGCCTTGATCGGCCTCGCCCTTATTTGCATCGGCTACGCTCCGTTTCTGCTTTCGCCTCCGCATATGGCGATCAGCCAACGGACCTTTTTATTCGCCACACCGGGCGCCGTCCTGTTCGCAGTCTCAATGCTCTGGGCTTTGAGCAAAGCATCCAAAGCACTGACCTCGGCAGGATTCGCCGCGCTCATCTTCACTGGCCTCGCCTTCCAGCTGTTCCAGTTTCACCATTACATTGAAATTTCCAGGCAACAGCAGCTCGCGCTCAGGGACATTGTTCAAAATTTCGACGGCAACGCAGCTGATAAGACCCTGTTGATACTCGACTACAACAATCAGCTCAATCATGTCTGGATGTTCTTGAATCCTGATCTGGCAAACGTTCTTACTTACATTTATGGCAAACCCGTCAACGACATTCAGGTTTGCTATATGCCTAGTCGCGAATGGCAAGCTCCAACACCTTCGGTACAACGCAAGGGCACTTGCGAGGAGGGCAAAGATGAATGGACATTCAACTTTCCATCGCCTGTTACTGGCCCAGGCATGGAGTTGGCACCCGCTACCCCGAGCATGAAGCTCTCCAAGTCGAAAGTGGTCACGGTGGTAGTCGGGGACAGAAAGCCGAACGCGGAAAATGGTTTATCGGCATCCTACCGCACGGAGCTGGAATCGGGCGATACGCCGACCAGCCTGCGCTACCGTGGAATTACCGAAACAAAACCGTGGTTTGATTTTTTCAAATTTCGCGACCAATTGGCCAAAGATGAATACTCCTGGGGCTTTGGCAACTGGTGGAATCTCGACCTTCCTACGGCTGGCTCTGGATGGCGCGACGCAGATTGGGAACCTCGCCGGTTCAATCACATTGCTACCGCCTGGATGAATGCACCGCAAGCGTCACTTTACTTCGATATCGAGCCGAAAAACGCGCCTTACGTACTGAGCGGTTTTTTCGACGCGTTCCCGAACGAGGCGAGCCGCAGCAACATGAAGTTCAGAATCAACGGCGCAGAGATTCCTGTTGAATGGAGCGAGGTTGGAAAGTTCACTGGATCAGTGGACCCTAAACTTTTGAAAACGGGACGCAATGTACTCGAGTTCGAGACGGTCCCGAACCATGATTACTACGGTTACTCTGCCCGGCTGGACTGGGTCAAGATCGTACCTGAATAACCCTGCAGCCCCGCATCCTTGCCGAGTCAAAAATGCAGATGCGGGGTTTATCGGAATTTATTTCACGTCGAGCCAGCACACTCTTCGTTGAAAACGGAGCAACAACATGGATGCGATGAAAATCGATACCCGCACCCCGTCAGAGCAATCGGCAATGTATACCTTCAGACTAAGCGAGAAATTCGTCGCCTTCATACTGGCCACGCTACTGATGTTCATGGCCCAGCTTTACATCAACCCACAGACATTCCTGGGTGATGCCTATAACTATTGGGACCTGAGCTCAAAAGTCTGGGATTTTTCATTTCCAAAATCTTTGCGCGGTTACTTTTATCCATTGCTGCTCTCGCCAGCGAGGATATTCTTCGACGCTTATCCTGCAACGGGATATCTGGCTGTCCATTTGATCCAGGCACTGGCCTTCTCCTACTCACTGTGCATTTCGCTTCCATACGTGTTCAGCAAGGTCATCGGGGGCAAAGTCACTCTGCCGCGCCGCCTGTTGGTTCCCGCGCTGGTAGCCATTTTCTTCCCGCCGCTGATTGCTTACACACTTAGCGACCTTCCCGCTTTCTGCCTGATCATTGGCGCGCTGGCCCTGATTCTCAAAGCAAGCGAGCAAAAGAGTGTTGCAACAGCAATCGTCCTGATGATCGTGGCAGGGGTACTGGCATACGGGGCATACAATACTCGAACGATTTATCTGTTCACTCTCATTGCCTTGCTGCCGGCTATTCCCCTGCTCGCCCTTAAGAATCAATGCCTGCGTAAAAAAATGCTGTTATTGGCATTCTTCGTTATCGGCTCGGCGATCGCAGCCATTCCTCAGTCTTTGATAAACAAAAAGCACTTGGACTCTGCAACCCCGCTGGTTGTCGCGAGCGTCAACGACGCTTCACTTTTTGCAAGTCAGCTGAAATGGGGGATTACCCTGCAGCGTTATGAAACAGGCCACGACACAGAGACCGGCGCAATCTTTCCTATCTTCTATCTCGATCCGATAGGTGTGCGATTGACTGAAGAATTAAAGTTTAAAGGTACTGTTCCAACACTACCGTGGTACTTCCAACTGCTCCTCTCGGAACCGGTTTCATTCCTCAAGATATACACCAAGCATTTTGTGAACGGGCTGGATGTTCGCGACTATGACACCTACACAAAGGTTCGTTCCAAGGAAAATGACGTTCGTTCGGCGACCAGTATCGCAACCGCTTTGTTTGGACTGATCTGCTTATTCCTTTTAGTGATTCGAAAATCGGACAAACCGGCGCAGGGCCTATATCGCATTGGCTGGCTGGCGGTTATTGTGCTGCCGGTATTCGCAATTCTTCCGGGCGCCATTGAGACCAGGTTTTTCTTGCCTCTGCATGTGATGGCTTACTGTGCGATTGCGTTCGGAGTTTCAAAACAGTGCGCACGAGCGACTTCGGCAAAAGTCCTGATTCCCTTGGGCATTTTGTTTGTGGTCGCCGTACCAATTGCGTTCATGATTGCAAAAGCTGCGATATCCAACCCGGTATTTCAGCTGAATTGAGAATCGGATGTCAGTGTAAGGGCGCCGCGCGAGACGCCCTTACATGCAGATTGAGCCGACGCGCTCACGATGGCTGTACGGAAGATTCCACGACGCTTGTGCGAAGCACTCGGACCTCAGGGCTTTCGCAGCAAGCGCCGATAGATTGCCGCGTACGCTGAAACCATGGATTGCGCAGAAAACACCTCAGAGTATCGACGCTGCGCATTCTCACCGAAGGCCTGAGCGCGCTCAGGTGCGTTCGACAACGTCAACATTGCGCTGGCAAGGGCACCGGAGTCTCGAGGCGGAACCACAAGACCAGTCTCACCAGCAATGTTGATGAAGGTCGTACCCGAACCGATTTCACAGGAAATGAGCGGTTTGCCATACATCGCCGCCTCAAGCAGCGAGATGCCAAATGACTCCGAACGCAAGTGTGATGGAAACACAAAGGCATAACACAGCGTCAACAGCGCAGCCTTGTCCTCATCACCCAACCCTCCCAGGAAATGCACATTGGCAAGGCCGAGCCGCGCAGCCTGCTCTTTTAGTTCGGACTCCTGATGCCCACCCCCGAGGATCACTACTGGCAGTCCGCTGATCTTTGCCGCATCCAGCAGGTAATCGAGCCCCTTGTAATATCGCAAGGCACCGACGAACAGGAAGAACTTCGACCCCACCCTGCTCCGCCAGAAATCAAGCCTGGTTTCGGGCACGACCGGATAGGTAGCCCTGTCCAACCCATAAGGAATGATTTCGACCTTGTCGCGGAACCGTGACAGCACCGGACTGCTTTGCGCGTAGTTAGGTGAAGACGCCACGATACAATCCACGCTGGAGAGAAAGCGGTTCATCAGTGGCTGATACAACTTGAGCAGTGTCTTTTGCTTGACGATATCGGAGTGATAACTGAGTACCGAGGGTTTGCCATGCCGAGTCGCAAAATGGACCAGGTCCATATAAGGCCATGGGAAGTGGTAATGCACCACGTCAGCCTGTTTGGCCAATTGCGAAAAATCCTTGAACGCGGACAGAGAGAATCCCGTCGAGGCAACATGCATATCCAGCCTGGAGCGATGGGTCAGGTGGTTACCCACTGTTTCATTACGAGCAGCACCCCGTTCACTGAGGTACAGCACTTCGGAGCAAAACCCGTGTTCCGCGCCACCTTGGGCTATCTGGAAAATGACCTGCTCGATCCCGCCCATCGTTTCCGGGTAATAGGTTTTGAAGAAGTGCAGAACCTTGATCATTTGGCGTCGATAACCTTTTGGTAGACCTGCAGGGTTTCTCGAGCACAACGCTCCCAGGAAAAGCCTTGAGCGTGCTTCATTCCCTTGATGACGGCGGCATCGCGCCAACACTGATCGGTCAGCCCGCGTTCGATAAGACCGGTCAGCGCTTCGACGTCCAGCGCGGCGCACATCAGCGCAGCATCACCCGCCACCTCAGGCAGCGATGAACTATTGGAGCAGACCACCGGCACCCCGGAACTCATGGCTTCCAGCACCGGTAGACCGAAACCTTCATAAAGCGACGGAAACGCGAACAGACGTGCACCGGCAAACAGCAGGGGCAAGTCTGCGCTGGGAACGAATCCGAGATAATGCGCCCAGCCTTCACGCCTGGCGCTTTCGAGCTTCTCGTGAATCGCGTCGTTGCGCCAGCCGTGATACCCGGTAAGGATCAACGGCCAACGGGTTCGCAATGCAAGCGGCAATCGACCATAGGCGGCGAGTAAGGTCTCGATGTTCTTGCGTGGCTCGATCGTACCGACAAAAAGCGTGTAGCCATCGGGCTTCAAGCCATGGCGTGCGAGCACCTCGCGAAGCTCTTGCGGCGCGCGAGGATAGAACTCCGGAGAACTGGCCAACGGCACAGTATGGATTCGTTCGATGGGCCAGGAAAAATAGCTGGCCAGTTCCTGTCGCGTGAATTCCGAATCAGTGATCAGGGCATCGGCCCTGACCAGTGTGGTTTTCAGCTCTTTTTGCAGGTAACGGACTAACTGCGGCGCGTGACAATGCGCCCAGGTGAAGGGCGACAGGTCGTGAAACGTCGCCACGCTGCGCCCGGCAAAAGGCGGCAGATAATAATTGGGACTGTGGTAGAGAAAATCCCCATGCCCTTTCAGGGCAGCCTTTCGCAACATCGGCATCAATAGCCGATAAGCTTCTACTGCCAGAAAGTTCTTCTGCACCGCACGCTTCAGGCCGTAACCACTGCCTGACTCATTGGCAGCTGTGGGAAGTTCAGGCAGAAAACGTCGGCCGGCAAAAAATTGCAGGTCGGTAATTTCAGGACTTTGCTGAAGTCTCAGCGCAAGTTCATAGGTATAGCGGCCGATGCCAGTCAGCGGAAAGCGGATCGGCTCAACTGAAAGAACTAGCTTCATTTATTCCGCCGCAAGCATCCAGCTCAGAGTTTCTTCCAGCCTTGGCGTGTCCCAGCCCTGGACCAGCTCGCAAAGACGGGTATTGTCGCCGCACAGGATTTTGACTTCGTTGGCTCGGACGAACGCCGGGTTCACTTCGACTGCAAGTTGATGCCCCGTGATAGCCGAACACATGTCGATCACTTCACGCAGGGAATGACTTTTGCCCGAACTCACATTGACCGTCTGGCCAACAGGGCGCGCCTCGATCAAACCGCGATAAGCCTTGACCACTGCACGCACATCGCTGAAGTCGCGAGATACATCAAGGTTGCCCAGCTCGATCTTGTCCGCACGCTGGCGGAAATGAGCGACGATCTTCGGCAGCAGAAAGCTCTCGGCCTGGCCGACACCGGTGTAATTGAAAGGACGTGTCACCACTATCGGCAAGCGGTTATGCCAAAGACTGGCCATGTATTCCATGGCCAGTTTGCTGACTGCGTAATCGTTGGCCGGTGCTGGCGGTGTGGTTTCGCTGAGCAAACCCGCCGAAGCATTGCCATAGACATTGGCACTGCTTGCCAGCAGCACGCAGTCCGGAACCTTGCCACAGGCTGCGACGGCTTCCAGCAGGTGACGGGTGCCGATGAGATTGACGCGGTAAAACGTATCGGCCGCACCGTGGGCCACAAAGGCGAGTGCGGCCAGATGAATTACCACGTCGGGTTGAATAGTTGCCAGTAACTCGCGCAAGGCAGGACCGTCGGCCAGATCAACCTGATAATAGCCAGGTTCATCCGACGGCTGTGTACCCATCCCTATCACTTCATAGCCACCGGCTTTCAGCTCAGCAGCCATGTACCGCCCGGTGAAACCTTGAATACCTGTGATCAACGCGCGTTTACCGGCAATACTCATCAGAACGAAAACCCTTTCTCATTTCGACGCAGATCCGCTTCGACCATCATGCGGCACAGCTCTTCAAGCGTGGTTTTTGGCTCCCAGCCCAGCGCCGCTTTGGCTTTGGCAGGGTTGCCGATCAACAGCTCGACTTCGGTAGGACGGTAGAACTTCGGATTGATCGTGACCAACACCTTGCCAGTTGCCAGGTCTGTGCCCTTCTCGTCTTCAGCCGCACCGCTCCAGGCCAGATCGATCCCGACAGCCTTGAAGGCCATGGTGACAAAATCACGCACGGTTTCGGTACGGTTGGTCGCGAGTACAAAAGTATCCGGCTCGTCTGCCTGCAGCATGCGCCACATACCTTCGACGTACTCCTTGGCAAAGCCCCAGTCACGCTTGGCGTCCAGATTGCCGAGTTCCATCTTGTCGAGCAGGCCCAGCTTGATCTTCGCCACGGAGTCGGTGATCTTGCGGGTAACGAACTCGCGTCCGCGCAGTGGCGACTCGTGGTTGAACAAAATGCCGCTGGTGGCAAAGATGTTGTAGGACTCGCGGTAGTTGATGGTCATCCAGTGCGCGTAGAGTTTGGCAACACCATAAGGACTGCGCGGGTAGAAAGGTGTGCTCTCGATCTGGGGAATCGCCTGCACCTTGCCGAACATCTCGGAAGTCGACGCCTGGTAGAAACGCACTTTCGGATTGACGATCCGGATCGCTTCCAGAAGGTTCACACAACCCATGCCGGTAATGTCACCGGTAGTCAGAGGCTGATCGAATGACACGCCAACGAAACTCTGGGCTGCGAGGTTGTAAACCTCAGTCGCTTCAGTGGTCTGAAGCAGACGGATGCTGGCCGAAAGATCGGTCAGGTCGTACTCGACCAGATGCAGATTGGGATGCTTTTCAATACCAAGCTCCTCAATGCGCCAGAAGTTGACAGAACTGGTTCGACGGTAGGTGCCGTACACCGTATAACCCTTTTCCAGCAGCAGTTCCGCCAGATAGGCGCCGTCTTGCCCAGTAATGCCGGTAACGATAGCTTTCATGCGAATCCTCTAAACTCCATTAGAGAGCCTTTGCCAGGCTCCGTTGTGTCATGTGCGCCCATTGAGCTCTAAGTGGAAGAGCCATGAAATCTTGCAGATCATACAGAATGCGGCTCGGAACGACGATACCAAAGCTGTTCGCAAGGCGTAACAGGATCATTATGCCAGCAGCCCATGACATTCCTCCGCATGTCGAGGATTGCATTCTGCCCGATCCCTGCCACGCCTACACGGATATATAAATCAAGAAGTTGCTGCTACCGATCGAAATCTCCCAGCGCGTGCGACAGGCAATAAAGAAATAACTCAGAAAGAGTGACACTCCCCGCACCCAAGCCTAAAATGGCGTGTTTTTTTGATCAACAATCTGGTGCTATTAATGCGCAATGGTTCAGTAAGTATCGCCGTGTCGGACATCATCGCCGCGACGAGACGGTACGCTTTAGTAGGGATGCTAGGCTGGCAGGACGTTCGACAGCGCTATAGAAGGTCGGCACTCGGACCGTTCTGGCTGACCATCAGCATGGGCGTCATGATCGCCACGATCGGCGTGGTTTTCGGTCAGATTTTCAATTCTCCGATTCAGGAATTCCTGCCCTTTCTCGCTATCGGCATGATTCTCTGGAGCTTCATGTCCACGGTGATCACCGAAGGCTGCACCGGCTTCATTGCCGCCGAAGGCATCATCAAGCAACTACCGATCCCCCTGTTTGCCCACATCATGCGCATGATCTGGCGCAACATCCTGATTCTGGGTCACAACATCGTGATCTTTCCATTGGTACTGCTGGCCGTCGGCAAGCCGCTGACGTGGCTGGCCCTGATCAGCATTCCGGGTTTTTTCCTGGCACTGCTCAACTTGACCTGGATCGCCCTTCTGCTGGGCATTCTGTGCGCGCGCTACCGTGATCTGCCCCAGATTGTCGGAAGTTTGTTGCAAGTCGTGTTTTACCTCACGCCAATCATGTGGATGCCAAGCTTGCTGCCGCAACGGGCAGGTCTGTACCTGCTCGATCTCAACCCGGCCTACCATGTCATGTCGGTGGTTCGATCACCGCTGATCGGGCAGTTGCCAACCGCCACCAACTGGTGGGTTTCCCTGGGCATGGCCGTCGTCGGCTGGGCTTTCGCGCTCGTGGTTTATGGCCGTTACAAGCGCCGCATCGCATACTGGCTCTGAGAAGAACGACTAATGTCCTTGATCGAATTCAAAAATGTCTGTGTAGATTTTCCGATCTATAACGCGAACGGGCGCTCGCTGAAAAAGCGTCTGATGCAAGTGGCTACCGGCGGTCAGTTAGGTGCGGATCAACAGGGTCGAGTGATTGTCAGAGCTCTCGAAGACCTGACGTTCACACTTCGCGACGGGGATCGGGTCGGTCTCCTTGGACACAACGGCGCCGGCAAGAGCACGCTGCTGCGCTTGCTCAGCAGCGTGTACGAACCTTCCTCCGGCACCGCCGTGATCAAGGGAGAAATCGGCTCGTTGATCGACATATCACTGGGTACGGATCCGGAGGCGACCGGCCGGGAAAACATTTTCCTGCGCGGCGGCGTTCTTGGCATGACCAAGTCGGAGATCGCTGAAAAGCTCGACGAGATCATCGAGTTCTCGGAGCTTGGGGATTTCGTCGACATGCCGATCCGTACGTATTCGTCAGGGATGCACTTGCGTCTGGCGTTTGCAGTTTCGACGACGATAAAACCGGAAATCCTGTTGATGGACGAATGGCTTTCGGTGGGCGATGAAGGCTTCAAGCACAAAGCCGAAATCCGCATGAACGAGCTGGTGAAATCGACCAATATCCTGGTGATTGCCAGCCACTCGCGCGAACTCGTCATGCACACCTGCAATCGGGTGCTGTGGCTGGAGCACGGGAAAATAAAAATGGATGGCGACCCGGCGACGGTCACCGCGGCTTATTTCGGAGCTTGAGGCAGATGAACAGCATTAAGCGCAACGGCGTGGATATACAGGTGGCTTTCACGCTGGCCTCCAGCCGCCTGCACGCCAAGAACATCATTGAAACGGGCGGTGATGTCCCGGCGGAGGTCGTCGCGACCAAGCCAGGCATGAAACTGATCGTACGCCACTATACGAAGCAGGCGCTTGTGCGTATTGCGCATCGCCTTGTCAGAGCGGCCCGACCGGTCACCCGTCCGCTATTGTTCCACCTGCGCAACTACTTCACCTCCACTCTCCGCCAGGAGATGCTGGAAGAGTTCACCAAACTGCAGAAGATTCAGTACCAGCAGCACCAGCAGATTGTTCTCGAATTCCAGCGCCTGGCGAACTCGGCGAAGATCCAGACCCGACTGTCGCAAAAAATCTTTTCCGGCCAGCACTCGCTGGAAAGCCTGCAACAACAACTGGACCGTATCGAACAGAAATGTCCGGGCGCCGACCGTCAAGCCGCTGTCGATTCGCTTCAGGACGACGCCACGGCCGCTCCTCGACAAGCCAGAGGTGAAGGTGCATGAAAAGTGAAGTGATCGTCGTCGGTGCCGGTGGGCACGCCAAGGTGTGTATCGAATTGCTGCGCGCCCAAGGCGATAGCGTCGCTTACTGCGTAGGTAATCCGGACAGTCCGGATACCTGCCTGGGGGTTCCCGTACTTAAAAATGACGAACACCTCGCCGCGCTTCGCAAGGACGGCTACGAAAAGGCGTTCATCGCGATCGGATCCAATTCAGTGCGAAACAAGCTGGCCGCGAAGGCGACCCAACTGGGGTTTGGCCTGGTCAATGCGATCAGTCCGGCAGCAGTGGTATCGCCTTCAGCTACCTTGGGGAGGGGAATTGCCGTCATGGCTGGGGCCGTTATCAATGCCGAGGCGAAGATTTCGGATCTGTGCATCGTCAATACCGGCGCCACTATCGATCACGATTGCGTGATTGGCGAGGCGGTCCATGTCGCTCCGCAATGCGCGCTGGCGGGCAATGTGCATGTGGGCAATTTCAGCTTTATCGGTGTCGGCAGCAAAATCATCCCCGAGGTTCATATTGGTGAGTCGGTGATGGTAGGTGCCGGCAGCGTCGTCATTTCGAACATCGGGTCGGCAACCACAGTCGTAGGCGTGCCAGCCAAAGCTCTACACAAAATTTGAAGGAACAAGCATGAATCGTATTTCTGTTGCACAACCGAAGCTTGCCGGAAACGAACGTAAGTATGTGCTGGATTGCCTGGATACCAACTGGATTTCCTCGAACGGCAAATACATCGGCGCCTTCGAAGAAAGCTTCGCAGCATTCTGCGGCGTCAAGCATGCGATCGCCACCAACAACGGCACTACTGCACTGCACCTGGCATTGGTCGTGCTCGACCTGCAACCGGGCGATGAAGTCATCATACCGACAGTGACCTACATTGCCACCGCCAATGCCGTGCGCTACTGCGGAGCGACGCCTGTACTGGTGGACGTGTGCGCCGATACGATGAACATCGATCCGCAGACCATCGAAAGCAAGATCACCGCGAAGACCAAAGGCATCATCCCGGTGCACCTGTACGGTCACCCGGCGCAGATGGATGTCGTCAACGAAATCGCCCGCAAACACAACCTGTGGGTGGTGGAAGACGCGGCCGAAGCCCATGGCGCCGAAGTCAAGGGCAGCAAGGTTGGCAGCCTCGGCACGTGCGCAACCTTCAGTTTTTTTGGCAACAAGATCGTCACCACCGGTGAAGGCGGCATGATTACCACCAACGATGATGAGCTGGCGGCGAAACTGCGCCTGTTCCGTGGTCAGGGCATGGACCCGAAGCGTCGTTACTGGTTTCCAGTGGTCGGCTACAACTACCGCATGACCAACATTCAGGCAGCCATCGGTCTGGCGCAGATGGAAAACATTGACACTGCCCTGGCTGATCGTGATCGGCTCGCTGGCTGGTACAACGAAGCGCTGGCCGACCTTGCTGGCAAAATCGTGTTGCCGACCGAGGCTTCCTGGGCCAAACAGGTTTTCTGGATGTACAACATCTTTCTGAGCGATGGCGACGAGCACAAACGTGACGAAGTCATGCAAAAACTTGATGCCATGGGTATCGAAACCCGCCCGGTCTTCTACCCGATGCACGTGCTGCCACCGTACATGGAAGACAGCACCTACCCTGTTGCAGACTTGTGGTCGGGGCGGGGCATCAATTTGCCGACGCATCAGGACCTGACTCAGGATGACATCATCAGAATTGCAGCCAGCCTGCGTGAGGTCCTGGCCGACTGATGAAAATCGCCCTTTGCTCCACATTCGTGCCCTTCATCAGAGGGGGCGGAAGGAATATCGTCGACTGGCTGGCCTCTACGCTGACGGCTGCCGGCCATCAGGTCGAAGTCGTCTACTTGCCCGAACTGGATGCGCCGGATCTGTTGTTTCAACAGATGATGGCGTTGCGTTGGGTCGATCTGCAGAGCGCTGACCGGGTGATATGTTTCCGGCCACAGTCGCACCTGATTCCCCATCCGCACAAGATCCTCTGGTTCATCCATCACATTCGTGCGTTCTACGATATGTGGGACAGCCCGTACCGCGATTTCCCGGACGATGCCAAGCATCGCGCAATTCGCGATGCACTGGTGGATGCCGATACCCGAGCCCTGGGCGAAGCAAAGGCGATCTTCACCAATTCGAAGGTCGTATCCAAGCGACTCAAGACCTACAACGACTTCGATAGCGAGGTGCTTTACCCTCCGGTCTTCGAGTCGGAGCGTTTTTTTTGCGCTGGCTACAACGATGAAATCGCTTACATCTGCCGCCTCGAACATCACAAGCGCCAACACCTGCTGATCGACGCACTGAACTATACGACGACGCCGGTCCGCCTGCGGTTGCTGGGAACGGGCGCGGGTCCTGACTACGGCATCGCCCTGCGAGAAAAAATCGAAGAGTACGGCCTTTCGGACCGAGTGACCCTGGATGATCGCTGGATCACCGAAGAAGAAAAGGTCGCGCAGTTGTCAGTTTGCCTGGCTGCCGCTTACCTTCCGGTTGATGAAGACTCCTACGGCTACCCCAGCCTCGAAGCCAGTCACGCGGAAAAACCGATCCTCACCACTACCGACTCGGGTGGCGTTCTGGAGTTGGTGCAGGATGGCTACAACGGTTATATCGCCGAGCCGACTCCAGAGTCTCTGGCCGTTGCGATGGACAAACTCTACCGGGATCGAAGTCTGACCGAAGCGATGGGCAAGAATGCCCGGCAGCGCCTGGTTGACTTGAAAATTTCCTGGTCACATGTGCTGGAGCGTCTGTTGGCATGAAAGTCCTGATTGTGAACAACATGGCTCCGTTCATCTGGGGCGGCGCAGAAGAACTGGCGGTCAATCTGCAAAGAAACCTGCTCATGGCCGGTCACGACGCCGAAGTCATGCGCATCCCGGCTCAGTGGGAACCGGCATCGCGCATCCCCTCGCAGATGTTGCTGACCCGCACGCTGGAAATCTTCAATACCGATCACGTCATCGCCTTGAAATTCCCGGCGTACCTGGTTCGCCACCACCGCAAATCACTGTGGCTGCTGCACCAGTATCGTCAGGCCTACGACCTTTACGACGTCGGCCAGACCAACCTGCCGGCAGACAAAAGCGGCACCGACATTCGCAACGCCATTATCAACGCGGACAACGAAACATTCGCGGAGAGCCGCAGCATCTACACCAACTCCGAAGTGACCAGACAGCGGTTGTTCAAGTACAACGGCTTCGACTCGCAGGTGCTGTTGCCGCCCGTAAACGATCCTGAAGCATTCACCGGCGGTGAATATGACGATTACATATTTGCCGGCGGACGCGTCAACGGCATGAAGCGTCAGCACTTGCTGCTGCGAGCACTTGCCAAAGCCGACAAACGGGTCAAGCTGGTCATTGCCGGGCCTCCCGAGTCGCACGCCGACACGCTGCAATTGCATTCGATCATCAATGAGTTCGGCCTGCATGATCGCGTCAAACTCGACCTTGGCTTCCTGCCTCGGTCCACCTACGTCAATTATGTCAATCGTGCACTCGCCGTTGCTTACATCCCGTTCGATGAAGACTCCCTGGGTTACGTCGCGATGGAAGCCGCCACTGCGCGCAAGGCACTGATCACGACGACCGACAGCGGTGGCATCCTGGGCCTGGTCAATCCGCAGGAGTCCGGATGGCGAGCAGAGCCCACTGCAGAAAGTCTGGCCGAAGCGATGAATGCGGCGTTCGAAAGCAAAACCCGAACCATCGAGTACGGCGAAGGCGCGGAGGCGCTGTGGAACACCCTGGGCATCAACTGGCCCGAGACCATAGAGGCGCTACTTAAATGAAACTGGTCATTTTTACCCCCGGCGTCAAATCCTCCGCCATCGGAAGGATGACTCGTCTCGTGGTTCGCGCCCTGCTCAGTCAGCAGCACCACATTGTGCTGGTGCGCACTGAAAGCCCGCATGTTTTCGACAAAGAGGCTCATGACTTCGGTTGCACCGTCATTGCCTGGACGGATGAAGAACGGGTTAGCACCGAAGTGGCCGACGCTGACTGCCTCGTCTACCAGATCGGCGACAACTACGAGTTTCACGAAGGTGGCGTGGCCTGGCTTCACAAAGCCCCAGGCATCGTCTGCCTGCATGACTTCTTCCTCGGCCATCTTTTCTGGGGCTGGGCGCAGCAGCGGCGCGATGAAGCCCATCACATCCTGACGCAGTGGTACGGACGCAGAATCGCCACCGACTACTTCAACGTCAGCGACAGTACGACCTTCATCAACTCGACGCGAGAAACCGCACCGCTGACCGAATGGATCAGTTCGATGGCCACCGGCGTGATTACCCATAGCAACTGGGGATGCAAGCGGGTAATGGCCGCGTGCGCGGGTCCGGTTTTCGTGACACCGCTGGCCTACGACGCTCCCGGGGCCGTCGATGCGCAACCGGTACACAATGACAATCGCAAGTTGCGCTTGTTGACCATCGGCCACGTCAACCCCAACAAACGCGTGGAAAGTTGCATCAAGGCGATTGCCAGCAACGCCTCACTTCGAAAGAACGTGAGTTACCGTCTGGTGGGGGCGATTCTTCCGGATGTCGAACGGAAATTGACCGAAATGGCCGCCAAGGCCGGGGTCGAGCTGATCATTTCCAACGAAGTCGATGACGCCGCGTTGTCAGAGGCCATTCGCGAAGCTGACGTCATCAGTTGCCTGCGCTGGCCCAGCCTCGAAGCTGCGTCGGCCTCTGCGATTGAAGCGATGCTCTACGGTAAAGCCACCATCGTTACCAACACTGGCTTTTACAGCGAACTGCCCGATCAGTATGTATTGAAGGTATCGCCTGAAAGGGAAATAGAAGATCTGAAGAAGATCCTTCTATCACTGCGCGGCAGCCCCTCCTCGGCGATCGATATCGGCAAGCAGGCGCAAACGTGGGCACAGGAGACATTCACGGCCGAGAACTACGCCCACAAACTTGCGCAGGCTGTGCCTGTCGCGCTTCGGGCGAAGGTCATCATTTCAGCGGTCGACCATTTTGCGACCATCATCGAGAAATGGTCAGCGAGCCCCGAATTGCTCGGTACGCCCGAGATTCTCAAGTCGCTGAATCTGTTCAACACCAATACGATTGCCTGAATACCAGCATGCGGTGGATCGCCCCTGATCCACCGCATGCTGTAATCGTTACTTCAGGCTATCGAAAACAAACTGCGCCGTCTCTTTCCAGGCAACGGGTTTGTAATCACGTTTGATCGCCGCTTCCTTGGCCGCCAGCGCCAGCGGATCGAAAGCATATTTGTGCAGTTCAGCGACCCACGCCGACACATCCCACGGCTCCAGGTAGTCCAGCAGCTGCCCGCCTACTTCCGGAATCGAAGCCGCATTGGAGGCCAGGCAATACTTGCCGGCAGCCAGACTTTCGGCAACAGGCAACCCCCAGCCTTCATACAAGGAAGGGAACGCGGTCATCATGCAGTTGCGATACAGATGCATGAGGTCAGAGTCCGAAACGTTGTTGAGAATCCGTATGTAATCCCGGGTTCTCGGGTCAAGCGAGATGTCCGATAACAAGTCACCCACGCCCCAACCGGGCATTCCGACGAAGACCAGTTTAGGCAGATCCTCAACACCGCTATCGATCAGGCGCGTATAGGCGCGATATAGCACTTCGTGATTCTTGCGGCGCTCGATCGTGGAAACGAACAGCACGAAACGCTCTTTCAACAATGTTTCGACGTCGGGGCTGACGGTGTCGCTCAACTCGTGGGATAGCTGGCAGCCCAACTTGACTACCGCCGTTTCAGGAATCGGCGCACCCAATTCATCGAGCAACGCGATCAGATCCTTGCGCGTGCATTCGGAAATGCACAGGATCTTGTCCGCGCACCAGGCAACGTCAGCAAAGTAATTGGCAAACTTGGCCGCAACATCACCCACGCACAAGTGTGGCAGCCTCACCGGAATCACGTCGTAGCAGAAGAGAATGACGCGCAAACCGACCTGCTTCTTCAACTCATAGAGATGCGCAAGGTCTTTATTGTCCCAGTCCAGCCCCACCGATATGTAGCTGTCGCCTTTGGCAAAGGGATGGCCGCCACTGTGCACTTTGCGTGACGAAGGATTGAATACATGGTTGCGCTGGGCCGGTTTGAAAAAAGCCCGTGCGGCCGAGATCAAATGGCGGACGCCGATCACCGCTTCAACGATGGAGGTACGGCGCAGCTGGAAAAACTGATAGATACGCCCGCTCAACTTGGGGGGCAGGCGGTTCAGTACCTTGGTCGCCTTTTCTTTCAGGCGCGCCTCTATCGAACGTTTATGGGTAGCGCCCGCAACTGTCCGGCCTGGCGCTGCCGCGTGAGCCCCGGAAATTCTCTTCAGGGTCGCTGCCACGTCGGCCGCATCGATCGCGCTGTATCCGGTAGCATGACTGAAGAAGCAGAACTTCACCTCTTCCCCCGCCGCGATCAGTTCGAGCGCATGGGCCGCAGCCTCGGCCTCGGTACGAATAATGCCTACGGCAGGCCGACGCCAGCCAAGAATGGTTGTTACATCAAACCAAGTGGTCATGCTTGCGCCTTCTGAACGATTACGTCTGCCGCTGTACGCGGAATTGATTCCAGACTCCGAGCCCACGTCAATGGCTCGCGCGATGCTCTGTCCGGGCCGTCACCACTGATCGTCGCAGGCCCGGTGAGACGCGCGCGGATTGCCGCATGAAACTCGTGTGGCGTACGCGCAACACTGAGCTCGGGAAGCAGAAGATGCTGTTCAAAACCACGAAATGCCGCTTCGGTACCGATGACGTACTTGCCAGAGTAAATGGCTTCCGCGGTTTTGATATTCGAGCCGCCACCGTGGGGGATCGGTAACAGAAATGCGTGCGCAAGTGTCTTGACGGCGTCCAGATCTTCGTCCGGCAGCATGTACAGCAGTTGCAGGCGCGAAAGGTTCAGTTGTCCCCAGCGACTGTCGCGAAGTGTGGTTTCGAGGTGCTCACATACACTGCCGACCACCACCAGTTTGCTGTCCGGAGGAATGCACGCCAGAGAACTGCCGAGGCATTCATTGAAACCCTTGAAGTTGGGCGGATGGGCACTGGCAACATAGAGAATCCAGGGCGACTGCGGCAGCCGCTCCTTCCAACTGGCGAGCAACTCCGCCCTGGCCGACCACGGCGCGATACCGTTGGACGCCAGCAGCGGTCTTTTCGCGCCCCAGACCTTGAGAATATCGAAATCGGCCTGGGTTACCGCCACGGCAATATCTGCTTCCAGCGTTGCCTTGCGCTCGAGCGTCTCGATGTCGGCGATCACCGATTCGGCGCCCTTGATGCCGTAGCTGTCGAGGATCTCCTGCTTCAGCGGAGCCTCGATGTTCTGCGAGCCGTAAATGAGGCAGGCATTGGCGTATTGCGGCATCTGGCGGATCTTCAGCACCAGCGGCCATAGCCATGGCTGCTCGACATGAATGACGTCGATCACTGGCGGCAGTTTCTTGAGAATTTCAGCGAACCCGCCCTGCTCCGACGCTGCGAATTCCCCGGACAGCAAATCGTTGATCAACGGCACGTACGTGCCCTTGTATTTCCTGAAGTCGCTGCCAGCCGGAAAGCTGACATCGTTGGCACCCAGGGTAGATGGCGGATAACCTTCCGGCTCATAGACAGCCAGATGAGTCACATCCCAACCATTTTCGCGAAAGGTCTTGGCGATGTTGGCGACCCGGACCTGTCCGCCGTGGCGGGGACTGGCAATCGGGTACGTGCTTAGCAATAAAACCGTTTTCAAAATGGCAACCTATAGAAATGATATTTCGCAACCCGCGCCCGCATCGCTGTGCTTCGGTCACCAAAGCACCGGCGCCGCTGAATACCAGACGGGCGAAGCTTCAAGCACCTTTGATCAACAACTCGATCTCTTTCAGACGCGCCCACATCAACGCCTGATCGCCACGGGTCTCGACGTTGAGGCGCAACAGCGGCTCGGTGTTGGAGCCGCGCAGGTTGAAGCGCCAGTCGGCAAACGACACGCTGATGCCGTCAGTCCTGTCGAGCGCGGGATTGAGCGGCAGGAAATGCTCCAGGACTTTGTGCAGCATCGCCGGCACATCTTCAACGCGATAATTGATCTCGCCGGTGCATGGATAAGCGGCAATACGCTCATCGACCAGTTGCGCCAGGCTCTTGCCAGTGCTGGACATCAGGGCCGTGACCAACAACCACGGGATCATCCCGCTGTCACAATAGGCGAAATCACGGAAATAGTGGTGGGCGCTCATTTCGCCGCCATAAATGGCATCCTCGATACGCATGCGCTCTTTGATAAAGGCATGTCCGGTCTTGCACAGCACCGGTACACCGCCCGCTTGCTCGACCTGCTCGATGGTGTTCCAGGTCAGCCGCGGGTCATGAATGATCTTGCTGCCCGGGTGTTGCTTGAGCAACATTTCCGCCAACAGACCGACCAGGTAATAACCTTCGATAAACCGGCCGGTTTCGTCGAAAAAGAAACAACGGTCAAAATCCCCATCCCACGCCAGCCCCACATCGCAGCCATTTTCAAGCAATGCCTGGCGCGTCAGCTCGCGATTTTCCGGCAGCAGGGGATTGGGCACGCCATTGGGGAAGTGACCGTCCGGCTCGGCATTGATCAGCGTCCATTCGAATGGCAACTTGCCCATCAACTCCTGCAGGACCGGCCCGGCAGCACCGTTGCCAGGGTCTGCCAGGATCTTCAGCGGCTTGAGGTCCGCCACGTCGATGTAAGTCAGCAGGTGGTCGATGTAACGGCTTTTATCGAACGCCTCACGCACGTTACCGACGGCATCCGCCAACGCGCCAAGGTCACCACTCTCTACCCGATCACGGATGGCGTTCAGCCCGGTGTCACCGCTGATGGGCCGTGACTGCGACTTGACCAATTTCATCCCGTTATAGCCTTTGGGGTTGTGACTCGCCGTGATCATTACGCCACCGTCGGCATTGAAGGCACTGGTGGCGAAATAGACTTCTTCAGTTCCGCAAAGTCCGATATCGATGACATCGGCACCTGCCTCTCTCAGACCACGGCACATCGCCTCGGCCAGCATCGGACTTTCCAGTCGCATGTCCCGCCCCAGCACGATGCTTCTGGCTTGCAACTCGACGACCATGGCCCGGCCGATCCGGTAAGCAACATCCTCGTTCAGATCGACCGGTACTTCACCACGGATGTCATAAGCCTTGAAGCAGCGGGTCTTGATAGGGGTATGCATTTCGATCTCTTGCCTGGGAATCCGAGACAGCCGCCGGTAAATGCCGCAGCTGTGAATCATCGATAGGGAGTGAAGTCGCGTGAAGCCACATGCAAATAAGCCCGACCGGTAAAAAATCGCCGATCAGGCTTAAGGCTGCAACCCGCTGTTATTTGTCGACGCGGCCGTAGTTGTCTTCGAAGCGGACGATATCGTCTTCACCCAGATAATCGCCGCTCTGCACCTCGATCAGCACCAGGTCAATGACGCCCGGGTTCATGAGGCGATGCTGGTGACCGGCACGGATGAACGTCGACTCGTTGGTGTTGAGCATCAGTTCCTGCTGGTCGTTGACCACGACCGCCATCCCGCTGACGACGATCCAGTGTTCACTGCGGTGATGATGCATCTGCAGCGACAGCGACGCCTTGGGCTTTACGACAATCCGCTTGATCTTGAAGCGTTCGCCATTTTCCAGGGTCGTGTAGGTACCCCATGGACGGTGGACCGTACGGTGCAGCAAATGCACGGTGTGGCTGCACGCCTTGAGCTGATTGACGATGTGTTTCACGTCTTGAGCGTGATCCTTATGAGCAATCATCACCGCATCAGGCGTGTCGATGACCAACAGGTCTTCCACACCGACCAGCGCAGTCAGACGCCCTTCGCTGTTCACATAATTATTGCGCGAGCCATGGGACAGCACTTCGCCTTCAAAGCGGTTGCCGTTTTCATCCGGCGCAGTCAGTTCGCTCACCGCGTTCCATGAGCCGATGTCACTCCAGCCGATGTCACACGGAATGGTTGCGACTTTCTGGGAACGCTCCATCAATGCATAGTCGATGGAAATATCCGGCACCTGCGCAAAGCTTTCGCTGTCCAGCGCCAGGCAACGATATTTGTTGGAGGAAGTCAGGCGAGACACCTCGATGGTCTTTGCAACCGCCTCGACAACGTCGGGGGCGTGCAGCCGAAGCTCTTCCAGGACGGTGCCTACACGGAAACAGAACATGCCCGAGTTCCAGAAATAGTTGCCGGCACTGACGTAGTTCTGTGCAGTCTCCAGATCAGGCTTCTCGACAAACCGGGCGACCTTCAGCCCGCATTTGAGCGGCGCCTCTTTCTGCGCCTCGATGTAACCGAAACCGGTTTCCGGATAGGTCGGCTGAATGCCAAACGTAACCAGCCAGCCTTCACTGGCCAGCGCCACGGCATTGGACACGGCCGCGGCAAAGGCTTTTTCGTCCTGGATCAAATGATCGGCGGCGAGCACCAGCATGTGTGCATCGGGACCATGGGTGGTCTCCAGTTGCAGAGCCGCCGCCGCCACTGCCGCTGCAGTATTTCGCCCAAAGGGTTCGAGGATGAAGCCTTGCGCGTGCCTGGCCGTGTTGACGACGCCGTATTCATCTTCAGTCTTGAACAGCAACTCACGATTGGTCACGGTGAGGACTTCCACCACACCGTCCAGCCGTGAGGCGCGCAGGAACGTCTTCTGGATCAGATTCTGACCATCCGGCAACTCCATGAAGGGCTTGGGATGGGCTTCTCGGGACACAGGCCACAACCGGCTGCCCACTCCGCCAGACAAAATTACGGGAATCAGTTCCATGCTCAAAGTCCTTAACCCTCTCTCCCGCCAATGATTGTCAGGAAAGCAGTCTCAATTATGTTTGCAATCGAACTGCACCAAACCCAGTGCAGAATCCTTGCCCCGCCTCTCGATCTCAAGACAACGGGACTGATGACACATGCGCCCTCGCGAGCGCGGAATACGTTGCGTAATTGCCTGCCATTCTACAGCGCCAATCGCAATTGATACCTCGACAGAATGCAACAAACAGCGCTCGATAAACCGCGCCCGTCAACGTGCTGGCTGATCGAGCAGCTTCTGCAAATATTGCCCGTAGCCGGTTTTCTTCAGGCGCAGCGCCTGAGCTTCGACTTGCTCTGCGCTGATCCAGCCGTTGTGGTAGGCGATTTCTTCAAGGCAAGCGACTTTGAGCCCCTGACGGTGTTCGATAGTGTGGACGAAATGCCCGGCTTCCAGCAGCGAGTCATGCGTACCGGTATCCAGCCAGGCAAAGCCGCGCCCCAACATTTCGACGTTCAGGGTTTTCTGTTCCAGATACGCGCGATTGATGTCGGTGATTTCCAGCTCGCCCCGCTCCGAGGGTTTGATGTTCTTGGCGATTTCGACGACCTGGTTATCGTAGAAGTACAACCCGGTCACGGCGTAGTTGGATTTCGGCTTCAGTGGCTTTTCTTCGATGCTCAGCGCGCAGCCATTGGCATCGAATTCCACCACTCCGAAACGCTCCGGGTCGGACACGTGATAGCCGAACACTGTCGCGCCTGAGGCCTGAGCGTTGGCAGAGCGCAGGTTTTCAGTGAAGTACTGACCGTAAAAGATATTGTCGCCGAGAATCAGGCAGCAAGGGTCGCTACCGATAAACGACTCGCCGATGATGAACGCCTGCGCAAGGCCGTCCGGGCTCGGCTGCTCGGCATAACTCAACTCGATGCCATACAGACTGCCGTCACCCAGGAGCTTGCGGAAATTGGGCAAGTCTTCAGGCGTCGAAATGATCAGGATTTCTCGTATGCCCGCGAGCATGAGCACCGACAACGGATAGAAAATCATCGGCTTGTCGTAGATAGGCAACAGCTGCTTGGACACCCCCAGCGTGACCGGATGCAAACGTGTCCCGGAGCCACCTGCCAGAATGATGCCTTTACGATTGGTCTTGATCATTTATTCAGAATTTCCCTGAGCATTCGGGTTACACCACTTTGCCAATCCGGCAAGTGTAGAGAAAAAGTAGCGCGCAGCTTTTGAGTATTCAGTCGCGAGTTCAGCGGTCGGTGTGCGGGCGTCGGATACGAAGTGGTTTCGACCGGCTCGATAGCCTTCACGGTGAGTAATTCACCATTGGCTTTAGCGAAAGCGATCACCTCGCTTGCGTAGCCATGCCAGGACACTTCACCAGCGGCTGCCAAGTGGTACAACCCCGCCAGCTCGGGCTGTTGCAGGGCCTGGCGAAGCGCCTGAGCCGTTACGTCGGCAATCAGATCTGCACCGGTAGGCGCACCAATCTGATCCGCGACCACGCTCAACGTTTCACGATCGCTGGCCAAGCGCAGCATCGTCTTCGCGAAGTTGTTACCGCGAGCACCATAAACCCAGCTGGTACGGAAGATCAGGTGCTTGCAGCCCGATGCAGTGATTGCCCGCTCGCCAGCGAGTTTGCTGGAGCCATAGTGGTTCACCGGCGCAACGGCATCGGTTTCCCGCCACGCGGCAGTGCCCTGGCCATTGAAAACGTAATCGGTTGAGTAATGAACCAGCCAGGCACCGGAGGCGGCGGCTTCTTCAGCCATAACACCCGCTGCAATGCCGTTTACACGGTCAGCCAACTCGGTTTCCGATTCGGCTTTATCAACGGCAGTGTAAGCAGCAGCGTTAACGATAACGTCGGGCTGCACCTGCCGAATCGTCGCGCGAAGAGCCTCGGGATTCGACAGATCGCCATTCAATCCATCGGCCTGATGGCGATCAAGTGCAATCAACTCTCCAAGCGGAGCCAGAGAGCGTTGCAGCTCCCAGCCCACCTGACCGCTCTTGCCCAGCAACAGAATTTTCATGCGTTGTTCGAGCGATCCGTGTAGTTCTGATCGATCCACTGCTGATAGCTGCCGCTCTTCACGTGCTCAACCCAATCAGCGTTGTTCAAATACCACTCAACCGTCTTGCGGATTCCGGTCTCGAAGGTCTCTTCAGGCGCCCAACCCAATTCCCGCTGGATCTTGCTGGCATCGATTGCATAACGCTGATCATGCCCCGGGCGATCCTGCACATAGGTAATCAGGCTGGCATGGGGACGATGGGCCGAATCAGGCCGCAACTCATCGAGCAACGAACACAGGGTATGCACCACGTCGATGTTCTGTTTTTCGTTGTGTCCACCGATGTTGTAGGTCTCACCGATGACGCCTTCGGTGACGACTTTGTACAACGCACGAGCATGATCTTCGACATACAACCAATCGCGAACCTGATCGCCTTTGCCGTACACCGGCAGCGGCTTGCCTTCAAGTGCGTTGAGAATGATCAGCGGGATCAGCTTCTCAGGGAAGTGACATGGGCCATAGTTGTTCGAGCAGTTGGTCACCAGCGTAGGCAAGCCATAAGTGCGTGCCCAGGCACGAACCAGATGATCGGAGCTGGCCTTGCTCGCCGAGTAGGGTGAGCTTGGTTGATAAGGCGTGGTTTCGGTGAAGAGGTCTTCCGGACCTTCGAGGTCTCCGTAAACTTCGTCAGTCGAAATGTGGTGGAAGCGGAAGCGCGCTTTACGCGCATCGTCCAGCGCGGCCCAGTAGTGGCGCGCGGCCTCGAGCAGCGTGTAGGTACCGATGATATTGGTCTGGATGAAGTCGGACGGGCCCGATATCGAGCGATCGACGTGGGATTCTGCGGCCAGGTGCATGATTGCATCCGGTTGATGCTCACGCAGAACGCGGTCGATCTGCTCACGATCACAGATATCGACTCGCTCGAACGCATAACGCGAATTCTGACTGACTTCCGCCAAGGACTCCAGATTGCCGGCGTACGTGAGTTTATCGACGTTAACGACTGCATCGGAAGTGTTGGAGATGATGTGACGGATGACTGCCGAGCCAATGAAGCCGGCACCGCCGGTAACTAGAATTTTCACGCGAAGCGATACCCTTGAGCTGCGGACAGCGCTGCCAGCGAGCGCGGTCTAATCCATGAATGCAGAAGCCACTATCAGTCGGCATCCGTCAGAGTCAGTCTGAATCGACATGCAGAAGGCACGATCGAACAAGGGACGCATTTTACAGCTTAATGATGGTTTTACTAATGGATAAAGGCAGGCCGAGGCGCAATTTCGACAGATGCCTTGCGCCTGCCGTTTTCAGACCATTCGCTTGCGTGCGGCTCTGGACGAACGCCCCAGAAACCAGCCCAATACCGGGCCGATCAGCATGCCAATCAGCAGCGCCAACACTGCAACCACCGAGACTGGCAACTGCGGGCCGGAAAAACCCAGAAACAAAAGCGCAACCGATTGCTGGTTCTCCAGTACAAATGCCAGAACAACCAGAACCATCAACAGAAGAAATACGCCAAGCAGTATGCGTTTCAGATTACGCATTCACACGCCCTCGAATTTGAATAGCGAAGATCAAGCGCCCTCCTCCTCTTCCTCGTTCACGCGGTCACGCAACTCCTTGCCTGGCTTGAAATGCGGAACGAATTTGCCGTCCAGACTGACAGACTGGCCGGTCTTTGGGTTACGGCCGACGCGGGGCGCGCGGTAGTGCAGGGAGAAGCTGCCGAATCCACGGATCTCGATGCGATCACCGGTGGCAAGGCACTGAGACATTTGTTCAAGCATGGTCTTGATAGCCAGCTCAACATCCTTGGATGAGAGTAGCCCTTGATGGGTGACAATTCGTTCGATCAACTCCGACTTCGTCATATTTTTCCCTTCTTTTTCAAGCAGCTAGATCAGCGCTTGAAAGGTTTTAGCATGCCCCGAAGAATTTGAACAGCCCAGGGATTGACATATCTTCCCCCGCGTTAAAACGCCCATTTTCAGGGCATCGAACCCGCGAGCCGGAACGCTGCGCACCTAGCGACACATCACCAGCATGGTCCGGGTGACAAAGCCTGCGGGATTGAAGCCGAACGGATAGTCGTCTTCATCTTTCGCATCATCAGAGCGGGTGATGACCTTGTAGCCTTTGCCCTTGCACTCTTTAGCCGCACGCTTCTGGCACTTCTCCCAGCTGGAACCGAGCCCCGAACAGTCGACTTCGATACCGCTGACACCACGTACTGCATGGGTCTTCGCACTGGTGGCACAACCTGCCAGCGCCATTACCATTGCAACAACAAGTAACTTGTTCATCCACTTCCTTATGCCAGGCAAGCCCGACGACTACACGCTCAAGACCAAGCTTAGTCGCGAATAGGCGATTGATCCGATTAAAGAAACAGACCCACAGGCGGACGCAATGGTTTCATGCACGGGCGTACAAAGAGCAAATCGCAGACACAAAAAAGGGCGACCGAAGTCGCCCTTTTTCATGATCAAGCAGAACTTAGTTCTGTTTGGCCATTGCTTGACGCAGCAGTGCCGCCATAGTGGTGTCAGCTGCTTCACCTTCCGGAGCTGCTTTCAGGCTCTGGATGGCTTCTTTCTCTTCAGCATCGTCTTTCGACTTGATCGAGAGCTGGATTACGCGGCTCTTGCGATCAACGCTGATGATCTTGGCTTCAACTTCCTGGCCTTCTTTCAGAACGTTGCGCGCGTCTTCAACGCGGTCACGGCTGATTTCGGAGGCTTTCAGGGTAGCTTCGATGTCGTCGGCCAGAACGATGATGGCGCCTTTGGCGTCAACTTCTTTCACGGTACCAGTCACGATAGCGCCCTTGTCGTTAACCGAGACGTACTCGGAGAACGGATCGCTTTCCAGTTGCTTGATGCCCAGGGAGATGCGCTCGCGCTCCGGGTCAACCGACAGGATGACAGTGTCCAGCTCGTCGCCCTTCTTGAAACGACGTACGGCTTCTTCGCCCACTTCGTTCCAGGAGATGTCGGACAGGTGAACCAGACCGTCGATGCCGCCGTCCAGACCAATGAAGATACCGAAATCGGTGATCGACTTGATGGTGCCGGAGATCTTGTCGCCCTTGTTGAACTGGCCAGAGAAGTCTTCCCATGGGTTCGACTTGCACTGCTTGATGCCCAGGGAGATACGACGACGCTCTTCGTCGATGTCCAGAACCATGACTTCCACTTCGTCGCCGACTTGTACGACTTTCGAAGGGTGGATGTTCTTGTTGGTCCAGTCCATTTCCGAAACGTGTACCAGGCCTTCAACGCCTTCTTCCAGCTCAGCGAAGCAGCCGTAGTCGGTCAGGTTGGTTACACGAGCGGTTACGCGAGTGCCTTCTGGGTAACGGGCTTTGATTGCAACCCATGGATCTTCGCCCAGTTGCTTCAGGCCCAGGGAAACACGGTTGCGTTCGCGATCGTATTTCAGAACCTTGACGTCGATTTCGTCACCAACGTTGACGATCTCGGAAGGGTGCTTGATGCGCTTCCAGGCCATGTCGGTGATGTGCAGCAGGCCGTCCACGCCACCCAGATCGACGAATGCGCCGTAATCGGTGAGGTTTTTGACGATACCTTTGACTTGCTGGCCTTCCTGCAGGGATTCCAGCAGAGCTTCACGCTCGGCGGAGTTCTCGGCTTCGAGGACGCTGCGACGGGAAACGACAACGTTGTTGCGCTTCTGGTCCAGCTTGATGACCTTGAATTCCAGCTCTTTGCCTTCCAGGTGCGTGGTGTCGCGCACAGGACGGACGTCAACCAGGGAACCTGGCAGGAACGCACGGATGCCGTTAACGTCGACAGTGAAGCCGCCTTTAACCTTACCGTTGATAACGCCCTTGACCACTTCCTCGGCTGCGAAGGCTGCTTCCAGAACGATCCAGCATTCAGCGCGCTTGGCTTTTTCACGGGACAGCTTGGTTTCGCCAAAGCCGTCTTCAACCGAATCCAGAGCAACGTGAACTTCATCACCAACGTTGATGTTCAGTTCGCCAGCATCGTTGTAGAACTGCTCAAGCGGGATGAGTGCTTCAGACTTCAGACCAGCGTGAACGGTTACCCAGCGAGCCTGGTAATCGATATCAACGATAACACCGGTGATGATGGAGCCTGCCTGAAGGTTCAGGGTTTTCAGGCTTTCTTCAAAGAGTTCCGCAAAGCTTTCGCTCATTTTAATTCCTGTAGATGAGGGCGAAGTAAACGCCCATCTCCACACCCCAGACGGTGTGGGTTAGTTTCATTTAAAAGAAGCACCGCAGGACTATGACTGGTCCCCTGCGGCCCTCTTGGTCACCCGGCGATATCGCGAATGGCGATCTCGCTCATGATGCGTTCAAGCACCTGATCGATGGAAAGCTCCGTGGAATCCAGCTGAATCGCGTCGGCCGCCGGCTTGAGCGGGGCTACTGCGCGCTGGGTGTCACGCTCATCGCGTGCACGGATCTCATCTAGCAGACTCGACAGACTAACACCCTCGACTTTGCCCTTCAACTGCAAATATCGACGGCGCGCCCGCTCCTCGGCACTGGCGGTCAGGAAAATCTTCAGCGGTGCATCCGGAAAAACCACCGTACCCATGTCGCGACCGTCAGCCACCAGGCCTGGCGCTTCCTGGAATGCGCGCTGGCGCTGCAGCAGCGCCTCACGCACGGCGGGCAGCGCAGCCACTTGCGAGGCACCGGAACCGACGCTTTCAGTGCGAATCACATCACTGACCTCATCGCCCTCCAGAATGATCCGCTGCAACTGACCTTCGGTCGCGGCGATGAACTGCACATCCAGATGAGCGGCCAATGTCTTCAGCAGCTCTTCGTTGGTCAGGTCGACGCCATGATTGTGCGCAGCAAACGCGAGCAAACGATAAAGCGCACCGGAATCCAGCAGGTTCCAGCCCAGACGCTTGGCCAGAATCCCGGCGACCGTGCCTTTGCCGGAGCCGCTTGGCCCATCGATGGTGATGACCGGTGCAATGTTTTTCACGACTGAGCCTCTTGTGCCACACGAATGCCGACTTGCCCGCACAGCGCGAGGAAGTTGGGGAACGAGGTCGCGACGTTAGCGCAATCGTGGATGCGGATCGGTGCGGTAGCGCGCAACGAGGCAACGCTGAAAGCCATGGCAATACGATGATCACCGTGACCGTGCACTTCACCGCCGCCGATCGGGCCGCCGTCGATGATGATGCCATCCGGGGTCGGTTCGCACTTGACGCCTAGCGCCAGCAAACCGTCCGCCATGACCTGGATCCGGTCGGATTCCTTGACCCGCAGCTCTTCGGCGCCGGTCAGCACGGTCCGCCCTTCGGCGCATGCAGCAGCGACGAACAGTACCGGGAATTCGTCGATCGCCAGCGGCACCAGTTCTTCCGGAATCTCGATACCTTTGAGTCTAGCTGCCCGCACGCGCAAGTCAGCCACTGGCTCACCGCCGACTTCGCGCTGGTTTTCCAGAGTGATATCAGCGCCCATCAAACGCAGGATGTCGATCACGCCAGTACGGGTCGGGTTGATACCAACGTGCTCCAGCACCAGTTCGGAACCCTCGGCGATCGAGGCCGCGACGAGGAAGAACGCCGATGACGAGATATCGCCCGGCACTTCGATGTGAGTTGCAGTGAGCTTGCCGCCGGACTCGACCGAAGCCGTGGCACCGTCGACGCTGACCGGGTAGCCGAAGCCACGCAGCATGCGCTCGGTGTGGTCACGGGTCGGTGCTGGCTCGGTGACGGTGGTCTTGCCTTCGGCGTACAGGCCGGCGAGCAGCAGGCAGGATTTCACCTGAGCGCTGGCCATCGGCATGGTGTAGGTCAGGCCTTTGAGCTTGTGGCCACCGCGAATGGTCATCGGCGGACGACCTTCAGCGGCGGTTTCGATCACGGCGCCCATTTCCCGCAGAGGATTGGCCACACGATTCATCGGACGCTTGGACAGCGACGCGTCGCCGGTCAGGGTGCTGTCGAAGTTCTGCGCCGCCAGCAGGCCGGAGAGCAGACGCATCGAGGTGCCGGAGTTGCCCAGATAGATCGGGCCCGGTGCCGGTTTCAGGCCGTGCAGGCCGACACCGTGAATGGTCACGCGGCCGTGGTGCGGGCCTTCGATGACCACGCCCATGTCGCGAAACGCCTGCAAGGTCGCCAGGGCGTCTTCGCCCTCGAGGAAGCCTTCGACTTCGGTGACGCCTTCGGCCAGCGAGCCGAGCATGATCGAACGGTGGGAAATCGATTTGTCACCCGGTACGCGAATCCGACCGGACAGGCGGCCACCAGGTTGAGCCAGGAAGATCAGATCGTTGGAATTCATAGCGTCCACATAGGCCCTGCGGGCCAGGATTTTACTGAAATGCTCGCGGGCAACCCGGGCGCGCGTGAAAACGCCCAACAATTGGTGCCCATCCCCTGCATCGACCGCGTCGCGCAAGGCGTCGAGGTCGCTGCGAAATGTATCGAGTGTGCGCAGGACAGCCTCGCGGTTGGCGAGGAAGATGTCGTGCCACATCACCGGGTCGCTTCCGGCGATTCTTGTGAAATCGCGAAAACCACCGGCAGCGTAACGGAAGATCTCCAGATTTTCATTGCGCTTGGCCAACGAATCGACCAGACCGAAGGCCAGCAGGTGCGGCAGATGACTGGTCGCGGCAAGCACTTCGTCGTGACGCTCGACCTGCATGTGCTCGACATCGGCGCCCAGCTCGCGCCACAGGCGATCGACCAGCGCCAGCGCGGCAGGATCGGTCTGCTCAAGCGGCGTCAGGATCACCTTGTGCCGACGGAACAGCTCGGCATTCGAGGCTTCCACCCCGCTCTGCTCGGAACCGGCAATCGGGTGGCCCGGCACGAACCGCGCCGGCATGCCGCCGAACGCTTCGGTCGCCGCGCGCACCACATTGCCCTTGGCGCTGCCGACATCCGTGAGGATCGCCTGCCCCAGATCCATTACAGCCAGACGTGCGAGCAGTTTTTCCATCGCCAGAATCGGCACCGCCAGCTGAATCACATCAGCGCCGACGCAAGCTGCCGCCAAGTCGTCTTCACAGCGATCGACCACACCCAACTCGACCGCGAGCTTGCGCGATTGCGGATCCAGATCGACGCCGACCACTTCACGGCACAGGCCGCTTTCACGCAAGCCTTTGGCAAACGAACCACCGATCAATCCCAGACCGACCACCACAAGGCGATCGATCATAGGTGCAGCAGGTTGCAGCGCAGTGACATCAACCACGAGCCAGAACCTTGCGCAGCGCCTCGAGGAAACGGCTGTTTTCTGCCGGCAGACCAATGGTCACCCGCAGGTGGTTCGGCATGCCGTAATTGGCCACCGGACGCACGATCACGCCTTCGCGCAGCAAGCCCTGGAAAACCGGCGCCGCGACCTGGCCGAGATCGACGCAAATGAAGTTGCCTTTGGACTCGATCCAGCCCAGATCCAGCTCACGGAAACCAGCCTGCAACTGCTGCATGCCCGCTTCGTTGAGCTGACGGCTCTGCGCCAGATACTCACCGTCCTTCAATGCTGCACAAGCTGCGGCGAGGGCGAGGCTGTTGACGTTGAACGGCTGGCGAACGCGGTTCAGCACATCTGCCACCACAGGCGTCGACAAGCCGTAACCGACGCGCAGCGCTGCCAGGCCATAGGCTTTGGAGAACGTGCGCGACACCAGCAGGTTTGGATAAGCCGCGAGAAAGTCGAGGCCGTCCGGCAAGTCGCTGCCTTCGGCGTATTCGATGTAAGCCTCGTCGAGCACCACCAGCACGTGCTCGGGAACGTCCTGCAGGAACTCGTCCAGCGCTTCTGCGCCGAACCAGGTGCCGGTCGGGTTGTTCGGGTTGGCAATGAACACCACGCGGGTGTTGGCATCGATGGCCGCAAGCATCGCCGGCAGATCATGCCCCCAATCCTTGGCCGGCACGACTTTGGCTTGTGCGCCGACCGCCTGGGTGGCAATCGGATATACGGCGAAAGCGTGCTCGCTGAACACCGCATTCAGGCCCGGTGCCAGATAGGCACGGGCAACCAGCTCAAGAATATCGTTAGAGCCATTGCCCAGGGTGACCTGATTCAGCTCGACGCGGCACTGCTCGGCGAGCAGCGATTTCAGGGCGAAACCATTGCCGTCCGGGTAACGAGTCAGCTCCGCCAGCTCTTCGCGAATCGCCGCCAAGGCTTTCGGGCTGGCGCCCAGCGGGTTTTCATTGCTCGCCAGTTTGACGATTTTTGCCGGATCCAGATCCAGCTCACGCGCCAGTTCGTCCACAGGCTTGCCCGGAACGTACGGCGAAAGTTGTTGCACGCCCGGCTGTGCCAGAGCGAGGAAGTTGCCACTCATTTGCTACCGCCCCTTAGAGAACTGCTTTCGGGTAGGAACCCAGCACTTTGAGTGCTACTGCTTCCTGACTGATCTTTTCCAGCACACCTTTGATCAACGGATCACGGTGGTGGCCGACGAAGTCGATGAAGAACACGTAGGTCCATTTGCCGCTGCGCGACGGACGGGTTTCGATGCGGGTCAGGTCGATGCCATTGTCATGGAACGGCACCAGCAGCTCATGGAGCGCGCCGGGCTTGTTGCTCATCGACACAATGATCGAGGTCTTGTCGTCGCCAGTCGGCGGCACTTCCTGATTACCGATCATCAAAAAGCGCGTGGAGTTGTCCGGACGGTCTTCGATCTTCTCGGCCAGGCGCGTCAGGCCGTACAGCCCCGCTGCCATGTCGCCGGCGATCGCCGCGGAATTCCACTCACCCTTGACCCGCTTGGCCGCTTCGGCGTTGCTCGACACCGCGACGCGCTCGACATTCGGGTAATGCGCGTCCAGCCACTTGCGGCACTGGGCCAGCGACTGCGCATGGGAATAGATGCGGCTGATGCTGTCGGTCTTGGTGTTTTCGCCGACCAGCAGATGATGGTGGATGCGCAGCTCGACTTCGCCGCAGATCACCATGTCGTGCTCGAGGAAGCTGTCCAGCGTGTGGTTGACCGCGCCTTCAGTGGAGTTTTCCACCGGCACCACGCCGAAATTCACCGCACCGGCGGCGACTTCACGGAACACTTCGTCGATCGCCGCCATTGGCTTGCTGATCACTGCGTGACCGAAGTGCTTCATCGCCGCCGCTTGGGTGAAAGTGCCCTCAGGACCCAGATACGCCACTTTCAGCGGCTGCTCCAGCGCCAGGCACGAGGACATGATTTCGCGGAACAGCCGCGCCATCTCTTCGTTGCCCAGCGGCCCCTGATTGCGCTCCATCACGCGCTTGAGCACCTGAGCTTCGCGCTCGGGACGATAGAACACCGGCACTTCGCCTTCGGCCAGCGAGGCCATCTTCACGCGGGCGACTTCCTGGGCGCAACGCGCACGCTCACTGATCAGCTCGAGGACTTTGGTGTCCAGAGCGTCGATGCGAACGCGCAGTGCCTTGAGTTCTTGCTCGGACATCAGCCGTGTTCCTTCTCGAATTCCGCCATGTAGGCCACCAGCGCGTTGACCGCAGTGATGTCGACAGCGTTGTAGATGGAGGCGCGCATGCCGCCCACCGAGCGGTGGCCCTTGAGGTTGAGCAGACCGCGCTCGTCGGCACCGGCGAGGAACGGCTTGTCCAGACGATCGTCAGCCAGACGGAACGGCACGTTCATCCACGAGCGATCCGACTTGTTGATCGGGTTGCTGTAGAGGCCGCTGGCATCGATGAAGTCGTACAGGGTGCGCTGCTTGACGTCATTGAGCCTGGCGATCGCTTCGACGCCGCCCTGCTCTTTCAGCCACTGGAACACCAGACCGGACAGGTACCAGGCCAGGGTCGGCGGGGTGTTGTACATCGAGCCGTTGTCGGCCGCGACCTTGTAGTCGAGCATGGTCGGGCACAGCGAGCGGGCCTTGCCGAGCAGGTCTTCGCGGATGATGTTGACGAGGATGCCGCTCGGGCCGATGTTCTTCTGTGCGCCGGCGTAGATCATGCCGAAACGCGAGATGTCGACCGGACGCGAGAGAATGTCCGAGGACATGTCGGCCACCAGCGGCACGTCACCGGTTTGCGGGATCCACTGGAATTCCAGACCACCGATGGTTTCGTTCGGCGCGTAGTGAACGTACGCGGCGTCTTTCGACAGATTCCACTCGTTCTGGCCGGGAATGGCGAAATAGTCGTAAGGCTTGGCGGTGGCGGCAACGTTGACGTGACCGTAGCGCGAGGCTTCTTCGATGGCTTTCTGCGACCAGATACCGGTGTCGATGTAGTCGGCCGAACCACCTTCGGGCAGCAGGTTCAGCGGGATCTGTGCGAACTGCTGGCTGGCGCCGCCCTGCAGGAACAGCACTTTGTAGTTCGACGGGATATTCAGCAGGTCACGCAGATCCTGCTCGGCCTGGGTGGCAATGGACACGAACTCATCGCTGCGATGGCTCATTTCCATGACCGACAGACCCTTGCCGTGCCAATCAAGGAGTTCACCCTGGGCGCGCTGCAGGACAGCTTCAGGCAGCGCCGCAGGACCGGCGCAGAAGTTATAGGCTCGCTTGCTCACATCCAATCTCGCTCTGATTTGGTGGTATCACGCAATAAATCACACTACCGATCAACATGGCCCTGTGGGAGCGAGCCTGCTCGCGAATGCATCACCGCGGTGCTTCAGAGGTACCGCAGCGCCTGCTTTCGCGAGCAGGCTCGCTCCCACAGGGGGCTCCATGATGTCGAAAATTCATACCGGACAAATAACAAGGGGGCGAATTCTCATCCGCCCCCTCGTTTGTCCGCTTATTCCTGCGGTTCTTCGTCAGCTGCGGCGTCGAGTTGCTGGTCTTCACCTGCCTCGTCGATGCCGACGCTGCCTGCGAACTCCTCGCCCTCTTCACCTTCGAGCTCTTCGCCTTCGACTTCCGAAGGCTCCTGGACCCGCTCCAGCCCGACCAGGGTTTCATCCTTGGCCAGCTTGATCAGCGTCACGCCCTGAGTGTTACGGCCCAGGCTCGACACTTCGCCGACACGGGTACGCACCAGAGTGCCCTGATCGGAGATCAGCATGATTTCTTCACCGTCGAGCACCTGCACCGCGCCGACCAGACGGCCGTTACGCTCGTTGCTGACCATGGCGATCACGCCCTGGCCGCCACGCTTGTATTCAGGGAACTCGGTGATCGCGGTGCGCTTGCCATAACCACGCTCGGAAGCGGTGAGGATCTGGCTGCCTTCTTCCGGGATCAGCATGGAAATCAGCTTCTGCCCTTCCGGCAGACGCATGCCGCGCACGCCGCGCGCGGTACGGCCCATGGCACGTACATCGGACTCTTTGAAGCGGGTGACCTTGCCGCCGTCGGAGAACAGCATCACTTCGCGCTCGCCATCGGTGATGGCCGCAGAGATCAGCACGTCGCCTTCGTCCAGCTCCAGCGCGATCAGACCGACGCTGCGCTGACGGCTGAAGGATTCCAGCGGGGTCTTCTTCACGGTGCCGTTGGCGGTGGCCATGAAGATGTAGTGACCTTCGGTATATTCCTCGACCGGCAGCATGGTGGTGATGTATTCACCGTCATCCAGGGGCAGCAGGTTGACCAGCGGACGACCACGGGCCGCGCGGGATGCTTCCGGAATTTCGTAGGTCTTCAGCCAGTACACCTTGCCCTTGCTGGAGAACAGCAGCAGCGTGGTGTGGCTGTTGGCGACCCGCAGGTGAGCGATGTAGTCCTCGTCCTTGACGCCGGTGGCCGACTTGCCTTTGCCGCCACGACGCTGAGCCTGGTACGCAGCCAGCGGCTGGGTCTTGGCGTAGCCACCGTGGGAGATCGTCACGACGCGCTCTTCTTCCGGGATCATGTCACCCAGGGTCAGGTCGAGACGGGCATCGAGAATTTCGGTGCGGCGCACGTCGCCGTATTCGGCGCGAATCACTTCCAGCTCTTCGCGGATCACTTCCATCAGGCGCACAGCGCTGTTGAGGATGCGGATCAGCTCGCCGATCTGGTTGAGGATCTCCTGGTACTCGGCCAGCAGCTTCTCGTGCTCCAGACCGGTCAGGCGGTGCAGGCGCAGTTCGAGAATGGCTTGAGCCTGTTCTGGCGAAAGGAAGTACTTGCCTTCGCGCAGACCGTATTGCGGATCGAGGTTTTCCGGACGGCACGAATCGGCACCGGCACGTTCAACCATCGCCACCACTGCCGAGGATTCCCAAGGCGTGCTGATCAGCGCTTCCTTGGCTTCCGACGGCGTTGGCGAGGCCTTGATCAGGGCGATCACCGGGTCGATGTTCGACAGGGCAACGGCCTGACCTTCGAGAATGTGCCCGCGCTCGCGCGCCTTGCGCAGTTCGAACACGGTACGGCGGGTGACCACTTCGCGACGGTGACGGACGAAGGCTTCCAGCAGATCCTTGAGATTGAGGATGCGCGGACGGCCGTCGATCAGCGCGACGATGTTGATACCGAACACCGATTGCAGCTGGGTCTGGGCGTAGAGGTTGTTGAGGATCACCTCAGGCACTTCGCCGCGACGCAGTTCGATCACGACGCGCATACCGTCCTTGTCGGACTCGTCACGCAGCTCGGTGATACCTTCGAGCTTCTTCTCCTTGACCAGTTCGGCGATTTTCTCGATCAGACGCGCCTTGTTCAACTGGTAAGGCAGTTCGGTGATGACGATCTGCTGACGGCCACCGACCTTGTCGATGTCTTCGATGATCGAGCGGGCACGCATGTAAATGCGCCCGCGACCGGTGCGATAGGCTTCGATGATGCCGGCGCGACCGTTGATGATCGCGGCAGTCGGGAAGTCCGGACCGGGGATGTATTGCATCAGCTCATCGACGGTCAGCTCGGGGTTGTCGATGAGGGCCAGGCAACCGTCGATGACTTCACCGAGGTTGTGCGGGGGAATGTTGGTCGCCATGCCCACGGCGATACCGCTGGAACCGTTGACCAGGAGGTTCGGTACGCGGGTCGGCATGACCGCCGGGATCAGTTCGGTGCCGTCGTAGTTCGGCACCCAGTCCACGGTTTCCTTGTGCAAGTCAGCCAGCAGCTCGTGCGCCAGCTTGGTCATGCGCACTTCGGTGTATCGCATGGCCGCGGCGTTGTCGCCGTCGACCGAACCGAAGTTGCCCTGGCCGTCGACCAGCAGGTAGCGCAGGGAGAAAGGCTGGGCCATACGAACGATGGTGTCGTACACGGCAGTGTCGCCGTGCGGGTGATACTTACCGATCACGTCGCCGACGACACGGGCAGATTTCTTGTACGGCTTGTTGTAGTCGTTGCCCAGCTCGCTCATCGCGAACAGTACGCGACGGTGCACGGGCTTGAGGCCATCGCGCGCATCCGGCAGTGCACGGCCGACGATCACGCTCATTGCGTAGTCGAGGTAGGACTGTTTCAGCTCGTCTTCGATATTGACCGGGAGGATTTCTTTGGCCAGTTCGCCCATGAGAAGCCTGATTCCTTTTTCTGGTGAAACTTCGTCATATCCATGTGGGAGCAACGAAGCTCGTCGGGGCCGGCCGAGTGCCATGCGCCGACTTACGACAAATCAACATTGGATCGCGGATTTGCGCAGTAAAGACAGCTCCGTGGAGCCGCCTCGGAAAACGCCGGATGTTATCACAAAGGCCGCCACGCACCTATCCCCCAGATGCGCATGGAGCATAGTTAGTTGACCGATGACAGGCTTGAGGGGGACGAGAGAGGCTCAGAGCTTCGTTGAACGTGAAATCTCGGCCTGAATTGGAGTTGTTTATTGACTTTACCGGCCTCTTCGCGAGCAGGCTCGCTCCCACAATGGTCTGTGGCGATCACGAAACCTGTGGGAGCGAGCCTGCTCGCGAAGGGCTCAATGCAAGACCAGAGCCTGTCAATGCAGGCGCTTGCGGCACATCAGCTGGGCCATTTTCGCGGTGTCCGGCCGCTCGACGATGCCTTTTTCGGTGACGATCGCGTCGATCAGATCCGCCGGAGTGACATCGAACACCGGGTTGAACGCTTCAACGTCGGCACCGACGCGTTTGCCGCCAACTTCCAGCAGCTCGGCGCCATCACGCTCTTCGATCGGGATGTCATCGCCGCTGGCCAGATTCATGTCGATGGTCGAACTCGGCGCCACCACCATGAAGCGCACGCCATGATGCATGGCGTTCACCGCCAGTTGATAAGTCCCGATCTTGTTCGCCACGTCGCCATTGGCAGTGATGCGATCAGCGCCGACGATCACCCAGGTCACGCCTTTGGTTTTCATGATGTGCGCGGCGGCGGAGTCGGCGTTCAGGGTCACCGGAATGCCTTCGTTGGCCAGCTCCCACGCGGTCAGCCGCGAGCCCTGCAGCCACGGTCGGGTTTCGTCGGCGTAGACGCGCTCGACCATGCCTTCTATATAAGCGGCGCGGATCACACCCAGCGCAGTACCGAACCCGCCGGTCGCCAGCGCGCCAGTGTTGCAGTGAGTCAGAATGGCCTGAGCGTTGCCCTGATGCTTGCGAATCAGATCGACGCCGAGTTGCGCCATGGTCAGGTTGGCTTCGCGGTCGCTTTGGTGAATGGCGATGGCTTCGGCCTCGAGCGCCGCCAGCGGATCGGCGTTGCTCTTCAAACGATCCAGGCGATCGTGCATGCGGCCTAGCGCCCAGAACAGATTGACCGCAGTCGGCCGCGAATCCGCCAGCAGGGCAAAATCCTCTTCCAGCGCCGCGTACCAGTCGCCACCCTCGGCAATCCGCGCCCGCGCCGCGAGGACGATGCCATAGGCCGCGCTGATGCCGATGGCCGGCGCGCCACGCACGACCATCGAGCGAATCGCCTCGGCCACGCCGGCGGCGCTGGTGTAAGCGATCCAGGTTTCCTCGAACGGCAAAATACGCTGATCCAGCAGGTGCAGCGCGCCATCACGCCAATCGATGGCCTTCACTTTCTCCGCAGCCAACAGTCGATCGCGCATCCCACACCCCGCACTCATGAACAAAAGCCGCCGATTATAGCGATCCCCCCGCGAAGACGCTCGGGTATACTTCGCCATCCTTTACAAAAGCACTGGAACCGACCCTCGATGCCGAAACCTGCCATTGCGCTCGACCTGTTATTGCTGCCGACTTGGCTGGTTCCCGTCGAACCTGCAGGCGTGGTGCTCAAGGAGCACGGCCTGGGCATCCGTGATGGTCGCATCGTATTTATCGGCCCGCGGGCTGAAGCATTGAAGTGTAACGCCACGCAAATCCGTGAACTGCCGGATATCTTGCTGGCGCCGGGGCTGATCAACGCCCACGGCCATGCGGCGATGACACTGTTCCGGGGCCTGGCCGACGATCTGCCGCTGATGACCTGGCTGGAAAATCACATCTGGCCGGCCGAAGGCAAATGGGTCGATGAAGACTTCGTCCGCGACGGCACCGATCTGGCGATCGCCGAGCAGATCAAGGGCGGCATCAGCTGTTTTTCGGACATGTATTTCTTCCCGAAAGTCGCGAGCGAGCGCGTGCACAACAGCGGCATCCGCGCGCAGATCGCCATTCCGATCCTCGATTTCCCGATCCCCGGTGCCAGCAGCGCCGACGAAGCCATTCGTCAGGGCGTCGAATTGTTCGGCGACCTCAAGCATCACGAACGCATCAAGATCACTTTCGGCCCTCATGCACCCTACACCGTCGGCGATGAGAACCTCGAGAAAATCAGGGTGATCGCCGAGGAGCTGGACGCCTCGATCCACATGCACGTGCACGAAACCGCATTCGAGGTGCAGCAGGCCGTCGAGCAGACAGGCGAACGGCCACTGGCGCGCCTCGCTCGCCTTGGCCTGCTCGGCCCGCGGTTCCAGGCCGTGCACATGACCCAGATCAGCGATGACGACCTCGCCCTGCTGGTAGAAAGCAACAGCAGCGTGATCCACTGCCCGGAATCCAACCTCAAACTGGCCAGCGGCTTCTGCCCGGTCGAGCGTTTGTGGCAGGCTGGGGTCAATGTGGCTGTCGGCACCGATGGCGCGGCGAGCAACAATGATCTCGACCTGCTCGGGGAAACCCGCACTGCCGCCCTGCTGGCCAAAGCCGTCGCTGGCTCCGCCACCGCGCTGGATGCCCATCGCGCCTTGCGCATGGCCACGCTGAACGGCGCCCGTGCATTGGGCATCGAGACGCAGGTCGGCTCGCTGGAGATCGGCAAGGCCGCGGACATCGTCGCTTTCGACCTGTCCGGTCTGGCGCAGCAACCGGTGTACGACCCGGTGTCGCAGTTGATCTATGCCACCGGGCGCGATTGCGTGAAACACCTGTGGGTCGCCGGCAAACAACTGCTCGACGATCGGCGCCTGACCCGCATGGACGAACAACAGCTGGGCGAGACCGCCCGCCACTGGGGCCAGCGCATCAGCGGCCATACCGAATCGTAAACACCGCGGCGCAATATCCGCGGCTACAGCCCTTTTCAGGTTTTTCGAGGAATTGAACATGAGCAACGTCGACCACGCCGAAATCGCCAAATTCGAGGCCCTGGCCCATCGCTGGTGGGACCGCGAAAGCGAATTCAAGCCACTGCATGACATCAACCCGCTGCGGGTCAACTGGATCGACGAACGGGTCAACCTGGCCGGCAAGAAAGTCCTCGACGTCGGCTGCGGCGGCGGCATCCTCAGCGAAGCCATGGCCCAGCGCGGCGCCACGGTGATGGGCATCGATATGGGCGAAGCGCCGCTGGCGGTCGCGCAACTGCATCAGCTGGAATCCGGGGTCAGCGTCGAATACCGGCAGATCACCGCCGAAGCCCTCGCTGACGAGATGCCCGAGCAGTTCGACGTGGTCACCTGCCTGGAAATGCTCGAGCACGTGCCGGATCCATCCTCGGTGATCCGCGCCTGTTTCCGCATGGTCAAGCCGGGCGGCCAGGTGTTCTTCTCGACCATCAACCGCAACCCGAAGGCGTATCTGTTCGCGATCATCGGCGCCGAATACATCATGAAGCTGCTGCCGCGCGGCACCCATGATTTCAAGAAATTCATTCGCCCGTCCGAGCTCGGCGCGTGGAGCCGCATGGCCGGCCTGACCGTCAAGGACATCATCGGTCTGACCTACAACCCGCTGACCAAGCACTACAAGCTGGCCAACGACGTTGACGTCAACTACATGATCCAGACCCTGCGCGAGGAATAAGCCGATGGCCATCAGAGCGGTACTTTTCGACATGGACGGCACCCTGCTCGACACCGCGCCGGACTTCATTGCCATCTGCCAGGCAATGCGCGCCGATCGCGGTTTGCCGCCGATCAACGACAAGCACATTCGCGATGAAATCTCCGGCGGCGCCAAGGCGATGGTCGCAGTGACGTTCTCGATGGACCCGGAATCGCCAGGCTTCGAGGAGCTGCGCCTGGAGTTTCTCGAGCGCTATCTGGTCGGCTGCGCAGTGCACAGCAGACTGTTCGACGGCATGAGCGAACTGCTCGCCGACATCGAAAAGGCCAATCTGATCTGGGGTGTGGTCACCAACAAACCGGTGCGCTTCGCCGAGCCGATCATGCAACGTCTTGGGCTGGCCGAGCGTTCGGCGCTGCTGATCTGCCCGGACCATGTGAAGAACAGCAAGCCGGACCCGGAGCCGTTGATCCTCGCCTGCAAGATGCTTGATCTGGATCCGTCGACCGTGCTGTTTATCGGCGATGATCTGCGCGATATCGAATCGGGCCGCGACGCCGGCACCAAGACCGCTGCGGTGACCTACGGCTACATTCACCCTGATGACAACCCGCGGCATTGGGGCGCGGACGTGGTCGTGGATCACCCGCTGGAGTTGCGCAAGGTGCTCGATAGCGCGCTGTGCAACTGCTGACCAAAATCAAAAGATCGCAGCCTTCGGCAGCTCCTACAGGAGAATGCATACCCATGTAGGAGCTGCCGAAGGCTGCGATCTTTTAAGGACTATGAGGTTTTTATGTTTGATTACACCGCTCGCCCCGAATTGCTCAAGGACCGGGTCATCCTCGTCACGGGTGCCGGTCGTGGCATTGGCGCGGCTGCGGCGAAGACCTATGCCGCACACGGCGCCACCGTGCTGCTGCTGGGCAAGACAGAGGCCAATCTGACCGAGGTCTACGACGAGATCGAAGCGGCCGGTTATCCGCAGCCGGCGGTGATCCCGTTCAACCTTGAGACTGCCCTGCCCCATCAGTACGATGAACTGGCAGCGATGATCGAAACCGAGTTCGGCCACCTCGACGGGCTGCTGCACAACGCCTCGATCATCGGCCCACGCACGCCGATCGAGCAACTGTCCGGCGAAAACTTCATGCGCGTCATGCAGGTCAACGTCAACGCGATGTTCATGCTGACCAGCACCTTGCTGCCGCTGCTCAAGCTGTCCCAGGATGCTTCGGTGGTGTTCACCTCCAGCAGCGTCGGGCGCAAGGGCCGTGCGTATTGGGGCGCCTACGGCGTGTCGAAATTCGCCACCGAAGGCCTGATGCAAACCCTGGCCGACGAAGTCGAAGGCGTGGCGCCGGTGCGCTCCAACAGCATCAACCCCGGCGGCACCCGCACCAGCATGCGTGCGCAGGCGTACCCGGCGGAAAATCCGCTGAACAACCCGACGCCGGAAGAGATCATGCCGGTGTATCTGTACCTGATGGGTCCCGACAGCACAGGCGTCAATGGCCAGGCTTTCAACGCTCAATAACGCCATACGTCGCATTTGTTGCCGCGGCAGAATGCTGTCGCGGCAAACCATTGCCGCTCAGAAGCGTCACAAAGCCGCCAATTACCCAGCGCTAGACGCTGGCACCTTTCAGCAAGTCATTGATTCGAAAAGCTTTAAATAAAATCGAACCGAATGGCACGGGTTTCGCTCTAAATTCCCTCAAAACATGCCGTGTGATGGCCATGGGGCAACGCCGATTTCGATAGCTGACTGATCGTCCTGCGGCAGACTAAACTTACGCCAAACGTCCTACGGGACTGATGGATCAGTACGACGCGCAGCCCATAGCCGCTCTCACCCAGCCTGTAAGACAGACTTACTGCTTAGGGGCTCACGCCATATGAAATCTCCTTCCCAGACCCATGCAATTGACTTTGACAGTGCCAAATTGCAGCGCCTGGGCTTCGGTCAACTACCGGCGCTGATCGAGCGCCCGACCAGCCTGGCGCAATTGCGTCAGCAAATGAGCCTGCAACTGCAAACCAGCCTTGAGCCACAGCGCATCCTTGGCCTCTTTTTCCGCGAAATTCAGCGCCTGGTGCCGTTGGACGCGCTGAGCTACGTGCATAAGGCCAGTGATCTGCGCCTGGAGTTCGGCGCGCGCGGCCACCATTCGGTCAGCTACACCCTGAGCCACGAAGGCGAGCACATGGGCGAGCTGGTCTTCCGCCGCAATCAGCGTTTCAACGACAAGGAACAGGGCGATCTCGAGTCGCTGCTGTCCTGCCTGCTCTATCCGATGCGCAACGCCCTGCTCTATCGCGCCGCCACTCAAAGTGCCTTGCGCGACCCGTTGACCGGCGCCGGCAATCGCGTGGCGATGGAGCAGACCTTACAGCGCGAGATCGACATGTCGCGCCGCCATGTGCAGCCGCTGTCGGTGCTGATGCTCGACATCGACCACTTCAAACGGGTCAACGACGAACACGGCCACGGCGCCGGGGATGACGTGCTCAAGGCTATCGCAGCGTCGATCAAGGCGCAGCTGCGCAACGTCGACATGGTGTTCCGTTATGGCGGCGAGGAGTTTCTGATCCTGCTGTCCAACACCGGCCGTGAAGCGGCGGCGATGGTCGGCGAGCGTTTGCGCCAGGCGACGCAGTCGGAGGAATATTTCGCCGATGGCCAGTTGATCGAGATCACCGTGAGCCTGGGATGCTCGACGTTGTTGCCGGGCGAATCGGCGGACAGCTTGCTGCGCCGCGCGGACAGTGCGCTCTATGTCGCAAAGCGCGAGGGGCGTAACCGGCTGGCGATGGCCGGCTAGAAATCATTGTGGGAGCGAGCCTGCTCGCGAAGAGGGAGTGTCAGACAACGATTCGTTGAATGACCCACCGCTTTCGCGAGCAGGCTCGCTCCCACAGTTCTATCAGCTCTCGGTTACGGTCCTGCGCTCGCGGTTGACCAGCAACCGCTCCGACGTTTCAAGCTGCATGCACCGTTCGAGGAACAGATACATGTAGTCGTAGCTCTTGCAGATCGCCTGCCGCAGCTCGGCCTGCAAAGCCTTGGTCGGGTTCAGGCCGGCCAGGGTGCAGATGATTTCCAGCGCTTCCCACGGATGGGCATCATCGTACTGGGCGTGCATCTTCAACCACTTCATCGCGCGCTTGCGGTCCTCTTCCGGGAACGCCGCCGCATAGACCCCGGTCGAGCAGACCACCGCTGACCACTCCCCGGTCGCGCCCTCGATCGCATAGTTGGTCGCGGCGATCGCGACGATCAGCGAATCCGCCGAGCTGGTGTGCCAGCACCAGTGACTCAGGGCGTGCAGCTCCGGTGGCACTTGCTGAGCCTGGAGATCTTCGAGGCTGACGCCATGGGCGCGGCTCCAGTGCATCCAGTAGTCGGCGTGATTGAGTTCGACGCGGATGTTGCGCATCAGCCAGCGCCGCGCCATGTCCTCGCCGGGATGGCGGGCGAAACGGGTCTTGGTGAGGTTCTGCGCCATGTACAAGGCAAACTGCTCGACCACCGGCCAGCCGCCGATCAGGTACTGGCGCATGGTTTTCGCGCTGAGTTTGTTGTCACGCATGCGCTGATAAAGTTCATGTTCGACAACCCGGCGCTTGCTCTCGCTGCAATCCTTGATGAGCTGTTGTGCCCAGGCAGGATAACTTGCAGCTTCCATGAGGGGTCCGGTTCGGTTGAATGTGTCGATCACTGTTCGGCTCCTTTTGAGTTGTGATGGCAAGGATCGGCGAGAGACTTCAACGGAACGTGCCAGGCGCTTTGAACAACAACGGCTGCGGTCTGGCAGGGCGACTTTGCAAACTGTCACAGGTAAATAACTGCGGACGCTCTATGACATAACCCTGAGCGTAATCCACACCTATTTCAAGCAATGCCTGTTCGATCTGGTTAGTTTCAACAAACTCGGCAATTGTCTGCTTACCCATAACATGGCCGATGTGATTGATCACCTCGACCATTGCCCGATTAATCGGGTCGTCCAGCATGTCCTTTACGAAACTCCCGTCGATCTTCAGGAAGTCTACAGGCAAATGTTTCAAGTAAGCGAATGAAGACATTCCGGCACAAAAGTCATCCAGGGAAAAGTGACAACCTAAGCCTTTGAGTTCATTGATAAAACGAATTGCGCTGCCAAGATTGGCGATTGCACTGGTTTCAGTAATTTCAAAACAAATCATTTCAGGCGGTATAGCGTAGTTAACAAACTGTTCGCGCAGGAAGTGCAAAAACGCGTCATCTCCGATAGTAATGCCTGACAGATTAATCGCACACATCGCTAACGGAAGTTCATGTTCCTGCTCAATACACTGAGCAATTACCTTAAACACGTTCTGAACTACCCAGCGATCTAACTGGGTCATCAAACCATAGCGCTCTGCCGCCGGAATAAAGCTGTCCGGCAAAATCATCCGCCCCGACTCATCGTGCAAACGCAGGAGGATCTCGATGTGCCCGGCCTGACCGGGTTGCGGCTTGAGCGGCGCGATCTGTTGGGCATACAGGCAGAAGCGGTTTTCCTCCAGCGCCATGTGCAGCCGTTGCACCCAGGCCATTTCACCGAAGCGCATGGACAGTTCGGAATCGTCGGCGTGATAGACCTGCACGCGGTTGCGGCCCTTTTCCTTGGCCATGTAGCAGGCCATGTCTGCCGCCCGCAGCGAGGCCTCAAGGGTGGTCGGATTCTGCGCCACGTGGACCAGGCCGATACTGACCGTGGTCAGAAACGGCCGCCCTTTCCAGACAAAATGCAGGTTCTGCACGGTCTGGCGCAGGCTCTCGGCAATCTTCTCCGCCACCTCCGGCGGGCAGTTCTCCAGCAGGATGCCGAATTCGTCGCCGCCCAGCCGCGCCAGCGTGTCGCCCTCGCGCAGGCCCGATTGCAGCAGCGTGCAGATATGCCGCAACAACTCATCGCCTGCCGCATGGCCGCAGGTGTCGTTGACCAGTTTGAACTGGTCCAGGTCGAGGAACATCAGCGCATGCCGCCCGGGCTGGCGTGTCAGGTTGTGCAAGGCCTGTTCGAGGCGATATTCGAATTCGCGGCGGTTGGCCAGCCCGGTCAGCGCATCATGGGTCGCCTGCCACGACAGATTGGCGATGTACTGCCGCTCCTGGGTCATGTCGTGCAACACCAGCACGGTGCCGCTGACATTGCCGGCATTGCGGATCGGCGCACCGACCAGGGTCACCGACAACGTGCTGCCATCCAGACGCTGAATCAATTTGGAATGCTCGCTGCCGCCGCTGAGCTGACCGCTGAGAATGTGCTCGATCAAGGTCAGCCCTTCGGTCTGGGCATTCTCGTCGAGCAGGTTGAACAGCGCCGACAGCGGCAGCCCCGCCGCCTGCTCGGCCTTCCAGTGGGTCATGGCCTCGGCGGCCGGGTTCATGTAATCGATCGCGCCGTTGACGTCGGTGGTGATCACGCCATCGCCAATCGACTGCAAGGTGATGTGCGCGCGATCCTTCTCCAGTTGCAGTGCCTGGGCAAATTCATGTCGTTGTTTGAGCAGTTTGTGCGTGCGCCACAGCGCCAGCACGATCAGACCCAGCGCGGTGGCCAGGTTGGTGAACAGCAAAATCCGCATGATCACCCGCGACCCTTCGCCCAAGGCATCGCTGAAAGCCCTGGCTGCCGGGGTCACGGCATCGTTGATGGCGAAGATCTGCACTTTCCAGCGCTGCACATCGCCAGGGCTGGCCTGGTTCCGGGCCATGCCCTGATGCATCTCCTGCGCGACTTCGTGCAGTCGGTCGAGATAGGCGTCGCCGACGGTCCAGCGCTCGATCGCCGTTTCGAGATAACTGAAATGGCGAAAATTGAGGTACAGCCAGATCAGGCTGGAGACGTCGTCGGGGTGATTGCCGCCCTTGAGTATGCCTTCGCGCGCGGCCTGCAGATCCGGCGGCTGACGATCCAGCGCCAAGCGCAATTCGTGCCCGCCCTGGGGCACGGCGATGGCCGTCAGGTACTTGCGGTAGATCGCCTCGTCACGGCTGTCGGCGTAGAGGTTCAAATAATAGATGGCGTCTTTCTGGCCCTTGGACCACAGGCTTTCGCCAGCCACGTAGCCACGCACGGCCGAAAGCACGTAAAGGCTCACGCCCCCGAGTAATGCCTGGAACACCACGACAGCAATAAAGGGCCAGACGATACCCAACAACCGTGGTGTTCCCAGAGTCTGCTTTTGCTTCATGAGAGTCCTTGCATGAGCACTGCCCGCTCGCCTTCCGGGCGAATTCGCTATGACGAGACTAGGTGGGGTTCTCGTTCAAGGCAAGGCGCGGCCTTACACCGCGCGCAGAACGTCTGACAGGTCGGCGAAGGTTTCGATCAGTGCTGTTGCAAGTTGCCGTAGAGCTTGGCGTACAGACCGCCGTCGGCGATCAGTTGGCGATGGTCGCCGTCCTCGGCGATCTGCCCGCCGTCGAACACCAGCACCCGGTCCGCCTGCTTAACCGCCGAAAGGCGATGGGCAATGATCAATGTGGTGCGACCGTTGAGAAATTTCGCCATCGCCTGATGCCGGTTGTACTCGGTGGCGGCGTCGAGGGCCGAGGTGGCTTCGTCGAGAATGACCACTTTCGGCTCGGCGAGGATCATCCGTGCGATCGCCAGACGTTGGCGCTGGCCGCCGGACAAACGCACGCCGGAACGACCGACGATGCTGTCGAGGCCATCTGGCAGCGCGCGGATGGTCGAGGCCATTTGCGCAATTTCCAGAGCCTGCCAGCAGGCTTCGTCGCTGCGAATCCGGCCCATGGTCAGGTTGGCGCGCACGCTGTCGTTGAACAGTGCCGGATGCTGCAGCACCACCGCGACGTTCTCGCGCACCGTCTCCAGACCGATTTCCTGCTGGGTCGACCCGCCAAAGCGAATGGTCCCGGCCGCTGGCGTGTACAGGCCCAACAGCAGCTGCACCAAAGTACTCTTGCCGCCGCCGCTGGCGCCGACAATCGCAACTTTCTCGCCGGGCAGGATCGACAGGTTCATCTGATCCAGCACCAGCTCGTCGCCATAACCGAAGCTCAGGCCTTGCACCTCGATGCCGACGGTGTCGCGGCCCTTGAACGGATCGACGCCGCCGGGATACTGCGGCTCGTCGGCGCGCGCCAGCAGTTCATTGATCCGCGCCAGTGCGCCGCCCGCCGCGTAGTAGGCGTATTGCAGGTTAAGCAACTGTTCGACCGGGCCGATCATGAACCACAGGTAACTGAACACCGCGAGCATCTGGCCGATCGACAGGTCGGAAAACAGCACGGTGAGCATCGCTGCTGCGCGGAAGATGTCGATGCCGAACTGGAACAGCAAACCACTGGCGCGATTCGAGGCGTCGGTTTTCCACTGCGAGTTGACCGCGTAGTTGCGCACTTCCTGCGCTCGCAACCCGAGGCGCCCGAGGAAATAGCCCTGGCGGTTGCCGGCGCGCACTTCCTGAATCGCATCGAGGGTTTCACTCAGCGCCTGGGTGAAGCGCGAAGTGCTGTCGTTCTCCAGTTTCTTCAGATGTTTGACACGTTTGCCCAACTGCACCGTGGCGTAGATCACCAACGGGTTGAACAGCAGAATCAGCAGCGCCAGCTTCCAGTGCATCCACATCAGGATGCTGGCGGTGCCGACCAGGGTCAGCATGGCCACAAGGAAGCGGCTAAGGGTTTCGCCGACGAATTTATCCAGCGTGTCCAGATCGGTGACCAGATGCGTCGTCACCGTACCGCTGCCAAGGCTTTCGTATTCGCCGAGGGAGATACGCTTGAGCCGTTCGATCAGACGCATGCGAATCCGGTAGACGATGTCCTTGGCCAGCCGCGCGAACAGCCGCGACTGCAAAACACCAAAACATAGGGCGCTGCAACGCAAAGTCAGGGTCACCACCAGCATCAGGCCGATATAACCCGCCGCCTGCTGCCACATGCTCGGCAGGAAATGGTTCATGACTTTCAGTGCCGCATCGCCGTGGCCGAGCAGGACTTCGTCGACCAGCAATGGCAGCAGCAACGGAATCGGCACACTGCACAACGTCGCCAGCACAGCCACGCCGTTGGCGATCCACAGGGATTTCTTGTGATGCAATGCCAGACGCCGGACTTCGGCCCAGCTCAGCCGGTCGACACGCTCTACGGCTGGCGTGTCATCGGCCCGGTCAGACACAGGCCGCGCGCTCCAGCCAGCGGCCGAGCAACGGCGACAGCTCGCTGAGCGGTTGATAGCCATTGGTCAGCAGCGCCAGTTGACCGTTGCGCTCGGCGAGCAGGGTCGGGAATCCGGCGATGCCCAGATCCTGCACCCAGCTGAAATCGGCCTGAGTCGCCTTGTGCTGCTCGGCATGATCGAACAGCGCGGCGAATTCGATACGCGGCACACCGGCCTGCTCCGCCAGTTCGACCAGCACGCTGGCCTGAGTGACATCGCGACCTTCGGCATAGAACGCCTGCTGGATCAGCCCGACCAACGTCCACGCGCAATCCGGCGCCAGACTGCGCGCGGTCACGATGGCGCGACAGGCCGGTTCGGTGTCGTAGACAAATCCGTCAGGCAACGCGCCGTCGAATTTGAACGGCTGGCCGGTGGCCTCGGTGACCGCTTGCCAGTGCTCAAGAATGTAGCGTCGCGTGGTCGGCTCCAGTGCCGAACCGCTGCCGGTACGCAAACCGCCAACCACCAGATGCAGCTCGACCCCGGCTGCCTGCGCCTGCTCGACCAGTGCCTTGGCCACCGGAGCAAATCCCCAGCACCACGAACACATCGGATCCATCACATAGAGCAGGCGCGCAGACATGGTTAAGCCTCGGTGGATGCTTGCTTATAGTTGTAGCCGATCGGGTGCGGCTGGTTGCGCGCCTTGGCCAGTTCGATCTGCTTTTGCCGATCGATGGCGCTGCGCCGGGTCTTCTCGCTGAGCTTGTCCCAGCAATGCGGGCAACTGATGCCGGCGACGTAGTGCTCGGAGGCGCGATCCTCAACGCTGACCGGTGTGCGGCAGGCATGACATTGATCGTAGTCGCCTTCCGTCAGGTCGTGACGCACGGTCACGCGGTTGTCGAAGACGAAGCAGTCGCCGTGCCACTTGGTTTCTTCCTGCGGCACCTCTTCGAGGTACTTCAGGATGCCGCCCTTGAGGTGGTAGACCTCTTCGAAACCTTCGCCGAGCATGTAGCTCGAGGCTTTTTCGCAGCGAATGCCGCCGGTGCAGAACATCGCGACCTTCTTGTGCACGGCCGGGTCGAAGTGTTCTTTGATGTAGTCGGGAAACTCGCGAAAACTGGTGGTTTTCGGATCGATGGCGCCTTCGAAGGTGCCGATCGACACTTCGTAATCGTTGCGCGTGTCGATCAGCAGCACTTCCGGGTCGCTGATCAGCGCATTCCAGTCCTGCGGCTCGACGTAGGTGCCAACCTTCTTGTTCGGGTCAACGCCTTCGACGCCGAGGGTGACGATCTCTTTCTTCAGCTTGACCTTGGTGCGGTAGAACGGCTGCTCGTCGCAGTAGGATTCCTTGTGGTCGATGTCGACCATGCGCGGATCGTTCTTCAGCCAGGCGAGCAGACCATCGATACCCTCACGGCTGCCGGAAACCGTGCCGTTGATGCCTTCTTCGGCGATCAACAGGGTGCCTTTGATGCCGTTGTCGACCATCGCTTGCAGCAGTGGCTCGCGCAGGTCAACGTAATCTTCGAGAGTGACGAACTTGTACAGTGCCGCCACGACAATCGGTTGTGTCATGGGTATTTCTCCAGGTGGCTACCCTCGCAAAGGGTGAACCGGATTCAAAAAAAACGCGCCGGCTAAGCGGCGCGTTGCGGATTCTAGCAAAAAACACGGTCAATTGACGGTGCACTGATATCTCTGTGGCAAGGGAGCTTGCTCCCGCTTGGCTGCGCAGCAGTCATAAAACCAGCAAGCGCATTCCTTCAGCTCGTGCACCTTTGCAGCCTCGGGAGCGCTGCGCACTCCAGCGGGAGCAAGCTCCCTCGCCACAACAGCCCTCACTATCCTCAGTGTTTGCTACCGCCAGCACAGGTCGGCGACGCCGGGGCGCCATCGAGCTCTGCCCATTCCTGCGGGGTATAGGTGTGCAGCGCCAACGCATGGAACTCGCCCATCAGCTCGCCGAGCGTGCCGTAGACTTTCTGGTGCCGCTTGACCCGGTTCAGGCCTTCGAACTGCGTGCTGACCACCACAGCCTTGTAGTGGGTCTGTAACCCGCGACTGTGCATGTGGCTTTCGTCCAGCACTTGCAGGTGCTCAGGCTGTAACAAAGCCAGCGTCGATTCGATGCGTTGTTGCATGGTCATCACGAACTCCGCTTACTTCTTCTTGGCCGGCGCAGCAGCGCCTTTCGGGTCCAGCTCTTTGGTCATGTCGTCGAGCAGCTTGTTGACCACAGGCACCGCGCTTTCCAGTTTGCCCTGGGTCATCTGCGCCGACTGCTGGGTCAGCTGTGGCATTTTTTCGAGGACTTTCTTGCCCAGTGGAGACTGGTAGAAAGCCACCAGATCCTTCAGCTCGGATTCGCTGAAGTTGCTGGTGTAGAGCTTGACCATGTCCGGCTTGAGCTTGTTCCAGCCGATGGCCTGGTCCAGCGCGGCGTTGGCCTTGGCCTGGTAGGTTTCGAGAACGGCTTTCTTCGACTCCGGCGCTTTGGTCTGTTCAAAGCGCTGGGCGAACATTTGCTGCACTTGCATGTACACCGGGGTGCCCAGCTTGTCAGCGTGAGCCAGCGTCAGGAAAGCTTCGGCACTGGCGTTGTGGCTGGCGGTATCGGCAAGCACCTGGCCGCTGGCGCAAACCAGTGCAACCGCGGTACAGATGGCGCGAAGACGAGTCATCGAGTTTCCTTTAAGCAAAGCGAGGTCGAACCCCAAGGGCGACCATTCTGCGCCTAACAATCGCTGTGGCTCAACCCCCGCCCCTTGCCGCGCTTGATTGGCGGGGCTTTGCGGTCAACAATCGAGCCGATGGAACCACCCGGGCCGATGCCGGCCTAAATTGCGCCAACAGACCAACAGGAGTGTGCACGATGAGCCGTATCGAAACCGACAGCCTGGGCCAGATCGAAGTCCCGGACGACGCTTACTGGGGTGCTCAGACGCAACGCTCGCTGATCAACTTCGCCATTGGTCAGGAACGCATGCCGCTACCGGTGCTGCATGCCCTGGCGCTGATCAAGAAAGCCGCCGCGCGGGTCAACGACCGCAACGGCGATCTGCCCGCCGACATCGCCCGCCTGATCGAACAGGCCGCCGATGAAGTCCTCGCCGGCGAGCACGACGAGCAGTTTCCGCTCGTCGTCTGGCAGACCGGCAGCGGCACCCAGAGCAACATGAACGTCAACGAGGTGATCGCCGGCCGCGCCAACGAACTGGCCGGCAACCCGCGCGGCGGCAAGTCGCCGGTGCACCCGAACGATCACGTCAACCGCTCGCAAAGCTCCAACGACTGCTTCCCTACCGCCATGAGCATCGCCACCGCCAAAGCGGTACAGGAACAGCTGCTGCCGGCGATTGCCGAGTTGTCCGGCGGCCTCGCTGAACTGGCGGCGCGCCATATGAAACTGGTGAAGACCGGGCGCACGCACATGATGGACGCGACGCCGATCACCTTCGGTCAGGAGCTGTCCGGGTTCATCGCGCAACTGGATTACGCCGAGCGCGCGATTCGTGCCGCGCTGCCGGCTGTCTGCGAGCTGGCCCAAGGCGGCACTGCGGTCGGCACCGGGCTCAATTCGCCCCACGGCTTCGGCGAGGCGATTGCCGCCGAGCTCGCTGCGCTGTCCGGCTTGCCGTTCGTCACCGCGCCGAACAAATTTGCCGCGCTGGCCGGCCATGAGCCGCTGGTCACCCTGTCCGGTGCGCTGAAAACCCTCGCCGTGGCGCTGATGAAAATTGCCAACGACCTGCGTCTGCTGGGCTCGGGTCCGCGCGCGGGGTTCGCGGAAGTGAAGCTGCCGGCCAACGAACCGGGCAGCTCGATCATGCCCGGCAAGGTCAACCCGACCCAGTGCGAAGCGCTGTCGATGCTCGCCTGTCAGGTGCGCGGCAACGACGTGGCGATCGGTATTGCTGCGAGCCAGGGGCACTTGCAGTTGAACGTGTTCAAACCGGTGATCATCCATAACCTGCTGCAATCGATCCGTTTGCTCGGCGATGGCTGCAGCAACTTCCAGGAGCACTGCATCGCCGGACTCGAGCCGGATGCCGAGGCCATGGCCAAACATCTGGAGCGTGGGCTGATGCTGGTGACCGCGCTGAACCCGCACATCGGTTATGACAAGTCGGCGGAGATCGCCAAGAAGGCCTACAGCGAAGGCCTGACTTTGCGTGAGGCGGCGTTGCAGCTGGGTTATCTGACTGATGAAGAGTTCGATGCGTGGGTGCGGCCGGAGAACATGATCGAAGCGGGCGCCAAGGGCTAGATCTGTAGCGTCTGTTAGTCAGTCATCGCGAGCAGGCTCACTCCTACAGGGGGTACGCATTCCAACTGTAGGAGTGAGCCTGCTCGCGATGAAGCTGACGCGGTTTAACTGGCTGCCATCTTCAGCCGGCGCGCCCTGAGCCCGGCAATCAACGATGGCCCCAGCGCCACCAGCGCCGAACCCAGCACCACCAGCACCGCCCCGCCATAGCCCAGGGCATTGATCTGCTCGGCATGCACATACTCGGGCCAGATCCGCGCCGCAATGGCCACCGCAACAAACGTCACCAACGGCGTGATCGCCAGCGTCGCACTGACCCGGGACGCTTCCCAATGCGCCAGCGCTTCGGCGAATGCGCCGTAAGCGATCAAGGTATTCATGCAACACGCCAGCAACAGCCAGCCCTGCAGCGGGCTCAGCGCCAGCGCTTCCAGCGGATGCACCCACGGCGTCAGCAACAGCGCGCAGAACAGGTAGATCACCATCATCACCTGCAACGAATTCCACACCGTCAGCAATTGCTTCTGGCCCAGCGCGTAAAAGGTCCAGACGGTCGACGCCAGCAACACCAACAGCACGCCAGCGGTGTAATCGGACAGCGAGGTCAGCAGTTCGGCCAGGCGCTGATTGAAGAACAGGCCAAAGCCGAGCAGCAGCACCAGCAAGCCGATGCCCTGGCCGATGCTGAAGCGTTCCTTGAACACGAACAGGCTGGCAATCAGCAACATGATCGGGCCCATTTGCACCACCAGTTGCGCGGTGCCGGGGCTGAGCAGGTTGAGGCCCATCAGGTACAGCACGTAATTGCCGACCAGCCCCAGCACGGCCATCAGCACCAGCCAGCCGCCCTTGGGGCCGAGCACCTTGCGACTCGGCAGGCGTTTGACCGAGGCCAGATAGATGAACAGGCAGCCGCCGGACACCAACAGGCGAAACCAGGTCACCGTGACCGGGTCCATCACCAGCAGCACCTGTTTGAGCTTGATCGGCAGGATGCCCCACAGAAACGCGGTCAGCAGTGCCAGGAACAGTCCGTATACCCAGCGCCCCGATGAAATGTGCATGCGAACCCCAAAAGCCTGCTGACAAGAGCGGTCATTCTAGGCGCCCTGTCCCGTGCGACACAGGGACAGTTGCCGGCAGGCCGCGAATGAAACTGTGCAGGTCGCAGCAGTAAACCGCCACGCCGCCGTTGATCGGCCGGACAGGCGCGCCAAGTGCTTCAGGCATAAGCTGATTGCAGACTTTTCCACACATTGATCAGGGAGACCGACATGTACGCCATGCGCGCCGAGGACAGCGCCCCCGCCACCCGTTTTCGCAGCGACCGTGTGTGTCGGGTCAATGGCGAGCTGTATTTCAGCACCCGGGAAAATACTCTTGAGGGGCCGTTTGACGGTCAGGTGATTGAGCGGGAGATTCAGGCTTATATCGCGCGGATGCAGCGGCAGGATTCCAATCGGACAACCGGTTGATGCCATCGCGAGCAGGCTCACTCCTACATTTGGAACGCGTTCCCCTGTAGGAGTGAGCCTGCTCGCGATAGCGGTTGATCAATCAACGCATCAGTCAGGGCTTAGCGCACCGCCTCAAACAACCCCGTCGCCCCCATCCCGCCACCCACACACATGGTGACGATGCCGTAACGCAGATTGCGCCGCTGCAACTCGCGAATCAGATGCCCGACCTGGCGCGAGCCGGTCATGCCGAACGGGTGGCCGATGGAAATCGAGCCGCCATTGACGTTGTACTTCTCGTTGTCGATCTCCAGCCGGTCGCGGCTGTACAGGCACTGCGAGGCGAACGCCTCGTTCAATTCCCACAGATCGATATCCGCCACTTGCAGGCCCTTGGCCTTGAGCAGTTTCGGCACCGAGAATACCGGGCCGATGCCCATTTCGTCCGGCTCGCAACCCGCCACGGTGAAGCCACGGAAAAACGCTTTGGGTTTGAGCCCCAGCTCCAGGGCTTTGTCCAGACTCATCACCAGCGTCATCGACGCACCGTCGGACAGCTGTGATGAATTGCCCGCCGTCACCGAACCGTCGTCGGCGAATACCGGCTTCAAACCGGCAAGGCTTTCGTAGGTCGTGTCCGGACGGTTGCAGTCGTCGCGCTCGACGACGCCGTCGACAATCTGCACCTCACCGCTGGTCTTGTCCTCGACGCGGTATTTCACCGCCATCGGCACGATTTCGTCATCGAATAGGCCGGCTGCTTGCGCTTGCGCCGTACGCATCTGGCTTTGCAGCGCATAACGATCCTGCGCTTCGCGGCTGACACCGTAACGGCGCGCCACCACTTCTGCGGTCTGGCCCATGGTGTAGTAGATGCCGGGGGTCTGCTGCTTGAGCAGAGGGTTGATCAGGTGATCGGTGTTGACGCTTTTCAGGGTCAGGCTGATCGACTCGACGCCGCCGGCAACGATGATCTCGCTGCAACCGGAGGAGATCTGGTTGGCGGCAATCGCAATCGCCTGCAGGCCCGACGAGCAGAAGCGGTTGAGGGTCATGCCGGCGGTGCCGGGGCCCAATCGCGAGAGCACCGCGACGTTGCGGCCGATGTTGTAGCCCTGCGCGCCTTCGTTGGAGCCGGCGCCAATGATGCAATCCTCGACGCTGGCCGGGTCGATATCGTTGCGTGTCAGCAGCGCATTGACGCAGTGGGCCGCCATGTCATCGGGGCGGGTCTGGGTGAACTTGCCGCGAAAGGATTTGGCCAGGCCGGTCCGCACGCTGTCGACGATCACCACTTCACGCATGGCATACCTCATTGTTGTTGTCGGTTGAAAGTGGACCTGAGCATAAGTCCACCTTCTTGCCGACCGCGAGGATCATTCACCCGGCGTATGCGCGGCCATCGTCTCAGTCCTTGTGCTTCCGGGCCTTCTTGTCGGATTTCTCGAACGCATCTTCCAGCGCACGGTTGATGGTGCGCAGGACTTTCACCCGTGCCCAGCGCTTGTCGTTGGCCTCGACCAGGGTCCACGGCGCGATCTCGGTGCTGGTGCGATCGACCATGTCACCGACCGCCGCACGATAGGCGTCCCATTTTTCCCGATTGCGCCAGTCGTCTTCAGTGATCTTGAAACGCTTGAAGGAAATCTCTTCGCGCTCCTGAAAGCGTTCCATCTGGGTGTCCTTGTCGATGGCCAGCCAGAACTTGACGACGATGACCCCGGCGTCGGTCAGCTGCTCCTCGAAATCATTGATCTCGCCATAGGCGCGCAACCAGTCGGCCTGGGTGCAGAAGCCTTCGACGCGCTCGACCAGCACCCGCCCATACCACGAGCGGTCGAACACGGTGAATTTGCCCCGTGCCGGAATGTGTCGCCAGAACCGCCACAGGTACGGTTGCGCGCGCTCTTCTTCGGTCGGCGCGGCAATCGGCACGATGCTGTACTGACGCGGGTCGAGCGCCGCCGCCACCCGCCGGATCGCACCGCCCTTGCCGGCCGCATCGTTGCCTTCGAACACCGCAATCAGCGCATGGCGACGCATGCGTTTATCGCGCATCAGCCCGGACAGGCGCGCTTGCTCGCTGATCAGTTGTTCTTCGTAGGCTTTCTTGTCCAGACGCTGTGTCAGGTCGAGGCTGTCGAGCAGGTTCAACTGATCGACCGGCGCCCCCAGCGGCGCGGCGCTCACCTCACGCGGATTGACCTCGGCGCGTTTGAGCGCACTTTGCAGTCCTTCAAGGAGGATCTTGCCCACCGCCAGGCTGCGGTAGTTGGCGTCGGCGCCTTCAATGATGTGCCACGGCGCGTAATCGCGACTGGTACGGCGCAACACGCGCTCGCCGTATTTGACGAACTTGTCGTAGGTCTGCGATTGCTGCCAGTCCAGCGGACTGATGCGCCAGCTGTGCAGCGGGTCGTCGGCCAGTGATTTGAGCCGCGCTTTCATCTGCTTTTTGGACAGGTGAAACCAGAACTTGAAGATCAGCGCACCTTCATCGCAGAGCATCTTTTCCAGACGCTCGGCGCCGGCAATGGCCTGATCCAGTCGGGGATCCTTGAACAACCCATGAACCCTGCCCTGCAGCATCTGGCTGTACCAGTTGCCGAAGAACACCCCCATCCGCCCCTTGGCCGGCAGCATCCGCCAGTAGCGCCAGGCCGGTGGCCGCGCGAGTTCTTCATCGGTTTGCTGGTCGAAGGTGCGCACTTCGATCAGGCGCGGGTCCATCCATTCATTGAGCAGTTTGACCGTCTCGCCCTTGCCCGCGCCTTCAATGCCGTTGATCAGGATGATCACCGGGAAGCGCTTCTGCTGCTGCAACTCGAACTGCGCTTCCAGCAAGGCTTCACGCAGCGCAGGGACCGCCGCCTCATAAGTGTCTTTGTCGATGGCGTGACCGATTTCAGCGGATTCAAACATGGGACGGCTCCTTCCAGGGTTCAGCAAGACTAGCGGATTGGGCACGGGCGCGGCGCAGAAATTCCCTGTGTTCAACGATTGTCCCCGAGCGGTCGATGCTGGACCTTGCGCTGGATCAGGCAGCCCTCGCGCGATCGGCTAGAATGGCCGCCTTGTGTTTGCCGAGCCTGCCATGAAAGCCGAAATGCCCCACGCCCAACTCGACTGGGATGACCACGGACGCCCACGTTCGCGGGTGTTCGATGACGTGTATTTTTCCGACCAGTCGGGGCTGGAGGAAACCCGTTACGTGTTCCTCGAACAGAACCGCCTGGCCGAGCGTTTCGCTGCGCTGCCGGCCAATGGGCGCCTGGTCATTGGCGAAACCGGCTTCGGCACCGGGTTGAATTTTCTCTGTGCCTGGCAGCTGTTCGAGCAACACGCAGTGGCGGGCGCGCGCCTGCATTTTGTCAGCGTCGAGAAGTACCCGCTGGCGCCTGCGGACATGCACCGAGCCTTGGCATTGTGGCCGGAGCTCAAGCCGTTGGCCGATCAGTTACTCAAGCACTACGTAGCGATTCATCCAGGCTTTCAGCGCATCACGCTGGCCGGAGGTCGGGTGACGCTGACCTTGCTGATTGGCGATGCACTGGAGCAACTGCCGCAACTCGATGCGCAGATCGACGCGTGGTTTCTCGACGGTTTCGCCCCGGCGAAAAACCCCGACATGTGGACGGCTGAACTGTTCGTCGAACTGGCGCGTCTGGCCGCGCCGGGCTCGACCATCAGCACCTTTACCAGCACCGGTTGGGTGCGACGCTTGCTCAATGCTGCCGGGTTCAAGATGAAACGCACGCCGGGCATTGGCCACAAATGGGAAATCCTGCGTGGCGAGTTTCTCGGCTGGCCCGCCGAGGTGGCGGCGCCGGTGCCGGCAAAACCCTGGTTTGCCCGCCCTGCTCCGTTGCGCGGCGAACGCCGGGCGTTGGTGATCGGCGCCGGTCTCGCCGGCTGCGCAACGGCGTCGAGCCTGGCGGCACGTGGCTGGCACGTGAGTCTGCTCGAGCGTCATGCTGAGGTGGCGCAAGAAGCCTCGGGCAATCCGCAAGGCGTGCTCTATCTGAAGCTGTCCGCCCATGGCACCGCGTTGTCGCAGTTGATTGTCAGCGGCTTCGGTTACACCCGGCGACTGCTCGAAACGCTGCAGCGCGGTACTGACTGGGATGACTGCGGCGTGCTGCAATTGGCGTTCAATGCCAAGGAAGCCGAACGTCATGGGCAACTGGCGGCGGCGTTTCCCGAAGATCTTCTGCAATGGCTGGAACAGCCCGAAGCCCAGGCGCGTGCCGGTGTCGGCGTGGCCCATGGCGGTTTGTTCTATCCCGAGGGCGGTTGGGTGCATCCGCCGGCGCTGTGTCAGGCCCAGGCGATGCACGTCAACATCGAACTGCTCAGCCATCACCATGCCCTGGAGCTGCGCAAGGTCGCTGACCAGTGGCAAGCCCTCGACGGCGAACGCCTGCTCGCCAGTGCAGCGGTTGTGGTACTGGCCGGAGCCGCAGACATCCAACGCTTTGCCCAGAGCGCCGAATTGCCGCTCAAGCGCATTCGCGGACAGATCACGCGTCTGGCTGAAACCGCAGAAAGTCATGCCTTGGCGACGGTGGTGTGCGCCGAAGGCTACGTCGCCCCGGCGCGTCTGGGCGAGCACACCCTGGGCGCCAGTTTCGACTTCAACAGCGACGATCTGACGCCCACGACTGCCGAGCATCAAGGCAATCTGGCAATGCTCGAAGAGATCTCCAGCGATCTGCTGGCACGTCTGAACATCAGCGAGCAGCCGCTTGAGCACCTTGAGGGCCGCGCCGCCTTCCGCTGCACCAGCCCGGACTACCTGCCGATCGTCGGCCCGCTCGCCGATCGCGCAGCCTTTGTCCAGACCTACGCGGCCCTGAGCAAGGATGCCCGGCAAGTGCCAGACAATCCCTGCCCATGGCTCGACGGACTCTACGTCAACAGCGGCCACGGTTCTCGCGGACTGATCACCGCGCCGCTGTCCGGCGAACTGCTCGCCGCGTGGCTGGACAACGAGCCGCTGCCGTTGCCACGCAACGTGGCCGAAGCCTGCCATCCCAACCGTTTCGCATTACGGCAGTTGATTCGCGGCAAGTGAACCTCACGTATCGGGCATCGCGCAGAGGCCGAGGTCCATCAAGCGGATCGATTCTTCGGTCAGGCGCTTGATCACGGCCTCTTGCGCCTGTTCCTTCTCAAGTTTGAGGGCATCCGCCTGACTCACATAGTCGGCACTGAGCAGTGTGTCCGCCTGCTCATCCAGCGCGCTCATTCGCGGGGCGAACGATTCATCGATCAGCGAAAATTTGCGTGTAAACGTACGCTTCAGGTAGTCACGCCAGAACGTTTGCGCCTGGATGAATTTCAGCCACTGAGGCGAGAGTTCGGCGGTCGTGATGCGGTTTTTTGCGGTTTCCAGATCCGTTGCAGTGACGCCGCTCTGCGCATTGAACAGCATGCTTTGCGGCTGGCCGGGCAGCTCCAGCGCCTTGGCCAGCCCGACGCGATACGCCAGATTGACCTCCAACGGATCCGACTTCACAGCCTTGACGGCATGTTCGCGGGCAATCGCGTTCAACCGATCCAGCCGGAACAGGCCGCGCCCCAGATTGAGCAGCGGTTTGGCCGTGACTCTGCCGCCTGCCCCCTTGGTGACCTGATCAACTTCAACGGCGACTTCCAGGTGACTGAAATTGAGCGCCGCGCTGTCAATGCAGTTGATCGGGTTGGCGGCCAGATCGAGCAACTGATCGCACAGAGCACCGTCAGCCTCCGCCGCCTTCAACACTCTCCAGACCCGTCGCTGCATGTCTGCGCTGCCCTTGGTGGCGTCGGCCGTGTCGCCCAGTTGCGCGAGCAAATGAAACAGGCCTTCGGCGCGGGTATCGTCACGAAATGCCGCCCAGATTCGCGCCTGCTCGGCCGAGTCTGCAGCGGACGTTCTGGTCAACCATAACGATCGCGCAGTCTGCTCGTTGAGGCGGGGAATGTCATCGGCGGAATAGCCCATTCCGATACCGAAATTTTCGCGATAGTCATCCAGATGCGTTTTGCTTGTTTCGTTGAAGGGATTCAGCCCCAGGTCGAGCACGCCGGTGAATCGTCGATTTTTTTCAAACAGCCAGTCGGGCAGTTCCCTGATCTGGTTTTTGCTCAGATCCATCCATTCAATGTGCGCAGCATTGTTGAGGCCTTCGGGCAATTCCGTGATGCCTGTCTCGCGCAGCGTCAATCGACGCAGGTCGGTCATCTGACTGACATCAGGGGTAGCGCCCAACGGATTACTGTCCAGATTCAGATACCGCACCGTCCGCAGCCGATTCAGTTTCGCCAGTGTCTGCTCGGTCAACTTCAGCTTATTGCCCGGCAGACTCAACCGTTTGAGCCTGGGCATATACGAGAGCACTTCAGGGAGACGGGTGATTTTATTGTTGTCGAGTTCCAGCGACTCGAGCTGTTTGAAGGATTTGAGGAAGTACACGATATCGTCATCCTGCTCCATGTTTCTCATCGACAGGTGCTGGATATGGGCAAAGCTCAAACCCGTTGGCAGGGTCGGCAGTTTACCGACCCGCATGCCGTCAAGATTGAGGGCGCAGACCCGGTCGCCCTGCTCATCATTGATCCAATTGAATCGACGAAAGCCCTCCTCGATCAGTTCAGCGGCCATTTTGCGGCTGTGTCGCGCCTCTGCCCGATCACCGCCCATGGCCGCCAGGGCAACGCCATCCTCACTCCAGGTAAACAGCGCGTCGCGCAGGGTTTTCACGTCCTCGCGCAAGGCTTTGACCCGGGTTGCGCGGCTCAGCGAATCGTCGCCCAGTTCATCGAGCAATTGGCCGGCCTGGGTGTCGTCCAAGCGTGGAAACAGTTTGCGCACTTTGCGCAGCAGCTTGCGTGAATGAGCTGTCGCGGGGACCTGATCGCCTTGCACACAGGCCGGCTCGACAGCCGATGGTTCAATGCTGTCGCCGAGCAATGTCCGCGCAGTGACCTCGCGTTCGTCGAGGGCAACATTGAGCAGCTTTTTGCGTAACTGTTGCGTACTGACCTGTCCGGCGTCGGCAAATCCGAGCGCTGCCCGCTGACGTGACGGCAGCGCCTTGAGGATGGCCATGTATAACGCGCCGGGGCCGGATTTCACCTTGCCCAGGGATTTCCTGTCGCCGCCAAAGGCTTCATAGCCCTCAGTGGACTTCACCAGATAGCCGGTATTGTCGGAGGTCGCCGACGCATCGCCGACCTCTTCGAGCAACGGTCCGGTCAAGGCCTTGTCGCGTACCTGCAGACGCAGTTGAGCGTCCCATCCGCTGAGGCGCGGCAGCAATTTCACGGCCAGCTTGTCTGTGTCGGCATTGGCCAGTCGCGACCAGTGCAACCCGCTCAGCGCCCGGTCAAGCCGCACCTCGGCCACACCGGCCCGAACCCGCTGCCCCAGGCGCAATGGCACGCGCCCGGTCGAACGCAGGTGCAGGCGCTCGACACTCGGAGCGCGGTCAATCAGCCTTTGGCCAAGGCGCGCCGGAATGTCGGCGAAGACCTTGCGCAATTTGTCCAGATCCTGCGCGTCACTGTGGTCGTAGCGCTTGTACATCCGCTCGAACGCCGCGCGGTAATCCGCCTTGAGCGCAGCAGCCAGTTTTTTCGCCAGCGCAGAAGCCTGGGTGGTTTTCGCGACTTGGCCGCCGAGCATGGCCTCGACTTCATGCGGGTAAAGGCCACCGATCACGGTTTGCAGCAAGCGTCCGAGTGCCAACTGGCCTTGAGTGACCGGCACTTGCAGGGTTTCGTCGAGCGTGCTGTTTGCAGGATAAGTGGTGTCGACGTCGCCTTCATGACCGGCGACCTTGATGTAGCGGTCAGTCGGCCAGCCCGGCAGTTGCGTCAAGGCATGCATCTGTTCCTCGACAGGTTGCCCGGAGTGAAACTCGCCATTGGCCAGCTCCGTCGTCAGCTCCCGCAGCTGCCGCCCGATGCGCACGCGCTCGACGGTATCGCGCAGGCGTACCGGCAACTTCAGATTGTCATTGAACGTGTCGAGCAGGGTCTGCTGCGAGGTGTCGCTCAGCCGGCGCAGCATGTCCAGATCACTGTCGGCAAATTCGCTCAACTGCGGATCGATGCGCTTGAGCGTGTAGGCGGAACTGCCCCATTCTTCGGGCTCCTCGGCAGGGAGCCGCCAGCCGCCTTCGACGTGGCGGATCAGTTCGGGGGCATAGGCTTGTGCGCGGCCGGCGTGTTCCAGGCGCCAGCGCTGGGTGTCGGTATCAAAGTTGCCGGCCAACAGGCGGTGCTCGAGGCGGCCGATAGTCTTGCTGCCGATCTGGTAGAACTCCTTGGAGCCGGCATCGATGGTGAATCCGGCCGGCAGAGAATGCTCGTACGGGCTCAAATCAGCCTTCCACAGGCGTGGCTTGCCGGCCTGGCCGAGAATGGCGGTGAACTGCGCGAAGAACTGCGGATGCTCGCGCAGCAGTTTTTTGCCCAGTGTTCCCAGCGCTTTCTGCCCCCCGGCAAAGACGCCCATCAATGCGACGTTCTCGACCACACTGAGCAGATGTGACAGCGCTTGTTGATGATCACCGCGACGCCAGTCCTCGACGCCTTCATACACTTCGCCGAGCAATTGCCCGACCGCGACGCCCATCATCAATTGCCCCAGGACCGGCACGAACAGCCCGGCCACCGACGCCACGCTCACCCCGCGCTGAACGAAATCCAACAGACGTTTCTGCCGCGCCGCTTCATCGATATCAGCCGTCGGCACCGCCAGTTTGCGCGCGTCGATCTGCAGCTTGCCGACATGGCTCTGCACCATGAAATCGAAGAGCGGCACGTTGATCGGCCACTGTTCGACCAACCCCAGATCAGGTTTTTCGGCAAGCGACTTGAAGAAGTCGGCCTTGTCATCTTCATCGAGGCTGCCGGCGAAATACCCCTGATATTCGGTGCTCTTGAGTTGTTGCGCGAGGTAGCGCTTGAACGCGTTGAAACTCGGATATTCATACACCGCTCGCTCGGGCTCGCCGGGCATGTACACCATGCATCCGTCCTCAGGGTGTTGCTGCACGGAGCGTTTGGAAAACACGACCACGCCCCACACGCAACTGTCGAGGATTTTGATGCCCTGCATGATCACCGGGTCTTTGCCGTAGCGCAGGTTTTGCGCCGACGCCACGCCCTCGGCCACCATCAGATCCTGCAGCATGCGCAGGCCTGCCGTAGTGATATCGCCCTTGAGCGCGGCCAGATGGGCGTCCAGTTCCAGCAGCGATTGCTTCAATGCGGCGATATCGCGGGTCATGGCACTGGTCGCGACGACTTTGCCGCTGTCATCACGCAGACCGAACACTTGCTGCAGATGCTCCTGGTACTTCTTGCCCAGATCCAGCTTGCGGCAAAACGCTGCGAACGCTGCCGGCGTCAGATCTTTCACGCCAGCGGGCGCACTTTTGATGCGCACCAGACTGCCGGCGGGGAAACCGTCGGCCAGTTCCTCGTCTTCGGTGAAATTCTGCATGGCTGCTTGCAACAGGGTCTGGGTTGCGTGTCTGACCAGGTCGATACCGGCCTGATCCGTCGCCGTCGCATCGCAGCCGCAATCGACGCCCGGCAGACTGAGCACATCCTCGCCTGCGTCATAGACCGCTGGCCATTTCGCGCTCAGCGCCGCGTCGAGTTCGCTGATGCAGAAGCTGTGCAAGGGTTTGAGCCGGGTCAATTGCTTATCGACCTTGAGTTGCAGGGTGTGCAGCTCACGATTGATTTCGTCCAGCTTGACCAGCGTGGCCGTGGACGCCTTGAGCAAATACGCCGGCAAGCGTTTTTCCAGGACTTCAGCGGTGTCGAGGTCGCCTGTGGCGTCATACAGGGTGCTCAGGACTGACGCCTGAATCGGTGGATTTGTCTTGTCTTGGGTGGGCATGGCAATAGTCCTTTATTGCGATTTGAACCCTCGACCCTAGCGATGCCGGACGGCCAATAACAGTTCAAATTCCTGGGCCGAATCCGCGCAGATCAACCGTGTTTTTGTATGGAAAAAATAGCCCTGCACCACCCGCGCGGAACGTCGACGCCCAGCGGGGGCTTATGCACAAAAAGTGTAAAGGCACGCAGGCAAATCCGGCGCTCGATCGGCGCTGATAGCGTGACGACAGGAGGCAGCGCGGCTGACTTATAACTTATCGATCTAAAACTCCACCTACCGAGACAGGTCAGTTTCTGAGTACCCGCACTTTCCGCGTGGTACGGCTTGACCTTCCCCAACGGAAAAACCGGTAAGGACTTTATGTGCGGATTAGCTGGCGAGTTACGTTTTGATCAACAACCTGCAGACCTTGCAGCGATCGAGAGAATCACCCATCACCTGGCCCCTCGCGGCCCTGACGCGTGGGGCTTCCATGCCCAAGGGCCGATTGCCCTGGGCCATCGACGCCTGAAAATCATGGACCTGTCGGACGGCTCGGCGCAGCCGATGATCGACAGCCAGTTGGGCCTGTCCCTGGCCTTCAACGGCGCGATCTACAACTTCCCGGAATTGCGCGAAGAGCTCGAAGGGCTGGGTTATGCCTTCTATTCCGGCGGCGACACCGAAGTGCTGCTCAAGGGATATCACGCCTGGGGCGAGGCGCTGCTGCCGAAACTCAACGGCATGTTCGCCTTTGCCATTTGGGAGCGCGATGCCCAGCGCCTGTTCATCGCCCGTGACCGTCTCGGCGTGAAGCCGTTGTACCTGTCGCGCACCGGCCAGCGCTTGCGCTTTGCCTCGGCACTGCCAGCCCTGCTCAAGGGCGGCGATATCAACCCGATCCTCGATCCGGTGGCGCTCAACCACTACCTGAATTTCCACGCAGTCGTGCCTGCGCCGCGCACATTGCTGGCCGGCATCGAAAAACTGCCGCCCGCCACCTGGATGCGCGTTGAAGCCGATGGCCGCACCGAACAGAAGACCTGGTGGACCCTGCCCTACGGCCCGCATGAGGATGAGAAAAACCTCAACCTCGAAGACTGGGTCGATCGCGTTCTCGACAGCACCCGCGAAGCGGTGGCAATTCGTCAGCGTGCGGCGGTTGATGTCGGTGTGTTGCTCTCGGGCGGTGTCGATTCGAGCATGCTCGTCGGCCTGTTGCGCGAAGTCGGTGTAGAGAATCTCTCGACCTTCTCCATCGGGTTTCAGGACGCCGGCGGCGAACGCGGCGACGAATTCCAGTACTCGGACCTGATCGCCAAGCACTACGGCCCCCGCCACCACCAATTGCGCATCGACGAGAAAGAAATCATCGAGCAACTGCCCGCCGCGTTCCGCGCGATGAGCGAGCCGATGGTCAGCCACGACTGCATTGCCTTCTACCTGTTGTCCCGGGAAGTGGCCAAGCACTGCAAAGTGGTGCAGAGCGGCCAGGGTGCCGACGAGTTGTTTGCCGGCTATCACTGGTATCCGCAAGTCGACGGCGCGGCCGATCCTTACGCGGCTTACCGCGATGCGTTTTTCGACCGCAGCTATGACGACTATGCCGCAACCGTGCAGCCGAAATGGCTGGTCGGTCACGACGCAGCAGGCGACTTCGTCAAAGAGCATTTTGCCCAGCCTGGCGCTGATGCCGCGGTGGACAAAGCCTTGCGTCTGGACAGCACGGTGATGCTGGTCGATGACCCGGTCAAACGCGTCGACAACATGACCATGGCCTGGGGCCTGGAAGCGCGTACGCCGTTCCTCGACTATCGACTGGTCGAACTGTCGGCCCGCGTGCCCGGCAAATTCAAGCTCCCCGATGGCGGTAAACAAGTGCTCAAGGAAGCCGCGCGTCGGGTCATTCCAAGCGAAGTGATCGACCGCAAGAAAGGCTATTTCCCGGTGCCGGGCCTCAAGCATCTGCAGGGCGACACGCTCAATTGGGTGCGCGAGCTGCTGCTCGATCCGAGCCAGGATCGCGGCCTGTTCAACCCGACCATGCTCGACAAGCTTTTGACTGATCCACAAGGCCAGCTGACCCCGTTGCGCGGTTCGAAATTGTGGCAACTGGCGGCCCTGAACCTGTGGCTCAGTGAACAAGGAATCTGATTGATGAAACCCCATGCCACGTCCATCAACCAACGCTTGTTGCGTGGTCAGGCCCCCTCGTATGAACGTTTGCAGGCGCGCTTGGCCGAAGACGGCAGCGAACCTGCTACCGCCCCGATTGCCGTGCATTGCGGTTGGGGCAGGCTGCTGATTGGTCACACCTTTCCCGACCCGGCGTCACTGGCGCAGGAACTGCTCAACGAGCAGCCCGGCGAGCGCGACATCGCCCTGTACGTCGCCGCACCGCAGCAGATTCTCGGCCTCGAGCCGACTCAGCTGTTTCTCGATCCATCCGACACCCTGCGCCTGTGGTTCAGCGATTATCGTCAGGCGACACGGGTGTTTCGCGGCTTCCGCATTCGTCGTGCGCAGAGCGAAACCGACTGGCAGGGCATCAACCGTTTGTATCAGGCGCGCGGCATGTTGCCGATCGATCCGGAGCTGCTCACCCCGCATCATCAGGGCGGCCCGGTGTACTGGCTGGCGGAAGACGAGGACAGCGGCGCGGTGATCGGCAGTGTCATGGGCCTAAATCATCAGAATGCCTTCAACGACCCGGAACACGGCAGCAGCCTGTGGTGCCTGGCGGTCGATCCGCATTGCTCGCGTCCGGGCGTCGGTGAAGTGCTGGTGCGGCACCTGGTCGAGCACTTCATGAGTCGCGGCCTGGCCTACCTGGACCTGTCGGTACTGCACGACAACCGTCAGGCGAAAAGCCTTTACGCCAAACTGGGCTTCCGCAACCTGCCGACCTTCGCCATCAAGCGCAAGAACGGTATCAACCAGCCGCTGTTTCTCGGTCCGGGGCCGGAGGCGAATTTCAATCCTTACGCACGGATCATTGTCGAAGAAGCGCATCGGCGCGGTATCGATGTGCAAGTGGATGACGCCGACGCCGGGCTGTTTACCCTCAGCCATGGCGGCCGCCGCGTGCGCTGCCGCGAGTCGCTGAGCGATCTGACCAGCGCGATCAGCATGACCCTGTGCCAAGACAAAAGCCTGACCCATAAAGTGCTGAAGGCCGCAGGCCTGAAACTGCCGGCCCAGCAACTGGCGGGCAATGCCGACGATAATCTGGCCTTTCTCGATGAGCATCAGCGTGTAGTGGTCAAACCTCTCGACGGCGAACAGGGCCACGGCGTGGCTGTGGATCTGCGCACCATTGAAGAAGTGCAGAAGGCCATCGAAACCGCCAAGCAGTTCGACAGTCGCGTGCTGCTGGAAAGCTTCCACGAAGGCCTTGATCTACGAATTGTGGTGATCGGTTTCGAAGTGGTTGCGGCAGCGATTCGCCGTCCGGCGGAAGTGGTTGGCGATGGTCAGCATTCGATCGGTGCGCTGATCGAAGCGCAAAGCCGCCGTCGGCAAGCGGCCACCAGTGGCGAAAGCAAGATTCCCCTGGACCACGAAACCCAACGCACGCTGCACGCCGCCGGCTATGACTACAGCAGCATTCTGCCGGCCGGCGAGCATCTGTTCGTGCGGCGCACGGCCAATCTGCACACCGGCGGGACGCTGGAAGACGTGACGGCGATTCTTCATCCGACCCTGGTCGACGCGGCGGTGCGTGCGGCGCGAGCGCTGGACATTCCGATGGTCGGCCTCGATCTCATGGTGCCGGCGGCGGATCAGCCCGAGTACGTTTTCATCGAAGCCAACGAACGTGCCGGCCTGGCCAACCATGAACCGCAGCCGACGGCGGAGCGCTTTGTCGATCTGTTGTTTCCGCACAGTCAGCCGGCTGCCTCTTGAACCTTCATTGTTCCGGCTGACGCCTTCGCGAGCAGGCTCGCTCCCACATTTGGAATGCGTTTCCCCGTGGGAGCGAGCCTGCTCGCGAAGAGGCCCGAACGTCATCACAAATTTCTCTCATCGAAACCATCGGTGTGCTCAACCCATCAGGAGTTTCCATGACCAAGACCCCACACATCCCTGAACCGGATCTGGCTTACCTGCAAAAAGTCCTGCTGGAAATGCTCGCCATTCCCAGCCCCACCGGCTTCACCGACACGATCGTGCGCTACGTCGCCGAACGTCTTGAAGAGCTGGGCATTCCGTTCGAAATGACCCGGCGCGGCACCATTCGCGCGACGTTGAAGGGCAAAAAGAGCAGTCCTGACCGCGCGGTGTCTGCGCACCTGGACACCATCGGTGCCGCCGTCCGTGCGGTGAAAGACAACGGTCGCCTGACCCTCGCCCCGGTCGGTTGCTGGTCGAGCCGCTTTGCCGAGGGCAGCCGGGTCAGCCTTTTTACCGACACCGGCGTGATTCGCGGCAGCGTGCTGCCGCTGATGGCTTCCGGGCATGCGTTCAATACTCAGGTCGATGAAATGCCGATCAGCTGGGATCACGTCGAACTGCGTCTGGACGCCTACTGCACGACCAAGGCCGATTGCGAATCCCTGGGCATTCATGTCGGTGACGTGGTGGCGTTCGACCCGCTGCCGGAGTTCACCGAAAGCGGCCATATCAGCGCGCGCCACCTCGACGACAAGGCCGGCGTTGCCGCACTGCTCGCCGCACTGAAGGCGATTGTCGACAGCGGCCAGGAACTGAACATCGATTGTCATCCGCTGTTCACCATCACCGAGGAAACCGGCAGCGGCGCGGCGGCGGCATTGCCGTGGGACGTCAGCGAATTTGTCGGCATCGACATTGCGCCGGTCGCGCCGGGCCAGCATTCCAGCGAACATGCAGTGAGCGTGGCGATGCAGGATTCCGGTGGCCCGTATGACTATCACTTGTCCCGGCATCTGTTGCGCCTGGCCGATGAACACGAACTGCCGGTGCGCCGCGACATGTTCCGCTATTACTTCAGCGATGCGCACTCGGCGGTCACCGCTGGCCACGACATCCGCACCGCCCTGCTCGCTTTCGGCTGCGATGCCACGCATGGTTACGAACGCACGCACATCGACAGCCTGGCGGCGCTCAGCCGTTTGCTCGGCGCGTACATTCTGAGCCCGCCGGTGTTCGCCAGCGATGCGGCGCCGGCCAATGCCTCCCTGGACCGCTTCAGCCACCAGATCGAACATGACACGCAGATGGAAAGCGAGACCCGCGTACCGCCGGTGGACAGTCTGGTTGGGCAGCGTTCCGACAGTTAAGACTGGTTGCCTGAAACATCGCTATCGCGAGCAGGCTCACTCCTACATTGGGAATGCGTTCCCCTGTAAGAGTGAGCCTGCTCGCGATGGCGCCGGTCGAGGCACTACAAAAACTGGCAGGCAAAACCCAATCCCCGTAGCATCCCGACATTGATTTGACCGAGGTGCCCATGCTCATTCCCCACGACGCGCTTGAAGTCGACACCCTCACCCGCCTGATCGAGGATTTCGTCACCCGCGACGGTACCGACAACGGCGATGACACCCCGCTGGAAACCCGCGTACTGCGCGTGCGCCAGGCATTGACCAAAGGTCAGGCGCTGATCGTGTTCGACCCGGAAAGCGAACAGTGCCAGTTGATGCTCAAGCACGACGTACCCAAGCATCTGTTCGACTGAAACCGTCAGCCAGCCTTCGCTGCGGCCTCCTTGCGCTTGATCCGGTCATAGACCTCGGCGCGGTGCACATGGACTTTCTTCGGCGCCTCGACGCCGAAGCGCACGCTGGAGCCATTCACCGACAGAACACGCAGGGTGATGTCGTCACCGATTGAAATCAACTCACCGACCACACGGCTGAGTACAAGCATGGGATTCATCCTTCAGGACTGGCAAACCCTGAAGATGCGCGGCTTACAGCGGCTCCACAATGCATGACGAGCAAATCAGTCTTGCCCTACAGCCTCCCACGCCCGCAGCCGTCAGACGCTTCGCACAAAGGTATCAGGCGGCGGAAAAGCGCGGCCCCAACAGAATCACACTCGCACCGACCACGCACAGCGCCATGCCGATCCAGTCCGAGCCCAGCGGGCGCACCCGTTCGACGACCGCGAGCCAGCCGATCGAAGCGACGATGTAGATCCCGCCATACGCGGCATAGGCGCGCCCGGCGTAGGCCGCTTCAACACGGGTGAGCAACAGTGCGAACAGGGTCAGGCTAAGTAAAGCGGGAATCACCCACAACGCACTTTTGCCCTGGCGCAGCCACAAATAGAAAGCAAAACAGCCGGCGATTTCAAACAGCGCCGCCAGGAAGAACCACAGGTAATTAAGCATGGAATGCGTCTCGACAGGGTGACCATGGCGGCCACCCTAACCACGCGGCGGGCAACGAACAAGATCACGCGTTGTTTTGTCGGGCCTTGGCGCGCATTTTCTCCGCCATCGAAGTCATCTCGTTGTAGAGCAGTTGCGGATTTTTCTGTTTGAGCGCCCAGGCCATGCGCCCTTGTTCGTGGGGCAGGATCATGAACTCGCCGGCGGCGACTTGCTGATAGATGTATTCCGCAATATCGGCTGCACTGATCGGCGAACTTTCCAGCAACTTGCCGACCTGCGCTTTCATTGCCGGGGTCGGGCCGCGGAAGGAATCGAGCAAGTTGGTCTGGAAGAACGATGGGCAGACCACGTGCACCGCCACTTCCTGCTGCGCCAGTTCGATCAGCAGACTTTCCGACAATGCCACCACGCCCGCCTTGGCGACGTTGTAGTTGCTCATCGCCGGACCTTGCATCAGCGCGGCCATGGAAGCGATGTTGATGATCTTGCCCTTGCTCTGTTCCAGCAGTGGCAGGAACGCCTTGCAGCCTTTGACCACGCCCATCAGGTTGATCGCGATCTGCCAGTCCCAGTCTTCCAGGGACAGTTCGCTGAAAAACCCACCCGAGGCGACCCCGGCATTGTTGACGATGATGTCGATGCCGCCGAACTTCTCTTCACAGGCTTGGGCGAACGCGGTCAGCTGGCTGTAATCACGCACATCGCAGCGCTGGATGAAACCGTCGCCGCCCGCCTCGCGCACCAGTTTGAGGGTCTCCTGCAGGCCGGGTTCACTGACATCGGACAAGGCCAGCCGCCAGCCTTCACGGGCCCAGCGCAGCGCGATTTCGCGACCCAGGCCGGAGCCTGCACCAGTGATCATCATGCGATTTTGCATAGCGGACAGCCTTGTTGTTCCGGGAGAGATGCGCCGAGTGTAGCGAAGGAACTGCGTCGGCCCACGCTCCATCCAGTTGCTGAATGGAGGATCAAAAGATTGCTGCCCCCGCCAACTTCGCCATCCAATCCCGTAGGAGCTGACGAGTGCAACGAGGCTGCGATCTTTTCGCTGGAAAGGAAATAATAGAGCAATCCAAATACATTAAAAAAACATTGAATTTTTTTTCATTCGCGCAAGTCGGAACATGTAAGCCGGCTGGAATTTAGTTGCTATCCAGCTGCCCACTGAGCGTCAAGACTCTTCCAGACTCTGAACAAGGAAATCACCCATGGGCACAATTCTAATCATCATCCTGATCCTGTTGCTGATCGGTGGTCTGCCGGTCTTCCCGCACTCCAGAAGTTGGGGTTATGGCCCGTCGGGCATTATCGGCGTGGTGTTGGTCGTGCTGCTGGTGCTGTTGTTACTCGGCAAGATATGACGATTTGAAGCTGTAAAAAAAGAGGCCCTTTTTCAAGGGCCTCTTTTTTATTGCGTGGACTTCAACGAGTCATCAATCCGGCTTGCCGTGAATCACACCGGCGGTGTTATCGAGCAGGCTTTTGGTCGCGGTTTGCAGGAACGCCTCGAGTTTGAGTTTGAGTTCGGCAGTACGCGGCGCATTTGGCACAACTTCGGCGTGCGGAGTGGCACCGAGCTGGTATTGCCAGATTTTCGGACCCATGTCCTTGTCGCGCGGCAGCACCAGAATCTGGTCAGCGGTGACGATGGCGGTGGTCTGCTCGCTGCCCGATGGCTTGATCACACCGAAACCGGTGTCGCCCTCCGGCAGGTTGAGCAGGTCACGGCCCCAGCACTGGTGACGCACTTCACCACCGAGACGGCCCATGATGGTCGGCACGATGTCGATCTGCGTGCCCACGGTATGGTCACGGGCACCGAACTTCTGCTGAATGCCCGGGGCGATCATCAGCATCGGCACGTTGAAGCGGCCCAGATCCATTTCAGTGATCTGGCGCTCGTTGCCGAAGCCGTGGTCGCCGACGATGACGAACAGGGTTTCGTTGAAGTACTTCTCTTTGCGCGCCTTCTCGAAGAACTGGCCGAGCGCCCAGTCGGAGTAACGCATGGCGGTCAGGTGTTCGTTGAGGCTGCCACGGTCAGTCACGCGCTCGACCGGCAACGGTGTCGGCAAGGCGTACGGCGTGTGGTTGGACAGGGTTTGCAGCAGGGCGTAGAACGGCTTGCCGTTTTCCCGCGCCTTGAGCTCCTGCAGGCCACGATCGAACATGTCCTGGTCGGACACGCCCCAGGTCGGATCGGAGAAAACCGGATTGACGAAATCGTTACGGCCAACGAAGTTGGTCATGCCCTGGTTGCTGAAGAAGCCCGACTGGTTGTCCCAGGCGAAATCGCCGTTGTAGACGTACACGTCGTCGTAGTCGCGGGCACTGAGCACCTGCGGCAGGCCGGACAGCTTGTGGCTGCCTTCCGGAGTCTGCATCAGGTATTCGAAGCCGGGCAGGTTCGGGAAGCAGGCCATGGTCGCAAACATGCCCTGGTGGGTGTGCGTACCGTTGGAGAAGAAACGGTCGAACAGCAGGCCTTCCTTGGACAGCTTGTCCAGGTAAGGGGTGATGTTGCCCGGAGCACCCAGGGCGCCAACCGAGTGACCGGCCATGCTTTCCATCAGGATCACGACAACGTTCTTGATCGGCAGGGTCTTGTCGGCTGGCGGCATGTAATCACGGCGCACGGCGGCAATATCGGCGTCGACCAGTTTGTCGTCAGGCATCAGCAGCATGTCACGCACGATTTTCTGCGCCTGTTCCTGCGGCAGCGTGGCTTTCCAGATGTTGTCGCGATCTTCGCCCCTGCGCGACTTGGCGGCCTCGATCAGCGACAGCGTGGCATTGAGACCGAGCTGGTTGGCGAAGTTGGAATCAGTGGTGTACACGTCACCCCAGCGCATTGGCGGGCCTTGACGCAGGGTGCCACGGGCGGCAACCACGCAGATCAGCAGGCAGACCACAAACACCGCCAGGCGGGTGTACCACGGCGCAACCTGACGGGAGCTGACGCTGCCGCCGCTGAACGGGCCGCGCGGGCGGGTGGCGCGGTCGGCGCCCTTGAATGCCAGGGTCAGAATGACCGTGCCGATGACCCACGCCAGCAGGTAGCGCACCACCGGGAAACCGTACCAGAGCATGCTCATCACGGTTTTCGGATCTTCTCTCACGTATTGGAACACCAGACCGTTGAGGCGCTGGTGAAACTCGCGGTAGAAGTCCATCTCCATCAGGCCGAGGAACAGCGCGATGCTCGAGGCGATGGTCAGCCACAGGCGAAAGAAGCCGCGCGCGGCCATGGCCCGGGCGCTGAACAGCGCCAGCACCAGCGGAATGCACAGGTACACCACCAGGCGCAGGTCGAAACGCAGACCGTTGACGAACGCTTCGAGGAAGGTCGCGGCCGGGGTGTCGAGGATCATCTCGCGGTTGTAGACCAGCAGCGCGAGGCGCAGCGCGGAAAACATGACCATCATGACCAGTGCGCACAGCAGCGTGTAGGCCAGATGCGATTTGACGGTCGGTTGCAGCAGGCGAGCAGAAGATCGCTGCTGATTCAGGGCGTCCGGGTTTGCCATGTCGTTTTAGGACCCATTGGAAGTTGAAGTTGCAAAAATACAGCGGCGCCAGGCCCTCTATTGGTCATTCCAGACCCCGGGGCGTGCGCGGTGCGCAAATGTTGCACGATCGTTCACACCATTGCCATTGATTACTGCCCTGCTCTTCGAGACTTTCATTCAAAGGGCTGACAGCGCTGTTGCAGGCAACAAGTGCGGGCGAATTGTCTTGAAGGCTTTGTGAAAATTTCGTGCAACGCATATCTGGAAATACAATTTAGAGACAAAACAAAACGCCCCGAACCGGTCGGGGCGTTTTGCTTAGAGCGCGAAGATTATTTCTCGGCGCGTTCTTTCAGCGCTTTCAGCGTATTGAATGGCGCATCGACGACGAACTTGTTGGCAACCATCGCCGGTACGCTGCCACCTGGCTCGGTGTGTACTTGATAGGTCACTTCGACCTGATCGCCTTTAGGCACGAACTTCCAGAAGCCTTTGACTTGCTGAACCCGGACGAAGCCTTTTTCTTCCGGCAGATAGGTCGGCACGCCTTCAAGATTCCGCGTCAGGCTGCCATCGGCACCTTCAACAGTGGTGATCTTCAACACCGAATCACGCGGGGTCACCGGCCATGGTGTATTGAATTGCGAATAGGTCCAGCTCAGATCGCCTTCATGCTTGAGCAGTTTCTGGCTCTTGCACTCGTGAATCCAGGCGCAGGCGCCGGAGACGTCTTCCTGCAAGGCGCGCAGTTTGGCGATGGTGGTCTTCATCAGCGCGACGCCCTGATAGGACTTGTAGTCCGAACCGGGTATTTCACTCAGGGAAACCTTGATACCGTCTTCGTTCTTGGCGACCTTCCAGTCTTCCGCCTGGGCGACCGAAGTAGCAAGTACGGCAGTCAGACCACACAACACAGCGATACGATGCAGCGAACCCATAGTGTTATTCCTTATTGTTGAAGTTCCGTTGGTGAACACATCACGCCGCCGTCATCTGCTCCCACCAGCCGATCAATCTGATCGCTTCTTCCGAGCTGCTGCCGCAGACCTCGACATCCGCAGCGAAACCCGAGCACACAGGCGGACGTTCCGGACGGCCGAAAATGCTGCACAGGTTATCGACCGACAGTTGCACGCAACGTTCGCCGGCGGGCTTGCCTTGGGGCATGCCGGGGATCGGTGAACTGATGGAGGGGGCAATGCAGCAAGCGCCACAGCCTTCGCGGCATTTCATGACGTACAGATCCTCGGGACGGGCGATGTGTAAAGAGACGGGGAACAGAGTAACCGCTAAAACGGCTGTTTCAAATTGCTGGAAGCGGGTTTTCAACGATAAGTAAAAGTGACCGGGCAGTCTCCGACGAAGCGTCTGGTCTGCGCATCACAGATGACCCGTTCTATTGTTTGAATTCAAAATCCAGCGCGGCGCCTTCCACATCGCGTCGCGCTTCATTGCGCAGTTGCAACTGCATTTCGTTGCTGAGCAAGCGGCCGTTGAGCTGGAAACCGGCGTCCTTCTCACCGAACATCTGCGGCAGGATCGCCTCGCGCTTGGGCAGCTCCACCGTGCCCTTGGGCTTCAACTCTTCAACCATATCCTTGGGCAGGCTGAGATCGAGTTTTGCCGGCGGCAATTTGGTCTTCGCCACTTCGCTGGCGGATTTCGATTTCGAGGCAACCGGGCGGCGCTTCTTCACTGTGGCGTTTTTTTTTGCCTGGGCTTTTTTTGCTGGAGCCGCGGTTTTCACGGTTTTGTTCGTCGTACTCGTCGCTGCCGGTTTTTCCTGGGCTGCGGCCGCCATGACACCCGGTACCTGACCGATCATCAGCCAACCCAACAATACCCACGCGGCAGGAACAATGGCTTTCATGGACCCAACGAACTAACGGCAGAGGGCCACATGCTCGCCTGTTGTGCGTCACATGACAAGCATCACCTGCCCCCTCGTTCAGAAACCGCCAGCGGTTTCCTGACACAGTTGCGTCGCCAACAGACCCAGCGTCATCAGTGCCCGCTCCGCCTCGCGATTCCACGGAATGCCGCAATTGAGGCGGATACAGTGGTTGAACTGCTCGGTGTTACTGAAGATCAGCCCCGGCGCGATGCTGATGCCTTGTTGCAGCGCGCGGACATGCAACTCCTGGGTGTTGACCCGTCCCGGCAAGCTCCCCCACAGGATGAAACCGCCGGTGGGCCGGGACATTTGCGTGCCCTCGGGGAAGTGCTGCTGCACCGCCAGCTGGAACGCGCTGAGGTTTTTTCGGTATTCCTGGCGGATGTACCGTAAATGCCGGTCATAACCGCCGTTTTCCAGATAGGCGGCGATCGCCATTTGCGTAACGCTGCACGCCGAATGGGTGCTGAAGGTTTGCAGTCGCTGGATTTCCTGCTGGTACTTGCCAGCGATCATCCAGCCGATGCGCACACCTGGCGACAAGGTTTTGGAGAAGCTCGAGCAGTAGATCACCCGATCCAGCCGGTCATAGGCTTTCAGCGCTTTGGTGCGGCCTTGCTCGAACATCAGTTCGCCGTAGATATCGTCTTCGACAATCTGAATGTCGAAATCCGAGGCCAGCCGCAGCAACTGTTTCTGCCGCTCTTCCGGCATGGTTCCGCCGAGGGGATTACTCAATCGCGTGGTCAGCACCAGTGCCTTGATCGACCATTGGTTGGCGGCCAGTTGCAAGGCTTCCAGGCTCATGCCGGTAGCGGGGTCGCTGGGAATTTCGATGACTTTCAGGCCAAGCAGATCGGCCAGTTGCAGCAGGCCGTAATAGGTCGGTGATTCCGCAGCGATCAGATCGCCCGGCCGGGTCAGCACGCGCAATGACATCTGCAGGGCATCGACACAGCCGTGGGTGATCACCACTTCCGACGGATCGACCACCACGCCGGCGTCACGCATGCGGATCGCGACCTGCCGGCGCAGCGGTTCGAAACCGGGGCTGAACATGTAGCTGAACGCCCGCGGACTGTGGAATCGGGTGACCTTGGCGAGCTGCTGATGCAGGGCACGCACCGGCAAATAATCGACACTCGGTACCGCAGCACCCAGGGGAAACACACCTTCGCGGCGGGACTCGACCAGCACCTGTTGAATGATGCTGCTGCGCGTGACCAGCCCCGGCCGCTCGACCCGAGCGATGTCCGGGGTCGGCGCGGTCAGCGCGGGGGTCTGGTGCACGTAATAACCCGATTGCGGACGCGCGCGGATCAGGCCCTGGTCTTCGAGGTTGGCATACGCCTGCAACACCGTCGCGTGGCTGACATTGAGCTGCGAACTCATCTTGCGCACCGAAGGCACGCGCTCGCCGGGTTGATAGACACCACGGCGGATGTCCTCGGCCAGTTGCTGAGCAATACGTTGGTAGAGCAAGAGATTGGTCATGACGCAGCACTCGATTTCACGGGCGTTTTATTCTTGTGTGAAACAATACCGGAACAGTTTAGAAGTGTACTGGGACAGTTGCCAGATTACTCGACCGTACAGTGCGGTGTCTGCCCCATCTGTACGGTTTTGCGCGGCAATCGACAGACGTAAAAAAGCCCGGCACTGCATGACAGGCCGGGCTTCCCAGAGACGCAACCCTCAGCGGGCGGCGCCGAGCTGGCCTTTTTCGTCGGAGAAAACAATTTCCACCCGGCGGTTCTGTGCCCTGCCGCGCTCGGAAGCGTTGGCGTCGACCGGGAACTGGTCGCCGTACCCTTCGACCTGAATGCGTTTTTCATCGACACCCAGATCGACCAGCACGTCAGCCACCGATTGCGCGCGGTCGCGGGACAGTTTGAGGTTTTCCTGCTTGCCGCCCGTGCTGTCGGTATAGCCCTCGATGCGCACCACGCGCTTGGGGTTCAGTTGCAGGAACTGAACGATCTTCAACACGACACGGTTGGCGGAGTTTTTCAGTTCCGCTTCGCCGGTGTCGAACAACACATCACCGAGAGTCATCACCAGACCACGATCGGTCTGCGTGGTGGCCAGCGCCACGATCTGTTCCTCCAGCCACTTGCCTTGCTGCTGCACGCTGAGCAGTTTCGACTCGCGCAGGGCCAGTTGCAGGCGCTGCCGCTCCAGTTCGAGCCTGGCCGCCTGCTCCTCGTTGAGTGCCTGGTTGGTGTGCTCGCGAGCGATTTCGCTGTAGCGCTGGCTCAGGTAGGCGTAATGCACAACGTCAGCGCCGCTGCCCCAATAAGTCGACAGACGATCGGCGCGGGCCAGGGATTCACCGGCGCGGATCACGTCTTTCGGCGCAATCCGCAGCACGTTGGAATCTTCCTTGACCTTCTGGAAATCAGCCCCGGCCTGTTGCAGCGCCGCCTCGCTGTGCTGGCCGGCGCAGCCGTAAAGGCTCGCGCACCCGGCGAGCAGCAGAATGCCAATAGCGTTGGATCTGAGGCTCATTGCGCTTCCCCCAGTTGCAGCTGCTTGCGCAGGCGGACAATGCGGGTATTGAGCACATTGAGTTGCTCTTCGCTTTTTTTCGTCAGCACCTTGGCTTCGGCCAGACGTGCATCCAGTTCGGCCTGCTCGGCACGCATGCGCGCATTGCGATAGGACTCGTCCGCCATGTTGCCTTTGGCGCGGTTGTACTTGGTTTCGGCCAGTTGCATTTCCGGCACTTCGTCAGCGGTGGCGCCGACTGCCTTGGCCTGCACGATGGCCTGTTCGGTCAGACGCATTTGTTCACTGGGTGCCGGATCGGTTGCGCACCCGGCCAGGGCCAGAACGGCCACAGCCGCGAAAAGAGGTCGAATACTCACTAAGAATCCCTACTGTTTTGGGGCACTGACAGGTTGTGGCGGCTGTTGCTGTTGCGCCTTCCAGCGCTCGATGTTGCGTTGCAGCGCGGCTTCCGTCAGTCCGGACGCGGGCAATTCTGTCATCTTTTTGGCGAGCTGTCCGCGCAACCACGGATCGTTGCAGGCCGAGTTATGGGAAACCGCGAGGAACAGCCCCGGACGATCAATGGGTTGCTCGAACGCCAACAGATCGCTGGTCATGCCCAATGTCTGCGCGGCGGCCAGGCCTGAGTAACGTCCGGCGAGGACATATTCCACCTCGCCCAACAGAAGTTTCTGTAGGGCCTGGGTAAGGTTGGCTGTCCGCGTCAGAGTCAGATTCTGCTCGGCGAAAGTGCCGAATGCCTGGGTCATCCGAGACTTTTCCGACACCGCGCCGGTATGGCCTTTCAGATCGACCGCCTCGGCATAGGTCAGCGTCGAGCCTTTGCGCGTCCACACCAGATAGTCGTTTTCCAGCAGTGGCGGATGAATGAAGTCGAGGTTTTCCAGCTCATTCACGGTCAGCGGTGCGTCGGCGAGCATGTCCATGCGCCCGCTGCGCACTTCATCGAGCGCTTGCGAGCGTTTACCGGCATACAGCAGATCGACTTTGATGCCGAGGTCCTTGGCCACTTGCTGCAACAGATCGGCACTGGCACCGATCAAGCGCTTGGGGTTTTGCGGGTCCTGCCACAGGTACGGCGGCGCATCCGGGCTGCCGGTGACGACCAGGCGCTCGCACTTGCCAGCGGCCGTGGCCAGACCTGGCAACAGCATCAATCCCAACAACCATCCGCAGCGCAGATCCATGGCAAACCGCTCCCCACTCAAATCCGAGACAAAAAAAAGCCCGACCAACAGGCCGGGCTCTTTATAAGTGAAGCCGCCGGATTAGACCAGCTTCTCCAGCTCAGGTACTGCTTCGAACAGATCAGCCACCAGACCGTAATCGGCCACCTGGAAGATCGGCGCTTCTTCGTCCTTGTTGATCGCAACGATCACTTTGGAGTCTTTCATACCGGCCAGATGCTGGATCGCGCCGGAGATACCGACGGCGATGTACAGCTGCGGCGCAACGATCTTGCCGGTCTGACCGACCTGCATGTCGTTCGGTACGAAACCTGCGTCGACCGCAGCGCGGGAAGCGCCAACAGCTGCGCCGAGCTTGTCGGCCAGAGCGTACAGGTGTTTGAAGTTGTCGCCATTCTGCATGCCACGACCGCCGGAAACGACGATCTTTGCAGCGGTCAGCTCAGGACGATCGGACTTGGCCAGCTCTTCGCTGACGAAGCTCGACGTACCGGCGTCGTGGGCAGCGCCAACCGCTTCAACGGCAGCCGAACCACCTTCAGCGGCAACCGGGTCGAAACCGGTGGCGCGCACGGTGATCACTTTGATCGCAGCAGTCGATTGCACGGTAGCGATGGCGTTACCGGCGTAGATCGGACGCTTGAAGGTGTCAGAGCTTTCCACCGAGATGATCTCGGATATCTGGTCAACGTCCAGCGCAGCAGCAACGCGCGGCAGGATGTTTTTGCCGTTGGAGGTCGCGGCAGCCAGGATGTGGCTGTAGCCAGCGCCGAGTTCGGCTACCAGCGGCGCGATGTTTTCCGGCAACTGATGCGCGTAGGCGGCGTTGTCAGCGTTGAGGACCTTGCTCACGCCAGCGATTTTCGCCGCGGCTTCGGCCACCGGGCCAGCGCCCTGACCTGCCACCAGCACGTGGATGTCGCCGCCGATTTTGGCAGCGGCGGCCACGGTGTTCAGTGTGGCCGGGGCCAGCACTTTGTTGTCGTGTTCAGCGATTACCAAGATAGTCATTTTTAGATTACCTTCGCTTCGTTTTTCAGTTTCTCGACCAGTTCAGCCACCGACTTGACCTTGATGCCTGCGCTGCGTGCTGCCGGCGCTTCGACTTTCAGAGTCTTGTTGGTGGAGGCGGTGGAAACGCCCAAAGCGTCCGGAGTCAGCACTTCGAGAGGCTTCTTCTTGGCTTTCATGATGTTTGGCAGAGACGCATAGCGCGGCTCGTTCAAACGCAGGTCGGTGGTGACGATGGCCGGCAGTTTCAGCGAAACGGTCTGCGCGCCGCCGTCGATCTCGCGGGTCACGGCAACGCTGTCGCCGGAGACTTCGACTTTCGAAGCGAACGTGCCCTGACCGTAGCCGCTCAGTGCAGCGAGCATCTGACCGGTCTGGTTGTTGTCGCTGTCGATCGCCTGTTTGCCAAGGATCACCAGCTGAGGCTGTTCCTTGTCGACGACGGCCTTGAGCAGCTTGGCCACGGCCAGCGAAGTCAGGTCTTCAGCGGATTCGACGAGGATGGCGCGGTCGGCACCCAGAGCCAGTGCGGTACGCAGCTGCTCCTGAGCGGTGGTCGGGCCGATCGAGACGACGACGATTTCAGTCGCAACGCCCTTCTCTTTCAGGCGAACGGCTTCTTCCACGGCGATTTCGCAGAATGGGTTCATCGACATCTTGACGTTGGCGAGGTCGACGCCGGAATTGTCCGCCTTGACGCGGACCTTGACGTTGTAATCCACAACGCGTTTGACAGCTACAAGAACCTTCATGGATTCCTCGTTACTCTCCGGTGAAAAGAAAGTCGCCTAGGCGAACCTGGCGGATGATGCTCATCGGGCGACAAGGGCACCTCTAAAAACGCCGGCTTGAATGTGAGGTGATTCACTTGGCGAAGGGAGATGACCGTTCGTCAGGGGTGACTGCCGGGTCATTCATTCCCACGCTGTGTAAACTGCGCGCCGGACTTGCGCTGCGCATCACCGTCTACTGCCTGTGCCCTGTCTTTAGAGGTGCTCTTGAAACCGCCAGTCTGCCTACGGCGAGCGCAAAACCGCCCGTATCTTGACCGGAACGCCCATTCTGGTCAATACGCCAAAATGCCCTGTCATAAGCCGCGCTTCTTTGATTTATCAGGGCTGGAGGCGATTCAAACAAACGTTTGTATTGGACGCTAGGAGTGGTGTAGATATAATGCGCCGCCTAGAGAGAAAGGTAGATTCGCCAATATTCCCTTTGACGTTAACGTAAAGGCAATACGGAAGCGACATCAAACCTCCAAATCAGAAAAAAAACTGTTGAGCCTTGAGTAGGAGATAGCCTGTGGAACGCGAATACATGGAATTCGACGTCGTCATCGTCGGTGCCGGCCCCGCTGGTCTGTCCGCCGCCTGCCGCTTGAAGCAGAAGGCCGCTGACGCCGGTAAGGAAATCAGCGTCTGCGTGGTCGAAAAAGGCTCCGAAGTCGGCGCGCACATCCTCTCCGGTGCGGTGTTCGAACCCCGCGCATTGAACGAACTGTTTCCAGACTGGAAAGCACTCGGCGCACCGCTGAACACGCCAGTCACGCGCGATGACATTTTCGTGCTGAAAAACGCCGACAGCGCGCAGAAGATCCCCGACTTCTTTGTGCCCAAGACCATGCACAACGAAGGCAACTACATTATCTCCCTCGGCAACCTGTGCCGCTGGCTGGCTCAACAGGCCGAAAACCTCGGTGTGGAAATCTACCCGGGCTTCGCCGCTCAGGAAGCGCTGATTGATGAAAACGGCGTGGTGCGCGGGATCATCACCGGTGATCTGGGCGTCGATCGCGAAGGCCATCCGAAAGAAGGCCTGTACACCCCGGGCATGGAATTGCGTGGCAAATACACGCTGTTCGCCGAAGGCTGCCGTGGCCACATCGGCAAGCAACTGATCAAGCGCTACAACCTCGACAGCGATGCGGACGTTCAGCATTACGGCATCGGTCTGAAGGAAATCTGGGAAATCGACCCGGCCAAGCATCAGCCAGGCCTGGTGGTGCACACCGCAGGCTGGCCGCTGGACATCATGGGCACCGAGAACACCGGCGGCTCGTTCCTTTATCACTTGGAAAACAATCAGGTAGTGGTCGGTCTGATCGTCGACCTGTCCTACAGCAACACTTACCTGTCGCCATTCGACGAATTCCAGCGCCTCAAGCATCACCCGGTGCTCAAGCAATACCTGGAAGGCGGCAAGCGCGTCAGCTACGGCGCCCGCGCCATCGCCAAGGGCGGCCTGAACTCGCTGCCGAAAATGGTCTTCAAGGGCGGCGCGCTGATCGGTTGCGACCTCGGCACCCTGAACTTCGCCAAGATCAAAGGCAGCCACACTGCGATGAAGTCCGGCATGCTCGCGGCTGAATCGGTGGCAGATGCGCTGTTCGCCGAGCAGGATTGCACGGTCGAACTGACGACTTACGTCGACGCGTTCAAGAACAGCTGGCTGCACGAAGAACTGTTCGCCAGCCGCAACTTCGGCGCGGCGATTCACAAGTACGGCGCGATCATCGGCGGCGGTTTCAACTGGCTGGACCAGAACATCTTCGGCGGCAAACTGCCGTTCACCCTGCGCGACACCAAGCCGGATTACGCCTGCCTCAAGCTCGCGGCCGACTGCAAGAAGATCGACTATCCGAAACCCGACGGCAAACTGAGTTTCGACAAACTCAGCTCGGTGTTCATCTCCGGTACCAACCACGAAGAAGAACAGCCGTGCCACTTGAAGCTGACCGACCCGAGCATCCCGATCAGCAAGAACCTGCCGCTGTACGACGAACCGGCGCAGCGCTACTGCCCGGCCGGCGTATACGAAGTGATCACCAAGGAAGACGGCGAGAAGCGCTTCCAGATCAACGCCCAGAACTGCGTGCACTGCAAGACCTGTGACATCAAGGACCCTGCGCAGAACATCACCTGGGTGGCGCCGGAAGGTGCCGGCGGCCCGACTTATCCGAACATGTAAGTCGACGCGCTGAACAACAAGGCTCCCGAAATGGGGGCCTTTTTGTTGCCCAAAATTCCTGCAACACCGCCGAACCAATGTAGGAGCGAGCCTGCTCGCGATAGCGGTGCTTCAGTCAGCATCATCGTCAACTGATACACCGCTATCGCGAGCAGGCTCACTCCCACAGGGGATTATCGTCGGCTCAAGCAGCGCGCTCATCGCCCGGGCTACGTTCGAAGTAGCGCTTGTACTCGCGGCTGAACTGCGACGTGCTCTGATACCCCACCCGATGCGCCACCTGTGCCACCCCCAGCCCTTCCGCCACCAGCAGCGTCTGCGCCTTCAACAAGCGCAAACGCTTGAGATACTGCACCGGCGACAACAACGTGCTGCGTTTGAAATGCTCGTGGAAGGTCGACACGCTCATGTTCGCGCAACCGGCGAGGGTCTCGACATTCAGCGGCTCGGTGTAGTGCGCATGCAGATGGCTGATCGACGCCGCCACCCGGGCGAATTGCCCTTGTTGCTCGACCAGCGCGCGCAACACATCTGCTTGCGGCCCGCGCAGCGCGACGAACAATAATTCGCGGACCCGCGCCGGGCCGAGAATCTGGCATTCCAGCGGATCGTGCAGACAGCTGAGGAGGCGTTCGACGCAACCGCGCATGCCGTCATCGAGCACCACCGAGGTCATCGACTCCGGTGTCTGCGCCGGAATATGCCGCCCCGGCGCCAGCCCCATGGCCAGCACCAGTTCGCCGAGCAGTACGCGATCGATCGCCACCGAGACCCCAAGCAACGGCGCATCGGGCAAGGCAAAGGTTTCGCATTCGAACGGCACCGGCAGCGCCTGGATCAGGTAATGCCCAGCCCCGTATTCCATGGTGCGTGGGCCGAGAAACGCCAGTTTGCTGCCCTGGGCGATGATCATCAGGCTCGGCTCGTAAATGTGCGGGCCGCGGGCGACGTCGCAACTGGCGCGCAAAATCTGCACACCGGGCAGGCCGGTCTGGCTGTAGCCATCGCGCAGCGCCAGCGGTTCGATCAGCGAAACCAGCCGGGCATTGGCATCAAGATGACGGGTCAACTGCATCGAATAGGTCTTCGTAAAAAAATCAGGAAAAGGGGATGAAAACATGATCGCAGATCTGCTGGCCAATACGACCGCCGCAACCCGCATCCCGGAGGATTAGGCATGAGACCCGGAGAAATCGTCATGGCCGCACCCGCGCCCGGCGCCCAGAATTCACCGCCTCACTTGTCACTGTTTTTGCGAGGTCACTCATGTACACCGCCATCGGCTATGCCGCCCAATCGGCCACCACTCCCCTCGCCCCGATGAAATTCGAACGCCGCAGCCCGCGCGCGGACGACGTGGCGATCGAAATTCTCTACTGCGGCGTCTGCCACTCCGACATCCATCAGGCCCGCAACGAATGGGGCATCGCCGTTTATCCGCTGATGCCCGGCCACGAGATCGTCGGAAAAGTCACCGCTGTCGGTGCGAATGTCACCCGTCACAAGGTAGGCGATCTGGTTGGCGTCGGCTGCATGGTCGATTCCTGCCGCAGTTGCGAAGCGTGCCAGGCGAACCTCGAGCAATATTGCCTCGAAGGCCCGACCATGACTTACGCCACCCCGGACCGGGTCGATGGCAGCAACACCATGGGCGGTTATTCGGACAGCATCGTGGTCAGCGAACACTTTGTCGTGCGCATCCCGGAACGCCTGGCGCTGGCCAGCGCCGCACCGATTCTCTGCGCCGGCATCACCACCTACTCGCCGCTCAAGCACTACGGCGTCAAGGCCGGTGACAAGGTCGGGATTCTCGGCATGGGTGGCCTCGGTCACATGGGCATCAAGTTCGCCAAAGCCATGGGCGCGGAAGTCACGCTGTTTACCCGCTCGGCAAGCAAGGCTGAAGAAGGTCGCCGTCAGGGCGCCGATCACGTCATCGTCTCCACCGACGCAGAACAGATGAAGGCCGCGGCCGGTTATTTCGACTTTCTGCTCGACACCATTCCGGTACAGCACGACCTCAACCCGTACCTCGACACCTTGCGCTTCGATGGCGTGCACATTCTGGTCGGTCTGATCGAGCCGGTGAACCCGCCGGTCCACGCCGGCAAACTGGTGATGAGCCGTCGCGTACTGGCCGGCTCGCTGATCGGCGGTATCGCCGAAACCCAGGAGGTGCTGGATTTCTGCGCCGAGCACAACATCACCTGCGACATCGAAATGCTCGACATCCGCAATATCAACGAAGCCTACGCGCGGATGATTGCCGGTGACGTGAAGTACCGTTTCGTCATCGACATGGCGACGCTGAAGGCTTAAACCTTCACGGCTTACACCTTCAAGCCAAGCTCCGCCGACAGCCGGGTTGTGACCCCTTTGAGCAGGGGGATCAACTCGGCCATTTTTTCCAGCGGCATGTATGGCACGGTGCTGGCGATGCTGATCGCGGCGACAATGCCCTTGCTCGCATCGCGAATCGGCGCCGCCACGCAGCGGATCGACGGTTCGTTGTCTTCCAGATCGAAGGCGTAGCCACCGGTGACGTACTCGCCCATGCGCTGCTCGAGCTGTTCCCACGACTGCTGGGGATGCTGCGGCCAGAACTGACTTTTGCCACCCGCCGGAAGGCTGATGTCATACAGCCGCCGCCAATCCTGCGGCGAGTCATCGAGCATCAATGCCTTGCCGATCCCGGTGCGCACCAGCGGCATGCGATGGCCGACCCGAGAGCGCATTTCCGGGCCGTTGCGCCCAGGATTCTTCAGCAGATACAACACCTCGTCGCCTTCGCGAATGCCCAGATGCACGGTATCGCCGGTCAGCGCCGACAACTCGTCCAGATACGGCCCGGCTAGGGTCACCAGCGGCAACTCTTCGCGGGCCTGAAAGCCCAGTTCGATCAGCTTCGGCCCAAGCAGATAACCGATTTGCGGGACCACGCGCAGATAACGCTCGTCGACCAGGCAACTGGCCAGCCGATGGGTGGTGCTGCGCGTGGTGCCGATCAGCCGGGCGATCTCCTTGAGATCACGTGCGCCGCTGGCCACCGCTTGGACTACACCGAGGCCGCGCAGCAGCGTCTGGGTGCCGGTGGGCGCGGCGTCCTTGGTTTTTTCCGGGGCGTCTTCCTGCATATCCAGCCTTTTACCGTTGAGCGAAGGAACGGGCGGCATTATGGTCGCCCGACGCAGGGCACTACAACTCGATACGCTCGACCTTGCCCACCAGCAGCACGTAGGACAGGGCACCGACCAGCGCGAGCACGGCGATGTAGGTAATCGCCGGCGCGAACGAATCGCCGCTGGCGAGGAAGCCGATCACGATTGGCGTCGCGATCGCCGAGAGGTTGCCGATGAAGTTGAACACGCCGCCGGTCAAGCCGAGCAAACGCGCCGGCGCCAGCGTCGACACCAGCGACCAGGTGATCGAGGCCAGACCGTTGCCGAAAAATGCCAAGGCCAGGAAGGCGATCACCAGCGGCGTCGACTCGACGAAGTTGGCGCCGATGATCGAGGTCGAAATCAGCAGCCCGCCAATGATCGGCAACTTGCGCGCGAAGCCCACGGTGTAGCCACGGCGGATGAGGAAGTCGGAAAAGAATCCCGAACACAACACCCCCACGAACGCGGCGAGAAACGGCAGCGACGCGAGCAGGCCGGACTTGATGAAGTCCATGCCGCGATATTTCACCAGGTAGGTCGGGAACCAGGTGAGGAAGAACCACAGGGTCGAGTTCAGGCAGAACTGGCCGAGGTAGATGCCCCACAACTTGCGTTTGCTGAGGACGATGCCCAGATCGGTCCAGCTGAATCTGGCTTTGACCTTGGCCGCGTCAGCCTGGATATCGACCAGCCCGCCACCCTCGCGGATCAGATCGATTTCCGCCTCATTGGCGCCTTTGAAATCGCGCGGCTCGCGATACACCGCGTACCAGATCAGCGCCCACAGAATACCCACGGCGCCGGTGGCGACGAACACCATGTGCCAGCCGAATTCATGTTGCAGCCACGCCAGCACTGGCGTCAGGAAGGCCAGACCGACGAACTGCCCGGAGGTGTAGAAACCGATCGCCGTGGCGCGTTCGCGCTCGGGAAACCAGGTGGTGACCACGCGGCTGTTGATCGGATAGGCCGGCGCTTCCAGCGCACCGACGGCCATGCGCAGCACGAACAGTGCGATGAAGCTGCTGACGAAACCGAGCATCACCGTGGCCACCGACCACAGCAGCAGCGCGACGCTATAAAGGATCCGAGGCGGCACGCGATCGACCAGCCAGCCGCCGGGGATCTGCATCGCGGCATAAGTCCAGCCGAAAGCGGAGAAGATCAGCCCGACGTGTACCGGATCAATGCCCAGCTCACTGGTCAGCGCCGGTGCGGCAATCGACAGGTTACTGCGGTCGAGGTAGTTGATGACCACGGTGATGAACAGCAACACCATGATGAAAAACCGCTTGCGGCTGGGCGTGACTAAAGACGCCTGCCCGGAGAGGGTGTGCGTTTGCATGAGGAGAGCCTCTTTTTATGTTTATTGAGGTCGGCCTGAGGCCTTGCACAAATCCCTGTAGGAGTGAGCCTGCTCGCGATAGCGCTCTGTCAGTCACAAACATTCCGGATGTAAAACCGAATCGCGAGCGGGCTCACTCCTACATTGGGATTGTGGTGTTTCGCAGACGACTTACCACTCGGCAAAGCTGCCATCGGCATGGCGCCAGATCGGGTTGCGCCAGCGGTGGCCGACGGCGGCGCGTTCGATCACGTATTCCTCGTTGATCTCGATGCCCAGCCCCGGGCCGTTCGGAATTTTCACGAAGCCCTGATCGTAGTCGAACACCCGCGGGTCCTTCACATAGTCGAGCAAGTCATTGCTCTCGTTGTAATGGATGCCCAGGCTCTGCTCCTGGATAAACGCGTTGTAACAAGCCGCGTCGAGTTGCAAACACGCCGCCAGCGCAATCGGCCCCAACGGGCAATGCAGCGCCAGCGCGACGTCGTAGGCTTCGGCCATGTTGGCGATCTTGCGGGTTTCGGTGATGCCGCCGGCGTGGGACGCGTCCGGCTGGATGATGTCGACGTAGCCTTCGCTCAACACCCGTTTAAAATCCCAGCGCGAGAACAGCCGCTCGCCGAGGGCAATCGGTGTGCTGGTCAGCGGCGCCAGTTCTTTCAGCGCTTCGTAGTTTTCGCTGAGTACCGGCTCTTCGATGAACATCAGTTTGTAAGGGTCGAGTTCCTTCATCAGCACCTTGGCCATCGGCTTGTGCACGCGGCCATGGAAGTCGACGCCGATGCCGACGTTCGGCCCGACCGCGTCACGCACGGCGGCAACGTTGGCCAAGGCGAGATCGACCTTTTCGAACGTGTCGAGGAACTGCAGCTCTTCGGTGCCGTTCATTTTCACCGCAGTGAAACCACGGCTCACCGCCTCTTTCGCCGCACGCGCGGTGTCAGCCGGGCGGTCGCCGCCGATCCACGAGTAGACACGGATCTTGTCGCGCACCTGGCCACCGAGCAGGTCGCTGACCGAGACGCCGAGGGCCTTGCCCTTGATGTCCCACAGGGCCTGGTCGATACCGGCCAGCGCACTCATATGGATCGCGCCGCCGCGGTAGAAGCCGCCGCGATAGAGCACGGTCCAGATGTCTTCGATGTTGCGTGGGTCTTTACCGATCAGGTAGTCGGACAATTCTTCCACCGCAGCGGCGACCGTGTGCGCGCGCCCTTCGACCACAGGCTCGCCCCAACCGGTCACGCCCTCGTCGGTTTCGACCTTGAGGAAGCACCAGCGCGGCGGAACGATGAAGGTCGTGAGTTTGGTGATTTTCATCTCTGCTCTCTTTTGTAAATGCAGCTTTTATTAGATGCAGCGCACACAGCGCCAAAAAGTCTTTAACGCAGGGCTTTCCAGGCAGCCACGTAGGCCTTGGCATTGACCGCCACCTGCTCGGGCGTCATGCCCGGTTTGAACAGGCCGGAACCGAGGCCGAAACCTTTCACGCCAGCGTCGATAAAGGCCTGCATGTTGTCCGGGGTAATGCCGCCGACCGGCGCCAGCACCGTGCCGGCCGGCAACACCGCAAGCCAGGCTTTGACGACTGCCGGCCCCATCTGCTCGGCCGGGAACAGCTTGAGAATGTCCGCACCCTCGGCCAGCGCGGCGAAGGCTTCGGTCGGCGTCGCCACGCCCGGCGACAAGTACAGCCCCGCCGCTTTCGCCGCGCGCAACACCTTGGCATCGCAGTGGGGCATAACGATCACTTGTCCGCCAGCAGCTTTGACCTGCTCGACCTGCTCGGGGGTGAGCACCGTGCCGGCACCGATCAGGCAATCGGCGGGCAGCGCATCACGCAGAATGCGGATACTGTCGTACGGCGATGGGGAATTGAGCGGTACTTCGATGACGCGAAATCCGGCGGAATAAAGGACTTCTCCGACAGCCGCCGCTTCCTGCGGTTGCAGGCCACGCAGAATCGCGATCAGACCGTTTTGTGCCAGTGCTTGCTTGAGCATGTCAGGCCTCCAGTCAGGGTTAACGGGATGAGGAATCGATCAGTCCGGCGGCACGCGCCAGTTGCCACAGGCCACGCTCGGTCGCCTGCTCGGCCAGCGTCACCCGAGCAAAGCCGCAGGCGTCGAGGGCACGGCGATAACGCGTGCACAGTTGCGCATTGCCGATGAGTACGATCGATGGAAGATTCGCTTGATTGCGCCGGCGCCGCTGCACATTGGCGAGCGCGGCCAACTCGTGGCCGATCATCAGACCGGACAGATAATCCGCCTGAGCAGTCGGGATCAGTTCACCAGTGAGGCCGAGGGTACGGGCGCTGAACAGGGTCGAGAGCACACCGAGCTCGGCATCCGCCGACAGCGCGATTTGCACGCCACGGTCAAATGCCTGTGCGTCGAAAGTCAGGCTCGGCTGTTGGGTACGGCCAAGAATGCTGTGTTCGCTGAGTACGGCGAAGACTTCGCCAGTCATGAAGGTGTCGAAATGCGTGATGCGGCCATCGACCACTTCCACCCATTTCGAGTGGCTGCCGGGCAGGCCGATCAACAGATCGTTACCCGCCTCGGCCGGCAGACTTTGCAGCACGCCGAGGACTTGGGTTTCTTCGCCGCGCATCACATTCGGCAGCCGCGAACGCTGGATCACGCCCGGGACGATATGCACTGGCGTGCCGCGAAGACTGATAACGCTCTGTAGGGAATTTCCGAGATGGGCGACGTCGGCCGGCGTCTCGCAGTAAGCCGCTTCGCGCCAGCCCTGGGCACTGCCGACCATACCGCAAGCGATCACCGGCAGATCCGGCTGCGCGTCGAGCCAGTCACCGCAGGCTTCGTCGAAGGCCAGTTCAAAACCATCGGCGCATTCACGACCGTGGATGATTCGCGGAGTCTTGGGCAACTGCATGATCCCGGACGACAGCGCACGCTGCTCCAGCACCACACCGTCCGCCGCGAGTTTGTAAGCACGTAATGAGGTTGTCCCCCAATCGAGCGCGATCAATTGCGCCTGCATCGCTTCACCTGTTTTGTTTTTGGCAGTGAGTGCGACGGACTATAAACCTGGGCGGGTCAAAATCTCAATATATAAATACCAATCCCATATTTTGGGATGAGTAATCGCCCTGCTTTGGACTTGATGGGGGGATGGCTCAGTTGCGTTAGCGCATCGGTCGATGACCTAGGGAACCGAAACTCTCAAGTAACTCATCAAGCGCCCCCGACTCAGTATTTATTCACTTCTCTCATGAGATCTTTGACTGGAATCTTCATGACCTCCGATAAATAGACCCTGTAGGAGTAAGAGTTGATTCTGACTTTACAAGCTATAGACTGTTGACGAGCCACCAAGGCTCTTAATTCATCGCTGCTCATTAGCGTATAACTTGTCGAATCCTTAACCTTGTAAAACATCAGATCCGCTCTGAAGACTAGTCCCTCCCCTGACTTCACCGGCTCAACCCAGCCCTCGCCATATTCCTTCAGATCTTGAGGCATTGCGAAATCTGTTTCTTCGTCGAAAGAACAGAGAAGAGATTGGCTTATTTTAGATTTGAACAATGGCTCCACGTCGACATCAGAAGAGAACGTGACTTGGTAAATATTTCGATTGAGATAACGCTCCGTATTCATGTATTCAATATGGGCAATCGGCCGCCCGTGACTGATAGCGCATGACGCACATACCAAAAACATTGAAATCAGTAAAGATTTACGCACATTTCCTCCCTTTGAAGTGCTGTATCACTGACTGCATAAGAATATCCCTCGCTGACACTCCGCTACCTAATACGGCAATGTAGATAGCCCAGGCATCGGCATGATTCACATCAACCCGGCCGTTCATGTTCGGGCCGCTTGTCATGTCCCACTGCTCTCCAAAATCCGCCACGAGATCAGAAAAATTCCAGTCTTTGGCATCCGCTCTTACATTCACCCAATATTCAGCCTTGGGAGTAGGCTCTGTTTGATAAATATTTGATATGCCCCATACGATCTGACCCTCTCCGACGGGGTCCAGCGTAACCAATACCGGGATCCGATAGCCTTTGTCTGCCAGCACTTTAGACAAGTGAGCTCCATTCCAGCCTCCCAGGCTATGCCCGATAATGTAGACCGGAGTGGTCAGGTCGGGAATTTTCGCCAACACATTTGCATTAAGTCCCTCATCACTGGTGAAGGCGTTATAACCGATGTGGTGTGCGTCGTAGGTATCAGGGCAAAGACCTTCAGCGTCCATATTCTTGATGAATATTTTCAGAGCCTCCGCCACGTTATTGTTCGGGCCCGTTCCGTAATAACTTTCTTTATCTCCCGCTCCTCCAACGAAAAACAAAACAATTTTTTTCGGGCTAACGGTAGCCTGTTTTACGGTCCCGTCAGTTTTACAGGTTAATTTGTGTCACGACCAGTCTTTGACAGCCTTTCAATTCTGAATTTTCAGCGGCCATAGCTTCTTACTCTACGAACAATTTGATGGATTCAGGCAGGTGCGAGCTCACCGTGTGCGTGAAACCTGCTTCATCGGTAACGCCGTGTTCGACGCGCCCGTCACCCCGTTGAATCGCGTAGGGATGATTCGGCATGGGCTCTCCTGTGATCTCGTTGATCACTTGCATCCGATCGTTGAAATGCACCGGCATCGGCAGCAACCCGCTAAACGCGGCCCCTCCCCCGCTCTGGCCGATAATCACCGTGCCTGAGCCACCGATCACGACATTGCCATGCCCACCAGTGCTGTCGAGCATCGCGGCATTCAGGCCGTTAATGAAAACGGTGCCGGAGACCGCTCCGGTGATAGGGCTGCCACACGCTGATTTATCGGTCATGCGGGCAGCCGCGAGGCCATCGAAAAACACGTCCGGCGAGCCGGAGACTATCGGGTTGGTGCCGTGACCCGGCAGTGGGCAGGCGGTTGGGTCGGTGACGCGAGCTGCGGGTTTACCACTCAATTCAAAGCTCCTTGCTTAAGGGGTGCCGGGGATGGCTGATAGATATCGATGTCGGTCGCGGCAAAGCGCCAGCGATTGTCGACCGGGTCGAACAGAGCATGACAATGCTCACGGCTTTCAGACGATGTGGCGGTTTGTATGGCACGCCAGGCTTCGTCGGCTTGCCACCTCAACTCGGCAGGCGTTACATCATCAAGTTCATTGAGCCAGGCGTTGTAGTTGCGCAGGTGATTGCGCTCGAAAGTCGATTGCAGCAAGTCGCCCATTTGCACGCCAAGGTCCAGATGATGCCCGGAGGTCCAGCGCCCCACTTCGGAGTAGACGTGCCAGCCCATCGGTATCAACGCACCGTTCTTCAATAGAGAATGGCCAGCGAGAGCGACGAAGCCGCAACAGATGTGCAGCATCAGCCTGCCTTGATGAGCGTCGATAATCGCAGTTGGATCAAAGGTTCTCAGCGCTACCACGCGGTATTCGCCGAGGCCGGCGCTGCGCGACATCAACTCGGCGTCGAGCCGCGACACGAAAGCCCGAATAGCCAGGCCACCGGTGCGCTGGGCCATGCAGAGAATTTCGACAGCCTGTCGTTTCGGGTCGTCGGAAGAGCCGGTGGTTTTCACCAGGCCATACAGACGCATGGAAGCCTGCAGTCCGCTCATTGCAGGTCACTCATTGACACAGCGGGAGCTCCGCAGGCGCGGAGAAATGTTGCCAGAAGCATTGCAGGTGTCGTCCGTGAGCGCGCAAAAATGGCGCACAGAATGCCGGACTAGAGCAATGCCTACAACCGAATCAGCATGAGATTGCTTTTATTCTGTTCACCCCTCGGCAAACTCCCTCAACACCTTGCCATCCATGCGATACCGCACCCACTCCTCCTGCGGTTGCGCGCCGAGGGATTTGTAGAATTCGATGGCTGGGGTGTTCCATTCCAGCACACTCCATTCGAAGCGGCCGCAGTCGTTGGCGCAGGCGATTTTCGCCAGGTGGCGCAGCAGGGTTTTGCCGGCTCCGCCGCCGCGTTGTTCCGGGGTGATGTAGAGGTCTTCGAGGTACAGGCAGTTGCTGCCCAGCCAGGTCGAGTAACTGAAGAAGAACACCGCGAAACCGATCGGCAAGCCGTCACGCAGGCAGATCAGGCCGTGGGCGGTGGCGCCGTCGCCGAACAGGCTGCGTTCGATGTCGGCGACGCTGGCGATGACTTCGTGACGGGCCTTCTCGAAATCTGCCAGTTCGGTGATGAAGGCGAGGATTTGCGGCGCATCGCTGGGGGTCGCCGGGCGGATTTCGATCGTCATGGACGGGCCTTGTGTGCAAATTAAAGCGCCATACTAAGGCGCGCAGCGGCGCTCGTCACATGGCAAAACATCCTGACCTGCCCAATTTGGTGAACACTGCTACCCCTGTGGGAGCGAGCCTACTCGCGAAAGCGTCCTTCCAGTCAGCCTCGAGTCAACTGACATAATGTCTTCGCGAGCAGGCTCGCTCCCACAGTTGATACCGCACATTCTGAAAGGATGCTTATGACCGTTAACTGTTTTGCGCCGATGGAAACAATGGCATCAGCGCTGATTCGGCACGCACTGGAACCCTCGAACGACGGCGCCCATGACCTCGCTCACCTGCAACGGGTCTGGCACAACGCACGCACCTTGCATGAAACCGAAGGCGGCGATCTCGAGGTACTGCTCGCAGCCGTGCTGCTGCACGATTGCGTCGCGGTCGAGAAAAACTCAGCTCTGCGCTCGCAGGCTTCACGTCTTGCCGCGGACAAGGCTTCATCGGTGCTGCAGGAAAAAAACTGGCCCCGCGAGAAAATCAGCAACGTCGCCCACGCCATCGAAGCCCACAGTTTTTCCGCCAACATCGCCCCACTGACACTCGAAGCGAAAATCGTCCAGGACGCCGATCGCCTCGACTCGCTGGGCATGCTCGGCGTCGCTCGAACCTTCTACGTGGCCGGGCGCATGGGCTCGGCACTGTACGATCCGCAAGATCCCGAAGCGCATGAACGCGAATACGACGACAGACGTTTTTGCCTCGATCATTTCCAGACCAAACTGCTGCATCTGGCCGACGGCTTTCAGACCGCGACCGGCCAGCGTCTGGCACAGATTCGTCATCACCGCCTGAAGGCTTTCATGGAGCAGTTCAAGGAAGAGATCGGCATCGCCTGAACAGCAAAGAAATACCTCGGTGAAGACCGTTCGTCGATCATCAGGCACCAATCCGACACCAGGGCTGACCAACCAAGTGTATGGATTCCAATCACTGGAGAAGCCCTATGATCTCGTCAAGGTTGACCGCTCTTGTCTTCAGCGCCCTGCTCTGCCCCGCGGTGTTCGCCGCCTCGTCCACGGCAGCAGGCACTGGCCCTACCGATCCGACCCCGCCACGTGCGCCCGCCATCAACAGTGCCCCCGGAGTGAACACCGATGGCTCCGGTGTGCCGCTGATCAATCAGCCACCAGCCACCGGTACCGATCCGCGCACTCAGGGCAGCGATCCTGGACGTCAGGGCGGCATGAACACGCCAGACTCCCCGGCCGCCACGCCTGACAATGCCGGTCCGGGTGTCGGCTCGAAAACCACCACCGGTGGCTCCGGTTCCGAAGGTGCCGGTCAGTAGTTCGCCGACGCGAGCGCCCTATTCACTCCCATGAAGAGGTAACCATGAACGTCGACAAAGACCTGGAAAAAGAAGTTCTCACCCGTCTGCTCCACGCGCATCCCAATGGTCTGGGCAAGGAGGTGCTTGACAATTACCGGGGCGAGAAAGTCGTGGCCAGCGCCCTCGCCGCCCTGCAGGATCGCGGGCTGATTCACCACGGTCATGTGACATGCAGTGAAGCGGGCGAACACTCGCTGAACCTGCCGATCAAGCTCAGTTCAGCCGGGGTTGAAGCGGCGAAGAAACTCGATAGCTGACGCTGGATGGGGCTGCGGACTTTCGACTTCGGACGTTTGATTCGTCTCGAGAGATTCGCAGCCCTCGGCGCAACGCACCACATCCTGACGCAAGGAGAAATCCCATGCCTCGTGGAAGCAAAGACAAATACACCACAGAACAGAAGCGCAAAGCCGAGCACATCGAAGACAGCTACGAGAAAAAGGGCGTGTCGAAAGATGAAGCCGAGGCGCGCGCTTGGGCGACGGTGAATAAACAATCCGGCGGCGGTGAAAAGTCCGGCGGCTCAGGGCGCAAAAAGCCTGCGAGCGCCAAGTCGCAAGAGCGCAAAGAGTCATCGCGCCGCGCGGTGGCCAGTCGCAAGGGGCATTCGCGTAACAGCGAAACTTCGAAGGACACCCAGACTGTCGACAGCCTGATGAAGGAAGCCCGGGCGAAGAATATTCCGGGGCGCTCGTCGATGCGCAAGCAGGAGTTGATCGAGGCGTTGCGCAAAGCGGGCTAGAACGCCCCCACTGTAGGAGCGAGCCTGCTCGCGATGGCCGTGGATCAGTCGCCACAGGACTCGCGGATAAACTCATCAACCTCAGCCGTCCCCGGCGATGTCGCCGGCCCCCAGCGCGTCACCGCCAGCGCTGCCGCAGCATTCGCCCGCCGCGCCGCTTCCAGTGCATCCAGCCCCTGCGCCAATCCGGCCACAAATACCCCGGCATGGGCATCGCCGGCGCCATTACTGTCCAGCGCTCTCACAGCAAATCCCGGCACCCGACGACGCTCGTCACGCTGTTGAATCCAGCAACCCTGCGGCCCGTCGCGCACCACCATCAGCACATCTCCAGGCAAAAATTTCGCCAGACGATCCATTGCCACGCCAATCTCATCAGCGCCGGTAAAGCGCAGCGCCTCGACACTGTTGCTGGTCCACACATCGATGCGCGGCAGCAACGCTTGCATCATCGGCGCATCCGGCGATTCCACCAGCGGTCCCGGGTCGAACACCACATTGACCGATCCCGGCAGCGCCAGTGTCCAGTCGAGCAATGCCTGCGCCTTGCCCTCGTGCAGCAGGCTGTAACCACTCAGATAAACGTAATCGCCGGCCTCGGCCGGCACGCTGTTCAAATCCTCCTCCGTCACCTCGCCTTCGGCGCCGATGTAGGAAATGAAACTGCGTTCGGCCGAGGCATCGGTCAGCGCCACACACAACCCGGTGTCGCGCTCGGCCGGTTCGCGGATGCCAATGCAGATACCTTCCGCCTGCATCGCTTGGCGTGCCAGATCGCCGAAGCGCCCGCTACCATGGCGACCGAGATAGACCACCGGCAAGCCGTTACGCACCGCCGCCGCCATCACGTTGAAACCGCCACCGGCTTCGAATCCCGCCGACTGCGCCAGTACGTCGCCGCCAATCTGCGGCAATTTATCCACGGCCATGACCAGGTCGATGATGACCTGGCCGGTGTGCAACATCTTAGGCATGAGCATTCTCGGGTTGCGCGGCGCGGCGATCTTTCGCGCCGCCGAGTATCAGGTAAAGGCCACCGGCGACGACGAAGGTCACGATCCAGCCGAGGCCGTTGTGGCCCAGCCAGGAGTCGGACAGAAAGCCCTTGAACCAGACGTTTTCCGCCGTGGTGCCGATGGTGGTGAAGCTGAAGCCGAGCACGATGGCGATCGCCCAGGCGCCGAACGCGCGCCACTCGATGCCGCCGCGATACCAGTAGGCGCTGCTCGGGCTGACGTCGAGCAGGTCTTTGGGGCTGTAGTAGTGACGGTGAATCAGGTCGACCACGAAGATCCCCACCCACGCAGTGATCGGCACCGCCAGCAGGGAAATGAAGGTGATGAACGGGCCGTAGAAACTGTCGGCGATGAGCATGAAGTAGATCGAGCCGGCGAAGATCGCGACGATGTCGACCACCACCGCGTAGACGCGTTTGACCTTGAGGCCCAGGGTCAGCGTGGTCAGGCCGGCCGAGTACACCGACAGGTTGTTCGACAGCAGCAGGCCGCCGAACGCAGTGATCAGGTACGGCACGGCCATCCAGGTGGGCAGCATGTCGCGGATCGCCACGATCGGGTCAGTCGCCGAAGCCAGGTCATTGTTGCCCACCGAGAGCAAGCCGCCGAGGGTGATCAGCAGCACCAGCGGAATGCCCGCGCCGAATGCCGCCGACGCTACCAGACGCACAGCCTTGACGCTGCGGTGCTGATAGCGCGACATGTCGGCGCCGGCGTTGGCCCAGCCGATGCCGGTGCCGGCAGCCATGGTGCCGATACCTATGATCATCGCGCTCAGCGGCGCCGGCGTGGCGTTGAACACCGCACTCCAGTCGATGGTCGCGCAGAGGAAGCCGCCGACGAGAATGTTCAGCGCACCGAACACGTAGGTCGCCCACTTCTGGATCACCAGCAGTGTCGCGTGGCCGAGGCCGGAGACCGCCAACGTCAGCAGGACGAAGATGGCGATAAAGATCAGCGTCAGTACCGGCGCACTCTTCGCCTCGACCGGCGAGCCGAACAGGATCGAACACAGCGACAGCAGCACGAACGCCGCGGTGGTGGTGTTGACGGTTTCCCAACCCAGACGCGACATCAGCGAAACCAGCGTCGGGCCGATGTTGCCGCGTACGCCGAAGATCGCCCGCGACAGCGTCAGGCTCGGCGCGCGGCCACGACGTCCGGCAATCGAAATGATGCCGACCACCGCAAACGAACCGGCGGCACCGAGGATCGCGACGATGATCGCCTGCCAGATCGCCAGCCCGCGAAACGCCACCAGCGTGGCGCCCAGCGGCAGGCCGAGAATGGAAATATTGGCGGCAAACCAGACCCAGAACAGCTGCAGCGGATGACCGTTGCACTCGGCTTCCGGCACCGGCTCGATGCCGCGGGTTTCCAGTTGCCCGACGCTTTGCCCGGCGGTTGATGAACTCATGAAGATGCTCCTGTTTGCCTTTTTTTGTGGTTGTGGCAATGATGCAAAACGACAAGACAACCGGCCTTCCGAGGCCTGTCTGTGCGATCCATTGCTGTGTGAATTCTTTAGAAATGCGCCGCCCCTTTCGCGAGCAGGCTCGCTCCCACAAGGAAATGCATTCCAATTGTGGGAGCGAACCTGCTCGCGAAAAGGCCAGCCAGTCAACGCAAGGCCAAAAGCCCCTGCACCAATGGCTCGAGCTCGAGTTGATTAACCGCTTTCACCATCTCGATCATCTGTTCCGGCCAGCACTCAAGCCCTAGGCAGGCCCCGAGCATGGCGCCGAGAATCGCCGCGATGGTATCGGTGTCGCCACCCAGGCTGGCGGCCATGCACACCGCGTCAAAAGCGCTCATCTCGCCAATGGCCACTTGTTGCGCCAGCGCGAATGAAACCACCACAGATTCTTGCGACGCCACCGATGTACCGATCACGTCATAGAGCAGATCGGCGAGCAGTGTTTTGTCACTGTCGACACTGATGCTGCGCGCCCAACTGATCCGTGAGGCGATGCGCCCACCGGCGACCCAGTGCCCGTGGACTTCGGCTTGCTGGGCAATCTGCTGGCCGAGGTTCAGCGCCTCGCCCAGATCGACGCCATTGATCCCGGCCGAGACCACCGCCGCCACCGCCGCCGCGCTGGAAATCCCCAACGTGGTGTTGTGGGTCACCTGACAGGCTTGCACCACCGCCGCAATGAAGCGCTGCGGATCGGCCACGTTCGCAGCTATTCCCACCGGGGTGATGCGCATCGCCGCGCCATTGGTAGTGCCGTAGCGCCCGGCTTCTTCCGGGGAGTGCCCGGCGAGGATCATTTCGATGGCGCGTTTGGTCGACGGGCCGAGCAAGTCCTGCGAGCCTTTGGCCTGCATCTGTGCTTCCCATTCGATCAAGCGTTGGGCAAGCACGGCGGGTTCGATCCGGCCCTGACCTTCGACCAGCAACTCGCCAACCAGAATCGCCTGTTCGGTGTCATCGGTGATTGAGCCCTTGGGCATGTTCGCAGCGATCGGTTGCAAGGGACCGGCATCCTGCAGATCAGTGATCTGGCCGAAGCGCGCCTTGATGGTTTCGCGATCGAGCGACTGCGTCGGCATGCCCAGCGCATCACCCAGGGCCAGACCGTAGAAAGCGCCAAGCGCACGGTTGAGCGCGGTCATTTCGATTCTCCAAATTGCAGGTGCAGACGAAAGTGCACTGGATCGAGCAGGCTTTCGACCTGCTCCATGAAACGGTTCTGTCGGTCGTAGGTGGTGCGCAGCGCCTTGAGGAACACCGTGCCGGCCGGGCGACCGAGCAACTCGGCGTCTTCGGCACTCAGCGGCTCGGCGCCGATCCACTGATCGCCGCGTTCGCCGATGTAGCCGTAGGCGGCCAGGGTGATGGTCAGGGAATTGTCGATCAGACCGACGCGGGGCAGGCTTTCCAGGCCGCCGTTGGCCGGCATCAATGCACGTTCCAGAGACACCAGCGTACCGTCGGTGGCGCGCCGGCGACGGTCGAGGGTGATGAATTGATCGGTGCCGAAACGCACCAGCAGATCAGGTCGGGTTACGGCTTCGAGGCGCAACACTTCGGTGTTGATCAGCGCCCCGCTGTCGGCCAGCGCCTGCGCCCAGCCGCTGCGCTGATCCAGCGCGACACCGTCGAAGGTCACGATGGAACCGACCCCACTTTGCGTGGCGATGTACTTGCGCCGCTTCAGCTCGGCCAGCGCCTCACGCAAGGTGCCACGGCTGACCTGGAATTCTTGAGCCAACTGGTGTTCGCCGGGCAACAGAAAGCCGTCCTCCATGAGGCCGCTCTCGATGCGTCGGACGAGCTCGTCGACCACCCTTTGTTTCTTGTCGAATCGTACCTGTCTAATCATGTACAAATTGATAACCGAAACGGGTGCGGGCGAGCAAGGAAAATCTCCGGGAAGAGACAGAAGGTTGAAAGTCAAAAGCACCCTCACCCTAGCCCTCTCCCGGAGGGAGAGGGGACTGAATGGGGGATGCTCAAGAAGTATGCCGACCTGAAAGTGCTTCGCCGAATCCATAATCGACGAGAGCTTTCAGGTCGACGGATTACGCAAGACACCTCGGTCGGCCCCCTCTCCCTCCGGGAGAGGGGTGGGGTGAGGGTAGTTCTTGACGTTAGCGTTGTTTCAGGCGGTCAATGACCACGGCCAACAACAGGATCGAACCCCGAATCACATACTGATAAAACGTATCGATGTTCTTCAGGTTCATCGCGTTCTCGATGATCGCCAGAATCAACACCCCGGCAATCACATGGCGGATCATGCCGATGCCGCCGCTCAGCGAAACCCCGCCCAACACGCAAGCCGAGATCACCGTCAGTTCAAAACCCTGACCGATCATTGGCTGCCCGGAAGTCATCCGCGAGGCCAGGATCACCCCCGCCAGCGCGCCGATCACACCGTGCACGGCGAAGATGATGATCTTGGTGCGGTCGACGTTGACGCCCGCCAGCAGCGCCGCTTCCTGGTTGCCACCGATGGCCATGGTGTTGCGCCCATAGGTGGTGTAGTTCAGCAGCCAGCCGAAAAACAGGAAGCAGACAATGGTGATCAGGATCGGCACCGGCACGCCGAACAACTGGCCGTTACCGAAGACGAAGAAGGATTCCTGCGAGACGCCGACCGCTTTGCCGTTGGCAAAGATATAAGCCAGACCGCGAACGATCTGCATGGTCGCCAGCGTCGTGATCAAGGCATTGACGCGCAACTTGGCAATCACGATGCCGTTGATCAGCCCGACGATCAGGCCCATCACCAGCGCCGCACTGACCCCGAGAAACACGCTGTTGGTGTCACGCATCACCACCGCCGCGACCACGCCGGCACAGGCAATCACCGAACCAACCGAGAGGTCGAAGTGTCCCGACGCCAGGCAGTAAAGCATGGTGCACGCGGCGATGCCGGTGGTGGAAATCGCCAGGCCCAGACCGCGCATGTTCAGCGGCGAGAGGAAGTTATCGATCAACAGCGTGCAGGCGACAAAGATGCCGATCGCCGCCAGCAGCATGACCCAGTCATCAAGGAAGCGCCGCAGGTCCAGCGGTTTGCGCTCGGTCGGCAGGGTTTCGTTTTGGGTAGTCATCATAGTCACCTCTCAGTTCGCCACGCCGTCAGCGCGGTGGCGTGGCAAAGCCAGTTGCAGCAGGTTGGATTCATTGGCCTGGTCGCGGCTGACTTCGCCGCGCAGGGCGCCTTCGCACAGCACCAGGATGCGGTCGGAAATGCCCATCACTTCCATCAGATCGCTGGACACCACGATCACCGAAATGCCGTCGGCGGCGAGGTTGTGGATGATCTGGTAGATCTCGGCCTTGGCGCCGATGTCGATGCCACGGGTCGGTTCGTCGAGCAGCAAAACCTTCATCGGCATCGACAGCCAGCGGCCGAGAATGGCCTTCTGCTGGTTGCCGCCGGAAAGGAACTTGATCTGCTGGCCGGCGTGCGGGGTTTTCACTTTCAGGGCCTTGATCTGCTTGTCGGCGTTGCCCTTTTCCCACAGGCCACGGATCAGGCAGCCAAGCCCGGAATGCGCACCACGGGCACTGATGTTGATGTTCTCGGCGACGCTGGCCAGCGGGATAATGCCTTCCTTCTTACGGTCTTCCGGGCAAAGCAGAATGCCGGCGGCAATCGCGTCACGGGGCGAGCGCAGTTTCAGTTCGTGACCACGCAATTCAAGGCGTCCGGCGGTATTGCGCTCCAGGCCACTGAGCAGACGAAACAGCTCGGTGCGTCCTGCCCCGACCAGGCCGAACAAGCCAAGGATCTCGCCCTTGTGCGCTTCGAAACTGATCGGCTCGCGCAGGCCCGGGCCAAGTAAACCGTCGACTTTCAACGCCACGGCGCCACGGGGGCGATGGCGGTAGTCGTAGATGTCCTGAATGTCGCGACCGACCATGCAGGTCACCAGTTGATCGTGGGTCAGCTGGCTCATGTCTTCAAACGTGCGCACGTAGCGGCCGTCCTTGAACACCGTCACGGCGTCGCAAATGCGGAACACTTCTTCCATGCGATGGGACACGTAGAGCACGACTTTGCCCTCATCGCGCAGGCGCCCGATGATCGCCATCAAGCGATCGATCTCGCGCGCCGAGAGGCTGCTGGTCGGTTCGTCGAAAGCGATGACGTGAGCACCACGAGACAACGCTTTGGCGATTTCCACCAATTGGCGCTGGCCCAGCGACAAGCGCCCGACTTTGGTTTGCGGATCGATTTCGTCCGCCAGGCCTTTCAGGCAATTCAAGGCTTTCTGGCGCAGTTCGCTGCGATTGATCAAACCGAAACTGGCCGGCAGATGACCGAGAAACAGGTTCTCGGCGACGGTCATTTCCGGCACCAGATGCAGTTCCTGGTGAATCACCGCGACACCGCTGCCAATGCTGTCGGCGGTGGACTTGAACGCCATCGCCTGCTCGCCGATCTGCAGTTCACCGCTGCTCGGAATATAGGCGCCACCGAGGATTTTCAGCAGCGTCGACTTGCCCGCACCGTTCTCGCCCATCAAGGCATGAACCTGGCCGGGGTGGGCGACGAAGCTGATGCCATCGAGCGCTTTTACCCCGGGAAAGGTCTTGCCGATCCCGTTGAAGCGCAGGCTGCCGCTGGCGCCATGTTGTTGTTCTTGTGTCTGTACTTGCGCGTGCATAAAGCCACCTCTTCACACCGAAAAACGGCCCGGCTGCCCGGGCCGTCGCTGCCTCAGTTCCACAAGCCGATTTTTTCCAGCTCTTGCTTGAAGTTTTCGCGGGTGATCAGGGTGACGTCATCCATGGCGGTGTACTTCGGCGGTTCTTTGCCGGCGGTGATCCACTCGTACATCATCTCGGCGGTTTTGTAGCCTTCGATGTGCGGACTAGGCAGCATCGAACCGAAGAAGCCGCTGTTAGGTTTCTTCAACTCGCCAATGGCGTCGGTGCCGTTGATGCCGATGCCGATTACGTTGGTCGCGGCAAACCCGGCCGCTTCGGTAGCACGCACGCCGCCAAGCACGGTGTTGTCGTTCATGCCGCCGATGATCAGGTTTTTCGCCGCACTCGGCAGTTTCACCAGCGCCGAGTTGGTGGCGTCCATGCTGCCCGGTACGTCGAGGGTTTTCAGCGCGGCGAAGAGGATGTGATCCTCTGGCATGCCGGCCTTCTTCAGCGCATCGACCGAACCATCGGTGCGTTTCTTGCCGGTGTCGAGTTCGTTGTAGGTATTGACCACCGCGTAGGTGTCTTTCCAGTCCCAGTTACGCTTTTTCGCTTCGGCAGCCATGGCGGCGCCCTGCTTCTGGCCGACTTCGAACGCGGCCATGCCCAGGTACGGCACGTCTTCCATGAATTTGCCGTTGGCGTCGACGAAACGGTCGTCGACGGCAATCACTTTCAGATCGTTGATCTTGGCTTTGGCCATGATGGCCGGGCCGAGGGACACGTCCGGCGGGCAAATCACGAAGCCCTTGGCGCCGTTGGCAGCCAGGCTGTCGATGGCCGAAAGGGTTTTTTCGCCATCAGGCACAGCGATCTTGATCAGTTCGAAGCCCTTGTCCTTGGCGGCTTTTTCGGCAAAAGCCCATTCGGTCTGGAACCACGGTTCTTCGGCCTGCTTGACCAGAAAACCGATCTTCACCGCGTCGGCGGCGAGCAGCGCACTGCTCAGGCTGAACGCAGTGACCGCCAGGGCAGTGCTGCACAGGGTACGAATCCCGAAACGACGTTTCATCAGATGACTCCTTGTTATTTTTTTTGAGCAAATTAAACAGCTTGTGGCGAAGGAGCTTGCTCCCGCTGGGCTGCGAAGCGGCCCTAAAACCGGTTACCTCGGTCAATCAGACACACCGCATAGCCCGAATTTACGACTGCTGCGCAGCCGAGCGAGAGCGAGCTCCCTCGCCACAGGTGTGGTGGCGTGACACGTACTGCTGCAAAGCTATTTGAAAATAGTCATATCGTATGATGATTGGATTTCAAGCGTAGTTCAGCGCTGGAAATCCGTTCTATTCAGTCGTGGTACATCACCGAGCGACCACCATCGATGGTGATGCACGAGGCGTTGATAAACGGTGCTTCATCGCTGGCCAGAAACACTGCGGTCATCGCCACTTCGATCGGCTGGCCGATGCGCTTGGGCGGATGCAGGTCGAAGGCGCGCTGCCGCTCGGCGTGGGGATCGGCAAAGCCGTTCCAGTAATCGACGTTCAGCTGGGTTTCGATGTAGCCCGGGGCGATGGCGTTGACGCGAATGCCTTTGGCCGCATATTCGATGCCGAGGGCGCGGGTCAGGCCGAGCAAGCCGTGCTTGGCCACCGGGTACGGAAAGCAGCCAGGAATGATGTGGCTGGAATGAGTCGAGGCGATGTTGATGATGCTGCCGACGCCCTGCTCGATCATTTGCGGCAGCACGGCTTTGCAGCCATACCAGGCGCCATCCAGATCAATGGCGAAGCAACGGTGCCAGTCTTCCTCGGTCATCTGCAGCGGATCGCGGAACACATTGACCCCGGCGCAGTTGACCAGCACGTCGATGCGGCCATGCAATTCCACGGCGCGTCTGGCAAGTGCATGCAGATCCTGCTGATTCGACACGTCGACCTTCAGCGCCTGCACGTCATGGCCTTGTGCACGCCAATGGGCGGCGACCTGCTCGACCTTGTCGGCCTGGATATCGCTGATCAGCAGTCTGGCCTGCTGTGAGGCGAAGGCGGCAACGATCGCTTCGCCAATGCCCTGAGCGGCGCCAGTCAGCAGCACAACCTTGTTTTTCAGGCGTTCGCCTTTTGGCGGTGGCGGCACGGCAGGCAATGTGAGCGCTTCACCCATGGTTCAGGCCTCCCGCGCGCAGACGCAAAAAAACCGGGCATCGGTCGATGTCCGGTTTTCACGGCTTGGGAAAAGAAACAGGCAAGCGTCGCCAACGGCATCGAGCCGTGACAAAAGGCGGATCCCGCCTAAGCGGGCGACAAGAATTCGCTGCATCACTTCACCTGTTTTGTTCTTTTTAAGTGTGAGTGCGTGTTACTGCTGGAGCCGACTATAAACCCGACCCGCAAATAATCTCAATATATAATTTTGCATCCCATATTTTGGGATTTAACCGGCAAAACGCGTACAGAGTTTTCCTGCAACATCGACGCGCATGCTCAGCACCGCACCATCGAGTGGATGATTGAGCGGACTTTTTGCACTGGTGATGTACAAGGTTCTCAGGTCTTCACCACCGAATACGCAACTGGTCGGGCGACTGACCGGCAGGTCGATTCTGCGATCCACCTGCCCGCCCGGCGCCAGGCGCAACAGGCAACTGCCGTCCCAGCGCGCATTCCACACATAGCCTTCGGCATCCATGGCCGAGCCGTCGGGGCCGCCGTGCTGATCGGATGAGTAGAAAACCTGCGGCGCATCGAGACTGCCATCGGTGCGGATGAAATATCGATTGAGCGTGCTGTCGAGACTTTCGCCGAACAGCAGCGTGGTGCCGTCGTCGCTCCACAGCAGGGTGTTGGGAATGCCCAGACCGAGCAGCAGTGGCGTGACGCGCTGATCGGGATCGACGCGGAACAGGCCACCGGAACGCCGCACGATCGGCAGATCCTCGCCGTGCTCGCCGATGTTGTTCTGCATGGTGCCGAGCCACAAGCGGCCCAGCGCATCACAGCGGGCTTCGTTGGGCCGATTGCCCGGTTGCGGGTCGGCAACGCAGAACAGGGTCAAGCGTGGCTCGAGCCCGGGAGATTCGAGATCCAGTCGATAGACACCGCTGCTCAACGTGACCAGCGCATCGCCGCTGGCGCAGGGAATGAAGGCGGAGATGTGCTCAGGCATTTGCCAGATCTGCACGTTCTGGCCAATCAGGCGCAATGCTTGTTTGCCAGCGATGTCGACCCAGTACAACGCCTGGGTCGGCGCATCCCAGAACGGGCCTTCGCCGAGTAGCGCGCGGTGTTGGGTCAGGGCGGTGCAGGTCATCTGGAATCCTTCATGTTCTTGTTATTCGCATTGTAGGAGTGAGCCTGCTCGCGATAGCGGTGTATCAGTCGACATCATTGGTAGTGAACCACCGCTATCGCGAGCAGGCTCACTCCTACAGGGGATCTCGGTGTTCAGCTGGCTTTTCGGTCGGCCATGACTTTCGGGTAAAAGCGTTTTATCGCCAGATCGGCATTGTCGATCAAGGTCATGCACGCCCACACGCCACGGGTCGAATCCCGTGCGGCGATGGCGTCGGCCATGTCTTTATGGATCGGCAAGGTGCGGCGCAGTTCATCGGGGTCGGCGGCGGAGACTTCGAACGACACCGCCAGCAACGCGCCGAGGGCCGGGACCATTTGTTCGATGAACTGATTATGGCTGGCGGCCAGGATGCATTCGTGGAAAGCCTGGTCGGCGCGGTTGTAATCGATGCCACTGTCGACCGCACGCTCCAGCGCATTGAAGGCCAGTTGCACCGCTTCGATCTGCTCCGGGGTCGCCCGTTCACAGGCCCAGCGCACCGCCATCGGCTCAATGGTGCGGCGCAAATCCAGCAAGTCATCGACGAAATTTTCCGGCAAGCCATTGCGCGACAGCCAACCCACCACTTGCGGATCGAACAGATTCCAGCGCCGCACCGGCAATACCCGCGTGCCGACTTTCGGCCCGACTTCAAGCATGCCTTTGGCGACGAGGGTTTTGATCGCTTCGCGAATCACCGTGCGGCTGACACCGAGTTGCTCGCCCAAATCCGCTTCGACCTTGATGGTCTGCCCAGGTTTGACCTGGCCAGCGGCAATCCAGCTGCCCAGCCAGTCAACGGTCGACGCATGAAAGCTGCTGGACATGGACACCTCAAGGCGAATCGCGATGGGTGACTACGCTAATCATCATACGAATAACAGTCAACCGGGATTTTCCGCTGGAACACGAAACAGATGTAGGAGTGAGCCTGCTCGCGATAGCGGTGTACCAGTCAATGCAAATATCGACCGTCATACCGCCATCGCGAGCAGGCTCACTCCTACAGGGGATTTATTCAGGGTTCGAGACCGATGCAAAAGAACTCGCCGCCACTCCACACGCCGAGCCAGCGCTGGCCATCAATCTCGCGGCTCACCGCCAGTTCCACCAACTGATAGAACACATTGCGGTGAATCAGCGCTTCCAGATTGCTGCGCACATGCACATAAGGCGCAGGCTCCTGGGTCTCAGGATCAATCTCGACGCGAATCGGATGCTCGGGTCCCGCCTCGGTGGTTTCCTCGACATTGGTAGTGAAGCCAAAAAGCTGCGCCTCCCCCCCCCCCTCCCCTCCCCCGGCAACCGCCACGAACGGCGCGTCATCGACCTTGATCCCGACCTTCTCGACCGGGGTGATCAGGAAATAATCATCGCCGTCGCGGCGGATGATGGTGGAGAACAGTTTGACCATCGGCTTGCGCCCGATCGGCGTGCCCAGGTAATACCAGGTGCCGTCGCGGGCGATGCGCATGTCGATGTCGCCGCAGAAATCCGGGTTCCACAAATGCACCGGTGGCAGGCCTTTGGTCTTGGGAATCTGTCCCAGCAGGTCATTGGCTGTTTGCGGGTCACTCATGGCGTACTCCTTGATTACTGGTCGCCGATCCCCAGCAGGCGGCGTGCGTACTGCGCCAGCGGCGGACCGATGAGGTCTTCGGGTTTGGAGTCATGGAACGTCAGTAAACCGCCACGACTCTTGATCCGTGCAGTATCAATCAAATACTGGGTGCTGGTCTCGATCAACATGATCTGAATCACGCCGCCGTCGATACCGAGGCGATCCACCGCTTCCTGATCCAGCCACTCGTCGGAGTTGCCGATGCGGTCGTCTGCCTTGGCGAAACGTGTGTAGAGCAGGTAATGCGCGCCGGCGTCGCGGGCTTCGCCCATGGCCTGGTCGAGGCCTTCCGGCGCACGGGCGCGGCGGACCATCGGGAAGTATTCGACGAAGCCCTTGAAGGCTTCTTCGGCGACCACATTCGGCCGTGGATAGGAACCACCCGGCGGCGCGAATGCGCCCTGGGCGATGAAGATGAACGAGTCCGGCTGAATGCGGATATTGTTCACCCGGCGGCTGTCGCTATGGTCCAGAAGTCCCGCATCGCTCATGTGATAGCGAGTGCCTTCGGCCATGTCGCTGACATTCATGCAGCCGCCAAGCGCCAAAACGGCCAGCAGCAAAACCAGGCTACGCATCCTATTCCTCCAGAAGCCGGTGTCGGAAAACCGGCGAATGGCCGTTGGATGCAGCTTTTGCGCCAGCTCGGCGAATTCAGTGACAGAGGCATTCGCGAGCAGGCTCGCTCCCACAGGGAAATGCATTTTCAAGGTGGGAGCGAGCTTGTTCGCGAGCGATCGATCAGCCGCCAATAATCTTCATGACCGTAGCGCCGCCAGAGAACGCCACCTCCTGCTTGTCACCCAACGCCTTGACCAGCAAACGCTGCAGCGCCGGCAACGCCTGATGCCGCGGTTTGTCGAGCAAATCGCCGACGTAGTGACGGTTGCTCGACGACAGGCAGCCATGCAGCCAACCGGTCGACGACAGGCGCAAGCGCGAACAGGTGCGGCAGAACGGCACGCTTTCATTGGCGATCACGCCGAAGGTGCCGCGACCGGGAATCGCGTAGCGTACGGCCGTGGCATCCACAGGCGCGTCGGTCTGAGCGTATTCATAACGTTCGCCGATCAGACCGAGCAACTGCTCAAGGCTGACGAACTGCTGCAGGAAGGCGTTCGAGTCTTTGGCCAGATGGCCCATGCGCATCAACTCGATGAAACGCAGTTCAAAACCGCGTTCCAGGCAGTAATCGAGCAGCGGCATGACCTGGTCGAGGTTCTGCCCGCGCAACGGCACCATGTTGACCTTGATCTTCATCCCGGCAGCGGCAGCCTGATCCATGCCGTCGAGCACGCTGGCCAGATCGCCGCCACGAGCGATGCTGCGAAAAGCAGCGGCATCAAGAGTATCGAGGGAAACGTTGATTCGACGCAGACCGGCATCCACCAGCAGCGGCAGTTTTTTCGCAAGAAGTTGACCGTTGGTGGTCAGGCTGATGTCGTCGAGGCCCATCTGGCCGACGGCAGTCATGAACGATTCGAGTTTGGGGCTGACCAGCGGCTCGCCGCCAGTGATGCGCAGGCGCTCGATGCCGGCCGCCTCGATCAGGTATTCGACGCCCCGCGCCATGGCTTCGGCCGACAGCTCGTCCTGCGCAGCCACCAGCCGCTTGCCGTTGGGCACGCAGTAGGTACAGGCGTAGTTGCAGGCAGAGGTCAGGCTGATGCGCAGATTGCGAAAACGCCTGCCTTGACGGTCAACGATCATGAAACACTCCGGCGAAAGAAAGTCGAGCGCGCAAAACTTGACTGAGAAATCAGGTTTTAGCAAGCCCTATGCCTGAGTATATTCCTGCGCTACTGCGCCATGTAGCGAAAACATGGCGCAATCAGATCGCTGAATGGCTCAAGTGCTCGGCGTTTCCGGGTCGCGCTTGCGCTTGTTGCCCATGCGCACGCCGATGTCCATCAGGAACTGGAAGAAGCCTTCCTGATCTTCCAGCACATTGCTCCAGAACGGCGAGTGATACAGCGCCACCGCGCCGTGTACCAACGCCCAGGATGCGCAGTAGTGGAAGTACGGCGGCACGTCTTCGAGCTTGCCTTCGCTGATGCGACCCTTGATCAGCAGGGTCAGGCGTTCGAAGTTCGAGGCACGGATCTTGTGCAGTTCCTCGACCATCTCCGGCACCTGATTGCCCTTGACCACTTTCTCTTCGAGGCGGTCAAACAGGCGATAGCGCTGCGGGTCGCGCATGCGGAATTCGAAGTAGGCGCGGGACAGCGCTTCCTTGTCCTTGTCGACATCGGCCGAATGCAGCAGCTCGTTCAGATCGCGCTCGTAATCGAGCATCAGGCGCAAGTAGATCTCGGCCTTGGATTTGAAGTGCTTGTAGATCGTGCCTTTGCCGATACCCACGGCATCAGCAATCATCTCGACGGTGACACTGTCTTCACCCTGGTCGAGGAACAGCTTGAGCGCGGTATCGAGAATTTCCTGCTCGCGGCGACGAAATTCACGGACCTTACGAGGTTCTTTATGCATAAGAAAAAGGTCTGAAGGGTCAAAATTCGAAGCCGCGTATTATGCCTAACTTGCACAAAAAAGCACGGTTCATCGACCAAATCTGTGTTTCTTGTTCATTTCGAGAACGATTTGAGCGCAATGAGAACTCAACTGAAGCAAACGTATTCCAAATTTGTTTAAAAACCCCGACCGGCTCACTGGACTGAACGCCAGACTGATCAATACTTGAACTGTCGGCCGACATCTCCCCCAAGTGTCGCGCCGGTAAAGGTACCAACGGACCGCGTGCCTTTGTTTTACTCCTAATGGTCTTAACCCGGATTCACCCCCCAGAACCCGGGTTTTTTTTGCCTGCGATTTGGTCAGCCGTCACAGGGCAGATTTAACACTCGCCAGCGGGAACAGACGCTTGAAATTTTCTGTGGTCTGCTCGGCAAAGCGCTCGTAGTTCTCACCACGCAGCATCGCCAGAAACTCCGCCACTTCGCGCACGTACTGCGGCAGGTTCGGCTTGCCACGATAAGGAATCGGCGCCAGATACGGCGAATCGGTTTCCACCAGCAGGCGATCGGCCGGCACTTTGCTCGCCACATCGCGCAGCGCGTCGGCGTTGCGGAACGTAACGATGCCTGACAGGGAAATGTAATAGCCCATGTCCAGCGCCGCTTTGGCCATGTCCCAGTCTTCGGTGAAGCAATGCAACACGCCGGCCTGGGGCAACGCCGCTTCGCGCAGCAGTTGGAGGGTGTCGGCACGCGCGCCGCGAGTGTGGATGATCACCGGCTTACCGGTCTGCTGCGCCGCCTGCAGATGCAGGCGAAACGACTCCTGCTGCAATTCGGCGGCTTCCGGCTCGTAGTGATAGTCGAGGCCGGTCTCGCCGATTGCCACCACTTTCGGGTGGTTGAGTTCGTGCAACAACCAGTCAAGCGCCGGTGCCGCGCCCGGCTGCACATCCAGCGGATGCACGCCCACCGAGCAGTCGACGTCGGCATAACGCTCGGCGAGGGCTTTGACGTCGGCGGCGTTGTCGGCACTGACGCCGATGCACAGAAAATGTCCGACCCCGCGCTCACGGGCCGCAGCAAGTGCGGCATCCAGCGAGCCGTCATGGGCGGCGAGGTCGAGGCGATCAAGGTGACAATGGGAATCTACGAGCATAAAAAGGACTGCAACTTACATCGTATGAGTGGGACGGTCGGATTTCAGCGCTCCGGCCAGATGAGTTTCGATGCGACTGCGCGCGGTGTCGTCACCGTCGTTGAATTGCACGCCGACGCCGGCGGCGCGATTGCCTTGTGCGCCTTTGGGAGTGATCCAGGCGACTTTGCCGGCGACCGGAATCTTTTCCGCTTCATCCATCAGGTGCAAAAGCATGAACACCTCGTCGCCCAACCTGTAGCTTTTGTTGGTCGGGATGAACAGACCACCGTTCTTGATGAACGGCATATACGCGGCGTAAAGCACCGACTTGTCCTTGATGGTCAGGGACAGGATGCCGTTACGCGGCCCCGGGCTGACAGGTTCAATCATGTTCACCTCCACTGCTGATCTTCAGAGTCTAGGTACACATTCTTATCTTTGACCAGGCAATCCCACCCATTGCACCAACAACGCTTCCAGCAACAGCGCCGGATTGAGGTTGGCCTTGCTCAGGACTTTCTGCCGTTGGGCGAGAATCCAGTCCTGAATCTCCAGCACTTTGCCCTGCGCGCTTTTCTGCGCCAGATATTGCACAACCTTGCGCATATCGGCCAGGCCAAGGCCGGCTTCGTCCTGGGTCAACTGATAGCGCAGGATCAGGCTCGACCAGTCGCAGAACCAGTCGAACAGACGCAGCATCGGAATGCTTTTCCACTCTTCCGCCAGCTGCGTCGGCGATTGCTGCCCTTTGAGCAACTTCTTCACGCCTTCGACCACTAGCGCGCGCTGTTCACGCACGCCCTGGGCTTGCAGGCTGACCGCCATCAGCGGCGAGCCGGCGGCGAGGGTCAGCAGTTCGACGCGTTCTTCTTCGGCGCAATCCGGCAGCGCCTGAGCCAGCCACTCCAGGCTCATCGCCTCGCCCGGCAGCGGGCAGGCCTGCTGCACGCAACGGCTCTTGATGGTCGGCAACAAACGGCTCGGCTGATGGCTGACCAACAGCAGCACGGTATCCCCTGAGGGCTCTTCGAGGCTTTTCAGCAAGGCGTTGGCAGCGTTGATGTTCATCGACTCGACCGGCTCGATCAGCACCACTTTGCGCCCGCCGAGCTGCGCGGTCTGCACGACGAAACTGACCAGATCACGAACCTGATCGACCTTGATCGCCTTGTCCGCTTCTTCCGGCTCCAGAATGTAATTGTCCGGGTGACTGCCGGCCTTGAGCAGCAGGCAGGATTTGCACTCGCCACAGGCCTCGGGGGTTGGCCGCTGGCACAGCAGGCTGGCCATCAAACGTTCGGCAAGCGCACGTTTGCCGATCCCGGCAGGGCCGTGCAGCAGATACGCGTGGGCGTGCTGACTTCGTCCGGCCAATTGCTGCCAGAGGTTGTCCTGCCATGGATAGGCCTCAGCCACGGGCCAGCTCCAGCAGATTCGGCAGCAAGGTGTCCAGCGATTGCTGGACCTTGGCCAATGGCTGACCGGCATCGATGCGCACATAGCGCGAAGGGTCGGCTTCGGCGCGTTTCAGGAACGCATTGCGCACGCTTTCGAAAAACGCCCGCCCTTCCAGTTCGAAACGGTCCAGTCGACCACGGGCACTGGCACGGGCCAGACCGATTTCCACGGGCAGATCGAAAATCAGCGTCAGATCGGGACGCAAGTCGCCCTGCACGAAAGTCTCCAGAGTGGCGATGCGCTCCAGCGACAAACCCCGACCGCCGCCCTGATAGGCGTACGTCGAATCGGTGAAGCGATCACACAGCACCACGGCGCCACGGGCCAGCGCCGGGCGAATCACCTCTGCCAGATGCTGCGCGCGAGCGGCGAATACCAGCAACAACTCGGCGTCCGGGTGCATCACTTCGTCGGCCGGTGTCAGCAACACCTCGCGAATCCGCTCGGCCAGTGGCGTGCCACCCGGCTCACGGGTGAGCACCACTTCGATACCGGCGGCGCGCAGGCGCTCGGCGAGGTATTCGCGATTGGTGCTCTTGCCCGCGCCTTCCGGGCCTTCCAGGGTAATAAACAAGCCAGTCACAGGCAGTCCTTCATCAAAGTCATTGCGCGTTCTGCGATGCAGCGGCGTCCGGTTCTTGGGCTGGCGCCGGATCTTGCGGCGGCGCTTTCGATGGCACTTCGGGCAGTGCCTCGGGCGCGGTGTTCGGCGAAGCGGCCGGAATCGCCTCATCGGTGGTCGGCGCCGTTTCCGGCGCGTTCACTGGCGCCGGGCTGGAACGGTAATCGGCACGGCGTTTGAGCTGGTACTCGCGCACTGCGTTGTTGTGCGCATCCAGATCATCGGAAAACACATGGCTGCCATCGCCACGGGCGACGAAATACAGGCTGCTGCCTTCTACCGGATTGAGCGCAGCGTGAATCGCTTCGCGTCCGACCATCGCAATCGGCGTCGGCGGCAAGCCGGGAATCACGTACGTGTTGTAAGGCGTCGGCTCTTTCAAATGCGCGCGGGTCAGTTTGCCGGTGTAGCGATCACCGAGGCCATAAATCACCGTCGGGTCGGTCTGCAACTGCATGCCCAGCGCCATCCGCCGCACAAAGACGCCGGCAATCTGGCCGCGTTCCTGCGGTACGCCGGTTTCCTTCTCGACCAGTGAAGCCATGATCAGCGCTTGATAGGGTTCGGTGTAAGGCACATCGGCGGAACGCTGCGCCCACTCTTTGGCAAGCACTTCGTCGAGGCGGTCAAAGGCCTTCTTCAGCAGCTCGGCATCGGACATGCCGCGCACGAACCGATAGGTGTCCGGGAAGAACCGGCCTTCAGGGAACAAGCCCTTGTGGCCAATCCTGGCCATGACGTCGCCGTCGCTCAGACCGTTGAGGGTCTGCTCAAGCTTGTCGTCCTTGGCCAGGGCGGCGCGCACTTGATGGAAAGTCCAGCCTTCGACCAGGGTCAGGCTGTACTGAACCACGTCGCCGCGCTTCCACGAATCGATCAGACCGTTGACGGTCATGCCCGGCTGCATGCGGTACTCGCCGCTGTGAATCGGCGTGCCGGCGAGGTTGAAGCGCCAGTAGACGCGCAGCCAGAACGCGTCCTTGATGACGCCATCGGTCTCGAGTTCAAGGAAGGTACGGGTCGGAGTGGAGCCTTTCGGCACATCCAGCAGTTGCTCCTGCGGGATGTTCAGGGGCTGTTCCAGTGCCGAATGAATTTTCCAGGCGCTGGCGCCCAACAGCAGCCCTGCCAGAACCAGTCCGGTTTCCAGCAGCAGCAAAAGTTTACGTCTCACGTATCAAGCATCCAGTAGCGCGCGGGCAATGGTTTGCAGTTTACGGGTGAGCGGGCCAACCGGCCAGCTCAGTGCAGCACAGGCGCGTACCGGCCAGACGCCATAAACGCTGTTGCAGACAAACACTTCATCAGCCCATTGCAGGTGATCGAGGCTGATATCGGCGATTTGCGCAGGGATGGCCAGTGACTCGGCCTGAAACAATATTTCCCCGCGCATCACACCAGCGACGCCGCAGCGCTTCAAGTCGGGCGTGATCAGACCACCGTCGCGCACCAGGAAAATATTGCTGAACACGCCTTCGACGACGCGCCCGGCCTGATCGAGCATCAAGCCTTCGGCATGCTCGCTGTCCTGCCACTCGGCGCGGGCAAGCACCTGTTCGAGTCGATTCAGATGTTTGAGTCCGGCCAACAAAGGCTGCGTGGACAAGCGGGTGTTGCAGGGAAACAGGCGGATGCCGTGTTCGGCATGGGCAGCGGGATAAGCCGCCGGCGGATTGCCTTGCAGAATGCGTCGGCCCTGCGCCGCAGGGTCGGGTGCATAACCGCGCAGACCGTCACCGCGAGTGAGGATGAGCTTGAGCACGCCCTCGCCCATCGCTGTCGCATAGCTCAGCAGCTCGTGGCGAATCAGCTCGATATCGGTAGAGATGGCCAGACGCATACAGCCCTCGGCCAGACGCGTCAGGTGCCGATCCAGCAGGATCGGCCGACCACTGCGCACAGCAATGGTCTCGAACAGACCATCGCCGTAAGCCAGGCCGCGATCTTTCAGCGACAGCGCGTCAGCCGGTTGACCGTCGACCCAGCTCTCCATCAGCCCGCGAACCGGCGGAACGCCAGAGTGCCGTTGGTGCCGCCAAAACCGAAGGAGTTGGACAGCACGACATCGATATCCATGTTGCGCGCAGTGTGCGCGACGAAATCGAGATCGCAGCCTTCGTCCGGCTCATCGAGGTTGATGGTGGGCGGTGCCACCTGGCTGTTGATTGCCAGCACGCTGAAGATCGCCTCGACGGCGCCCGCTGCACCCAGCAGGTGACCGGTCATCGACTTGGTCGAGCTGACCGCCAGCTTGTAGGCGTGATCGCCGAACACCGACTTGATCGCGTTGGCTTCGGCAAGGTCGCCGGCCGGGGTCGAAGTGCCGTGAGCGTTGATGTACTGCACTTGATCGACATTGATCTTCGCATCGCGCAGGGCATTGGTGATGCAGCGCGCGGCACCGGCGCCGTCGGCGGGTGGCGAGGTCATGTGGAACGCATCGCCACTGGTGCCGAAACCGATCAGCTCGGCGTAGATCGTCGCGCCGCGCGCCTTGGCGTGTTCGAGTTCTTCAAGAACCAGCGCACCGGCGCCGTCGGACAGGACGAAGCCATCACGGCCCTTGTCCCATGGACGACTGGCGCGGGTCGGCTCGTCGTTGCGGGTCGACAGCGCACGGGACGCGCCGAAGCCGCCCATGCCCAGGCCGCAAGCGGCCATTTCCGCACCGCCGGCAATCATCACGTCGGCTTCGTCATACATGATGTTGCGCGCGGCCATGCCGATACAGTGCGTACCGGTGGTGCACGCGGTGGCGATAGCGTAGTTGGGTCCCTGTGCGCCCAGATGGATCGACAGGAAACCGGAAATCATATTGATGATCGAGCCAGGCACAAAGAATGGCGAGATTCGCCGAGGACCGGTCTCGTGCAGGGTGCGACTGGTTTCTTCGATGTTGGTCAGACCGCCGATACCCGAACCCATGGCCACGCCAATGCGCTCACGGTTGGCGTCGGTGACTTCCAGACCGGCGTTGCGCACGGCTTGAAAACCTGCGGCGAGGCCGTACTGAATGAACAGGTCGAGCTTGCGCGCTTCCTTGACCGACAGGTACTCCTCGACATTGAAGCCTTTGACCGAACCGCCAAAGCGGGTCGAATAGGCAGAAAGGTCGGTGTGTTCGATCAGACCAATGCCACTGCGGCCAGCCAGAATGCCCTGCCAACTGCTCGGCACATCCGTGCCCAGTGGCGACAACATACCCATACCGGTGACTACGACGCGTCTACGCGACACAGCACTCTCCTTTTTCAAATGACGACTTTGCATCAGGCCTAAAGAAAAAACCGCACGCCATGATGGCAGTGCGGTTTTTCCATGACAGCAAGCAACGATTACAAACTATTACGCCTGGTGGCTGGTAACGTAGTCGATTGCAGCTTGTACAGTAGTGATCTTTTCAGCTTCTTCGTCAGGGATTTCGGTCTCGAATTCCTCTTCCAGAGCCATCACCAGCTCAACGGTGTCAAGGGAGTCGGCACCCAGGTCTTCTACGAAGGAAGCGGTGTTGACCACTTCTTCTTCTTTAACACCCAGTTGCTCGGCAACGATTTTCTTGACGCGCTCTTCGATGGTGCTCATACCTTGTTTTCACTCCTAATGGACAAATTCAGGCAGCTGGCCAGTGGGTAAGTGTATAGAAAGACTTTTCAGCTTTTCAACTGAAAGCTTCACTCCTCAAACCCTGCGGCCCTCTGCCTATAAATAGATTGCAGCTTTATAACGGATTTTAGACAGCTCGTATGACATTTTTTTGAAGCAATCCGTCACATTTTACTTACATGTACATCCCACCGTTCACCGGGATTGTAGCCCCGGTAACGTATGCCGCACCGTCGGATGCAAGAAAAGCGACCACGGACGCGATCTCTTGAGCTTGTCCCAGACGACCCAGCGGAATCTGCGTCTGCAAGGCTTCACGCTGTGCTTCAGGCAGCTCGCGGGTCATATCGGTGTCGATGAACCCTGGGGTTACCGAGTTGACCGTAATCGAACGCGAACCGACTTCACGCGCCATCGCCCGGCTGAAACCTTCCAGACCGGCCTTGGCGGCTGCATAGTTTACTTGGCCGGCGTTGCCCATGGCACCCACCACCGAGCCAATACTGATAATTCGACCCCAACGTGCCTTGGTCATGCCGCGCAGAACGCCCTTGGACAGGCGATACAGACTGTTCAGGTTGGTATCGATCACGTCGTACCATTCGTCATCTTTCATGCGCATCATCAGGTTATCGCGGGTGATACCGGCATTATTGACCAGAATCGCCACCGGCGCACCGAACTGCTCCTGAATGCCCGCCAGCACGGCGCTGACCGACTCGTCGCTGGTGACGTTGAGTTCGAAACCGGCACCCTGAATGCCGTTTTCCTTCAGGGTCGCAGCAATGCGCTCGGCGCCCGACGCGGAGGTCGCGGTGCCAACAACGATGGCGCCCTGACGACCCAGTTCCAGTGCGATGGCCTGGCCGATACCGCGGCTTGCACCGGTGACCAGTGCAACTTTACCTTGCAGACTCATGCAAGTTTCTCCTGATTCAGGCCTGCGCTGCACGAGCGGCAGCGAAGGCGTCTGGGGTATTGAGATTGGAAGTCGAAACGCCTTCGGCGCAACGTTTGTTCAGGCCGGCCAGGACTTTGCCCGGGCCGCATTCGACCAGATTCGTGGCGCCCTTGCCCGCCAGGGTCTGCACCGATTCAACCCAGCGCACTGGCTTGTAGAGTTGTTCCAACAGATCACGCTTGAGGGTTTCCAGATCGGCCGGCACTTGTGCGCTGACGTTCTGGACGACCGGGATCTGCGGCGCCTGCCAGTCGATGGCAGCGATCGACTCAGCGAAGCGCTCGGCAGCCGGACGCATCAGTTCACAGTGCGATGGCACGCTCACCGGCAACGGCATGGCGCGTTTGGCACCACGGGCCTTGCAGCCTTCGATGGCGCGCTCGACGGCTGCCTTGGCGCCGGCGATCACCACTTGGCCTGGCGAGTTGAAGTTCACCGCGCTGACGACTTCGCCTTGCGCCGCTTCGGCGCAGGCTGCCAGCACATCGGCATCTTCCAGACCGAGAATCGCGGCCATGCCGCCCTGCCCGGCCGGCACCGCTTCCTGCATCAACTGGCCACGGCGCTCCACGAGCTTGACCGCGTCAGCCAGGCTCAGGCTGCCGGCGGCGACCAAGGCGCTGTATTCACCCAGGCTATGACCGGCGACGAATGCCGGACGCGCGCCACCTTCAGCCAGCCACAGACGCCACAGGGCGATCGATGCGGTCAGAATGGCCGGCTGGGTTTTATCAGTTTGATTGAGCAGCGCTTCCGGGCCCTGCTGGGTCAATGCCCACAGGTCATAGCCCAGCGCAGCAGAGGCTTCTTGGAATGTTTCGAGGATCAGCGGATGTTGCGCGCCCAGCTCGGCCAGCATGCCGAGGGACTGCGAACCCTGTCCTGGAAAGACGAATGCGAGGGAAGCAGACATGTAACAAGCCCCTAATGATCTTGTCGTCGGAAAATAACGTCCCGCTCGGGACGGGAGAAACTGACAGTTTGGATGGCCCTTTGAACCGGGCGGTCACATTTAAGCATTGTCCGACGAAAACGCCTAAGACAACAGATCCTCCAGACGACCGTGGAGGCGCTCGGGCAGGTTCTCCTGAATCTCGATCAGCGCCCGCTGAATCGCACTCTGAAAGCCCTGCACCCCGGCCGATCCGTGACTTTTCACGACGATGCCCTGCAAGCCGAGAAAGCTTGCGCCATTATGTCGCGCCGGGGCCAGATCGGCCTGCAGACGCTTCATCAACGGCATCGCGAGCGCACCTACAGCGCGAGAAGCCAGGTTTTTCTTGAACAGAGCCTCGATGCGCGCCGCAATCATCGTCGCCAGCCCCTCGCTGGATTTGAGCAGAATATTGCCGACGAAACCGTCACAGACCACCACATCGGCCTCACCGCGATACAAGCCGTCGCCTTCGATGAAGCCGATGTAGTTGATCCCGCGCGCCGCCTGCAACAGCGTTGCGGCCAGTTTGACCTGCTGATTGCCCTTGATGTCTTCGGTGCCGATGTTCAGCAACGCCACACGCGGACGGGCAATCCCCAAGGTCTGCGCAGCCACCGAACCCATCACAGCGAACTGCAACAAGTGCTCGGCACTGCAATCGACGTTGGCGCCAAGATCGAGCAACTGGCAATAACCGGTCTGCGTCGGAATCGCCGCCACCATGGCCGGACGATCAATGCCGGGCAGCGTCTTCAGGACAAAACGCGACAACGCCATCAACGCCCCGGTATTGCCGGCACTGACACAGGCCTGCACCTTGCCATCGCGGAGCAATTCGAGGGCGACACGCATCGACGAATCCGGCTTGCCACGCAGGGCCTGAGCAGGTTTTTCGTCCATGGTGATGACTTCGCTGGCCGGAACAATCGTCAGGCGCGCGCGATCGGCAGCCGATTGGCCGTGGATCAGTTCTTCAAGAAGGGAGGATTGACCGACGAGGATCAGGTGCAACGAGGGCGTAGCAGACAGGCAAGCGAGACTGGCCTGAACAATGCTGCGGGGACCGAAGTCCCCGCCCATTGCGTCAATCGCGATGACTTGAGCGGACAAGTGATTACTCGTCAGCGCCCTTGTCGATCACTTTACGGCCACGGTATACGCCTTCTGGCGATACGTGGTGACGCAGGTGAACTTCACCGGTGGTTTTTTCTACAGACAGGGTGCTAGCCTCGAGAGCGTCGTGCGAACGGCGCATGTCACGGGCAGAGCGGGATTTTTTGTTCTGCTGAACAGCCATAATTGATTAACTCCTAAACGTTTGGGTCACGCTTTAACTGCGCCAATACACTGAACGGGTTGGACCGCGTTACCTCGTCCTCGCTCGGTTCGGGCTCATCTGCTCCCGCCGGCTGCTGGCATTCTTCCGGATGATGAGCAGGCACAATGGGCAAGGCGAGCAGAAGCTCCTCCTCGATCAGTGACTGCAGATCCAATGGATCTTCGCCCAGTTCCAGCACGTCATAACCTTTCGGCAACGACTGGGTATTCGCACCCTCCTTCACCACCGCGTAACTGCATTCGCTGTGGATCGGCAGGGTGACCAGCTCAAGACAACGCTGGCAAACCATTTTGACTTCGGTGTCGATAAAGCTGTGGATGACCACAGACTTACGTTCATCTCGTTCAAAAACGAATTTGGCCTGCACCGTACCGACATCGTCGGAAAGCGGGTCGCAGAGTCTCTTCAAATCGGCCAGCAGCAGCTCACCTTGAAGGGTGGTGCCACGGTCAGCCAATTTGCGCGGGTCAACGTGAGGTGGAATCGGGTCATTCAACATAGGCGCAGCATTATAGGGATGCACCCACCCATGTCAAAGGAAATTGTGCCCTGTCCGTCACTTGCGCGCCTCCGCTAGAATCCGCACCTACCTCAGGAGACGTCCATGCTGCCTTTATTACTCGCTTCAAGCTCGACTTATCGCCGCCAATTGCTCGCCCGCCTGCACCTGCCGTTCGTCTGCAGCTCGCCGGACATCGATGAAAGTCATCGCCCGGGCGAGTCCGCGCTCGACCTGGTCAAACGTCTTGCCGAGGAAAAAGCCCGGGCCTTGGCGGACAGCCACCCTGCTCATCTGATCATTGGCTCGGATCAGGTCGCCGTCCTCGGCGAACGGATCATCGGCAAGCCGCACACCTTCGAAAAGGCCCGCGATCAGCTGATGGCCGCCAGCGGCGCGAGCGTGACCTTCCTCACCGGCCTGGCGCTGCTCAACAGCCAGACCGGGCAATGCCAGGTCGACTGCGTGCCGTTCACCGTGCACATGCGTCAGCTGGATCAGGCGCGCATCGAGCGCTACCTGCGCATTGAGCAGCCGTACGACTGCGCCGGCAGCTTCAAGGCCGAAGGCTTGGGTGTAAGCCTGTTTCAATCGACCGAAGGTCCGGACGCCACCAGCCTGATCGGCCTGCCGCTGATTCGCCTGATCGATATGTTGCTGACCGAAGGTGTGCAAATCCCTTAAAAGCAAAAGATCGCAGCCTTCGGCAGCTCCTACAGAATCGGCGTCACCGCAAAAAAAGCGAGTGAACATTAATCCTGTAGGAGCTGCCGCAGGCTGCGATCTTTTGATCTACCGGCAATTTACCGCAACGAAGGCCCGTGGAAACCCATCCACATCGCCAATTGCTCCGCCACGCTGGCACCAAGCTTCTTCGAGAAACGATCAAACGGCGACTCCTGCACAGTGAAGTCCACCAGTTCCTTCTCGCCAATCACATCGCGCGCCACCGAACTGGCACTGCCCAGGCCGTCGATCAGGCCCAGCGGCAGCGCCTGCTCACCCGACCAGACCAGCCCGGAAAACAGCTCCGGATGCTCTTTGTCTTTCAGGCGTTCACCACGACCCTGCTTGACGCTGTTGATGAACTGCTTGTGCGTAGTGTCGAGCACGCCTTGCCAGAACGCGGTTTCTTCAGGCTTTTGCGGCTGGAACGGATCGAGAAACGCCTTGTGCTCGCCGGAAGTGTAGGTACGACGCTCAACACCCAGCTTTTCCATGGTGCCGACGAAACCGTAACCCGCCGCTGTCACGCCGATCGAACCCACCAGACTGGCCTTGTCGGCGTAAATCTGGTCCGCCGCGCTGGCGATGTAGTAAGCACCGGAGGCACCTAGATCGGAAATCACTGCGTAAAGCTTGATCTCCGGGTGCAGAGCACGCAGACGCTTGATCTCGTCGTAGACATAACCCGACTGCACCGGACTGCCGCCCGGGCTGTTGATGCGCAGGATCACGCCCTTGACCTTTTTGTCTTCGAACGCCGCGCGCAGGCTGCCCACGATATTGTCGGCGCTGGCTGGCTCCTTGTCGGCGATTACGCCGTCGATCTCGATCAACGCCGTGTAGTTCGGGCCGCGCGTGGCGCTTTTTTCCATGTCCATCAGCGGCGTGAAGAGCAGCAGCGCAATAAACAGATAAACAAACGTCAGCAGTTTGAAGAAAATCCCCCAGCGCCGCGAACGGCGTTGTTCCTGCACGCCAGCCAGCAGAGTTTTTTCCAACAGCTTCCAGCTTTTCGCGTCACCGTCGTCGGCACTTGCCTTGGCCGGTGCTTTCCATTCGTCGGTCATGCCATCTACCCCAGCAAAAACGTATTAAGCCCGCTGACCCAGCCAGGCATGCAATTCAGAAAAACGGTCGATCGACAGCCGCGGCTCGAACTGTTGCAGGGACTCGATCGATTGCGCGCCATAACTGACCGCCACCGAATCCATTCCCGCATTGCGCGCCATCAGCAGATCGAACGACGAATCACCGACCATCAACGCCTGCTCCGGGCGCACGCCGCAGTGGCTGACGATCTGCTCAAGCATCAGAGGGTGCGGCTTGCTGGCAGTTTCATCGGCGGCACGGGTGATATCGAAATAATCTTCCCAGCCATTGGCCTTGAGCACCCGATCCAGTCCGCGCCGGTTTTTGCCGGTCGCCACCGCCAGGTGATAGCCCTGCTCGCGAAACGACGCCATCGACTCGACCACCCCTTCGAACAGCGGCGAAGGCACGGCCTCGGCAGCGATGTAGTGATCGGCGTAGTACTCGCGAAAAGCGAGCAGTTCTGCGTCGCTGATTTCGGGGTACAGGGTGCGAATCGCTTCCGGCAATCCGAGGCCGATGATGCCTTTTACGGCGAAGTCATCGCGCAGCTCGAAACCGGAACGGCCGGACGCCGAATGTATGGCCTCGACGATCCGGTGAATGGAATCGGCGAGGGTGCCGTCCCAATCGAAAATCAGCAGTTTGTAATCAGATGGGCGCACTCAATCGCTCCACGGTCTTGGCCCACATTTCGTCAACCGGTGCTTGCAGGGTCAGCTTGCCGCCATCGGGCAGCGGCACAGTCAGCATGTAGGCGTGCAGGAACAAGCGCTTGCCACCCAGATCGCGGATTTCCCTGGTGAAATCGTCGTCGCCGTACTTGCTGTCGCCGGCAATGCAATGCCCGGCGTGCAGGGTGTGCACACGAATCTGGTGGGTACGCCCGGTAACCGGTTTGGCCTCGACCATGGTGGCAAAGTCGCCGAAGCGGCGCAGCACCTTGAACACGGTCAGAGCTTCCTTGCCTTCATCGTTGACCTCGACCATGCGCTCGCCGGAACGCAGATTGCTCTTGAGCAATGGCGCACGGACTTGCTTGATCGACGTTGCCCAGTTGCCGCGAACCAGTGCCATGTAGCGCTTGTCGACGCCATCGCCGCGCAGTTGCTCGTGCAAGTGGCGCAACATGCTGCGCTTCTTGGCGATCATCAGCAGGCCGGAGGTGTCACGGTCGAGACGGTGAACCAGTTCCAGCTCCTTGGCATCGGGACGCAACTGACGAAAGGCTTCGATCACCCCGAAATTCAGCCCGCTGCCGCCGTGAACCGCAATGCCGGCGGGCTTGTTGATCACGATCAGGGCTTTGTCTTCGTAGACAATCGACGCTTCCAGCCGCTGCAGCAGCCCCTGGGCCAGGGGCACCGGCTCGTCGCGCTCAGGCACGCGAACCGGCGGCACGCGCACGATATCGCCGGCCTGGAGCTTGTATTCGGGCTTGATCCGACCTTTGTTCACGCGCACTTCGCCTTTGCGCAAAATGCGGTAAATCAAGGTCTTGGGCACGCCTTTGAGCCGGGCGAGGAGAAAGTTGTCGATTCGTTGGCCGGCATACTCCGGCGAGACTTCAAGCAGTTGAACGCCTGGAGTCGAAGGGGCAGTAGTTGTCATGCCGCGGATGATAACAATTTTTATGGAATTGAAGCACTTAATCATTGCTGCTATAGTCGCGAACGCCGCCAAAAGCGGCCTGGACAGCGGAACCACGGTCAAAGACCGGCCCTGACCAACGCAATTCACCAGGGCGCGAGGCCGTCCTACGGGGCTTTCGCTACGTAACGGTGGAGTTTGCGGTTGTAACGAGCGCAGGTGACATGAGGCCTGAATTACACCGCCGAGCAGAGTTCTCACTCGCCCGGCAGGCAACATTCGAGGCCAGTTCACAAAGTGCAGTCGACTGCGAATGACCCCGAGCGAATGTTTCGGAAACATCGCCTGAATTAGCCATGATGCGTGACCTCCCCTTTCGGAGCTCACGGTAAATGCCAACCCGCTGCGGATTCTGCGCGCGGCAGCACCCGAATTATCAGGGATACGTGTAGGGTGGAGATGCACAACCGCCGGACTGTGTAGCAACAAGCTTTGATCAAGACGCTTCATCTCGTCCACAGCCGCTGGTTGATTCCTCCTCCTGACTGAGTGCTTAAGTAGCCACAGCAAGCAGGACGCGTACGTCGCGGTATCGGCCCAATTGGCCGGACATCGCTGGACACGGGAATGGCCAACCACTCCCGACGCACCTGACACCGACCGTGAGAAGTCGTGTGTGCCGAACGCCGTTTCCGGCAGCCCGGAAACCGACGGTACTACATGAAAAGAATGCTGATTAACGCAACTCAACCCGAAGAGTTGCGTGTTGCACTGGTAGATGGCCAGCGCCTCTACGACCTGGACATCGAATCCGGTGCACGCGAGCAGAAGAAGGCCAACATCTATAAAGGCCGCATCACTCGCATCGAACCAAGCCTTGAGGCTGCCTTTGTCGATTTCGGCTCCGAGCGCCACGGCTTCCTGCCCCTCAAAGAAATCTCCCGCGAATACTTCAAGAAAGCCCCCGAAGGCCGCGTCAACATCAAGGACGTCCTGAGCGAAGGCCAGGAAGTCATCGTTCAGGTCGAGAAAGAAGAACGTGGCAACAAGGGCGCCGCCCTGACCACCTTCATCAGCCTCGCCGGTCGTTACCTCGTGCTGATGCCGAACAACCCGCGTGCCGGCGGCATCTCCCGTCGCATCGAAGGCGAAGAGCGCAACGAACTGCGTGAAGCGCTGAACGGTCTGGTCGCTCCGGCCGACATGGGTCTGATCGTGCGCACTGCCGGCCTGGGCCGCAGCAGCGAAGAAATGCAGTGGGACCTCGACTACCTGCTGCAACTGTGGACCGCCATCAAAGAGGCTTCGCTGGATCGCTCCGCGCCATTCCTGATCTACCAGGAAAGCAACGTGATCATCCGCGCCATCCGCGATTACCTGCGCCAGGACATCGGCGAAGTGCTGATCGACAGCGTTGAAGCCCAGGACGAAGCCCTGACCTTCATCCGCCAGGTGATGCCGCAGTACGCCAGCAAGATCAAGCTGTACGAAGACAGCGTGCCGCTGTTCAACCGTTTCCAGATCGAAAGCCAGATCGAGACCGCGTTCCAGCGCGTCGTCGAACTGCCTTCCGGCGGCTCCATCGTCATCGATCCGACCGAAGCCCTGGTGTCCATCGACATCAACTCGGCGCGCGCCACCAAAGGCAGCGACATCGAAGAAACCGCCCTGCAGACCAACCTTGAAGCCGCCGAAGAAATCGCCCGTCAGTTGCGCCTGCGCGACATCGGCGGCCTGATCGTCATCGACTTCATCGACATGACCCCGGCCAAGAACCAGCGCGCCGTGGAAGAAAAAGTCCGTGAATGCCTGGAAGCCGACCGCGCCCGCGTGCAGATCGGTCGCATCTCGCGCTTCGGCCTGCTGGAAATGTCCCGTCAGCGCCTGCGTCCTTCGCTGGGCGAAAGCAGTGGCATCGTCTGCCCGCGTTGCAACGGCACCGGCATCATCCGTGACGTTGAATCGCTGTCGCTGGCCATCCTGCGTCTGATCGAAGAAGAAGCCCTGAAGGACCGCACCGCCGAAGTTCGCGCGCAAGTGCCGATCCCGGTCGCCGCGTTCCTGCTCAACGAAAAACGCAACTCGATCACCAAGATCGAACTGCGCACCCGTGCCCGCATCGTCATTCTGCCGAACGATCACCTCGAAACGCCGCACTTCGAAGTTCAGCGTCTGCGTGATGACAGCCCGGAAGCCGCAACCAACCAGTCCAGCTACGAAATCGCTGCGGCAGCTGCCGAAGTCGAAGAAGTCCAGCCAGCCGCTGCCACCCGTACCCTGGTTCGCCAGGAAGCTGCGGTGAAGACTGCGCCGGCCCGCGCCAACGCGCCGGTGCCGACGGAAGTTGCCCCTGCCGCCCCTGCTCCGGCACCGGTTGCCGCGCCTGAGCCGAGCCTGTTCAAAGGTCTGGTGAAGTCGCTGGTCAGCCTGTTCGCCACCAAGGAAGAGCCAGCCGCACCGGTCGCCGTTGCGAAACCGGCTGCCACCGAGCGTCCAGCGCGTAACGAAGAGCGTCGCAACGGTCGTCAGCAGAGCCGCAACCGTAACGGTCGCCGCGATGAAGAACGCAAGCCGCGCGAAGAACGTGCTCCACGTGAAGAGCGTGCGCCGCGCGAACCGCGTGAAGAGCGTCAGCCACGTGAAGTCCGTGAGCCCCGTGAAGCTCGCAGCGAAGCACCGGTTGCTCGCGAAGAGCGCGCACCACGTGCCCCGCGTGAAGAACGTGCACCGCGCGCACCGCGTGAAGATCGCAAGCCGCGTGGCGAGCGTGAAGAACGCGTACGTGAACTGCGCGAGCCACTGGACGCCGCGCCAGTCGCAGCCGCAGCCACCGCTGCCGTGTCGGCTGAAGAGCGTCCGGCCCGTCAGCCACGCGAGGAACGCGCTCCGCGTCCGCCGCGTGAAGAACGTCAACCGCGCGCCGAACAAGCCGCTGCTGCCGTCGCTGAAGAAGAAGTGAACACCAATAACGAAGAGCAACTGCCGGAAGACGGTCAGGACAGCGCCGAAGGCGATCGTCCACGTCGTCGCTCCCGTGGTCAGCGTCGTCGCAGCAACCGTCGCGAGCGTCAGCGTGATGCCAACGGCAACGTGATCGAAGGTTCGGAAGAGTCCGAGTCCGCTGAAAACGCTGGTGAGCCAAGCACTGCCGATCTGGCCGCTGGCCTGGCCGTCACCGCCGCCGTTGCCAGCAGCACCATCAGCGCGCCGGCTGAAGCCCAGGCCCACGAGCAGGCTGAACGCGCCACCGCCGCCACACTGGAAACTGCTCCAGTCGAAGCGCCGGTTGTCGAAGCCACCACCCCTGTGGAAGTGACCGCTGCACCGGAAATCGAAGTGGCCCCGGTTCGCGAAGCCCAACCTCAGGCTGAAGCGGCGGCTGAACCAGAAGCTACCGTTGAAGCGCCAGCTGCCGTCACTGAGCCAGCGGTTGAAACCGTCACTGAAGACGTGACCAAAACCGTGCGTGAAGTTCGCGAAGAGCAGACTGCGTTCAACTGGGTTGCCGAGCCAGCCGTCACCGAAGCGCCAGCGCCAGTCGCTGAAGTCGAAGTGCCGCAGGCCATGGTTTCCGAGCCAGTAGTTGCAGCGGCCGAACCGGCTCCAGAGCCAGTGGTTGAAGCACCAGCTGTCGAAGCACCGGTTGCGAAAGCTCAGGTTGAAGAAGCACCAGCCGTAGTCGAAGCGCCTGCCCCGGTAGTTGAAGCACCGGCCCCGGTCAGCGCCCTGACGCCAAACGGCCGCGCGCCAAACGACCCGCGTGAAGTGCGTCGTCGCAAGCGTGAAGCCGAGCGTCTGCAGAAGGAAGCCGAACTGGCTGCCGCTGCGGCGCCAGTGGCTGCCGAACCAGCCGCTGCGGCTGAAGTGGTCGAGGCAGCCCCTGCCCCGGTCGCTGAAGAAGCATCGGTTGAAGCGGTGATCGCTGAAGCACCACGCTCCGTTCAGGACGCGGTCGAGCAGCGCGAAGAAGCCCAGGAAAAACAGCACGAGCCTAAACCACTCGTGTAATTCCTGAAGCGATTAAAAAGCCCCGCCAGGTGAAAGCCTGGCGGGGCTTTTTATTGACTGCGATTCAGGCCGCACCGATGTTCATTGTAGGAGTGAGCCTGCTCGCGATAGCGGTGTGTCAGTCAGCACACATTTAGCTGAACGACCGCTATCGCGAGCAGGCTCACTCCTACAGGGGATTTGTGCATGGCTCAGGAATGAGGAAATACCAAAGATTCAGGCACATCGATATCCCACAATACACCAGGATCTTCCACCGCCACTTCCACCACCCTACCATGCGCAAACAACGGCCGGGCCCCACGATCACCGGTCAGCGCCTGCAATTGCGCGCCAAATGAACGACCAAACCCCACCGGATGGCCAAACTCGCCACCCAGCACCGGCACACTCACCGCATCGTCAGCCATCGCCGCGACCACTCGCTCAATACTCGATGGCAAGATAAACGGCATATCACCCAGCACAATCAACCAGCCATCGGCGTCCGGGCAAGCGGCAACCCCTGCGGCAATGCTGTCGCCCATACCTGTCGATGCGATCGACACCACATCGCAGCCGTAAGCCTGGGCCATGCGCATCGCCTGCGGGCGCGCTTCGGTCGTGACCAGTACGCGCTTGTCAAGACTGGCCGGCAGGTTCACGAGTACTTGCTCGATCACCGAGCGCACGGCGCCGTCGCGCCCCGTGCAGTCAGCGAGCAACTTGTCTTTGTCAGGGCCGGCGATCTGGCGAAAGCGCTTGCCCTCGCCCGCTGCCAGCACGATCACTGCGATGGATTGGCTCATGCACCCTCCAGCGTTTTTTTCTGTTTCAGCTCCACACCGTTCTTGATCGCGACAATTTCCGCCAGCAACGACAAGGCGATCTCTGCCGGCGAATGACTGCCGATGTGCAGGCCGATCGGCCCGTGCAGGCGATCAATCGATGTTTGCGACAAGCCTAGCTGAGCGAGGTTTTCCCGGCGCTTCTGGCTGTTGACCCGCGAGCCCAGCGCGCCGACGTAGAACGCCGGCGAGTCGAGCGCGGTGAGCAACGCCATGTCGTCCAGCCGAGGATCGTGGGTCAAGGCAACAATCGCCGTGCGCTCGTCGGTCTGGATGTTCAGCACCGCTTCGTCCGGCATGCCGGGAACAAAACGGCCATGTTGCTCTTCCCAGCCGTAAACGAACTCGGTGCGCGGATCGCAGATCAGCACTTCGAAATCCAGCAGCCGCGCCATGTCGGCGACGTAGCGCGACAACTGCCCGGCGCCGATCAACAACAGGCGCCAGCGCGGGCCATAAATCGCTCGCAGGACTTTGCCGTCGAACACCAGTGAGTCGGATTTAGTCGCCGGAGTTAACAGCACCTCGCCGGTTTCGATGTTCAGTTCCCGGGCAACGATTTCATGGTTTTCGCAACGCTGCAGCAGCTCGGCCACCCACGCCGGATCCCCGACGCGCTCCTCGGTCAGGCGCAGGGTGCCGCCGCATGGCAGGCCGAAACGCGCGGCCTCCTCGCGGGTCACGCCGTAGGTAATCATCTGCACTGGCGGGCCCTCGGTGGCGATGCGACCGTCGTGCAGGCGCGCGATCAGGTCATCCTCGACACAGCCGCCCGACACCGAGCCGATCACCACGCCATCTTCACGCAAGGCGAGCATGGCGCCGGGCGAGCGCGGTGCGGTGCCCCAGGTCTGCACCACACTGAACAGCACCACCCGCTGCCCGGCGCGGCGCCATTCGAGGACGCTGCGCAGGACGTTGAGATCGACGCTGTCCATTACGCCTCCGCCTTCTGCCAGCCTTGCAACTGATAACGCACCGGCAGATTGCGGATGCGCTTGCCGGTCGCGGCGAAGATCGCATTGCACAGCGCCGGAGCAATTGGCGGTACGCCCGGCTCACCAACGCCACCCAACGGCACGTCCCCCGGCGGCGTGACCAGATGCACCGCAACTTCCTTCGGTGCCAGCGACATGCGCGCGACCTCGTACATATGGAAGTTGTCCTGCTGCACCTTGCCGTCCTTGAAGCTGATTTCACCGAGTACGGCATTGCCCAGGCCCATGACGCACGCGCCTTCGAACTGCGAACGGATACGCTCAGGGTTGATTTGCGGCCCGCAGTCGACGGCGATGTCGGCCTTGTGCACGATCAGCGAACCGTCGTCCTTGACCTCGACCTCAATCACCGCCGCCACATAGGTGACGAAGCTGTAATGAACGGCCAGACCGAGCCCCCGGCCCTTGGGCAGCTTGCGCCCCCAACCGGCAGCCTTGGCGGCCGTTTCCAGCACCGTGCGCATGCGACCGGTGTCGATCGGATAACGCTCGGGCGATTCGCCGTAGTTCCACTCTTCGCTCAAGGTGCGAGGATCGATCTGCCGGTCCGGCCCGAGCAGTTTGATCTGGTACTTGAGCGGATCTTCACCGGCCTTGTGCGCCAATTCATCAACGAAACTCTGAATCGCAAAGCCATGGGGAATGTTCGATACCGAGCGGTACCAGCCGACCCGCGTGTGCACTTTGGCTTCGGGGTTTTCCAGGCGCACGCTGGGAATCGCGTAGGCCATGTTGGTAAAGCCCATGCCCAGCTCGAACGCGGCTTCATGGTTCATGTCCGGGGCAAACAGTGCAGTGATGCTTGGCGCTACGGTGCGATGCAGCCAACCGGAGGGCATGCCGTTCTTGTCGATGCCGGCCTTCAGGTACTCCGCCGATACGGTGTGGAAATACGAGTTGTGGATGTCGTCTTCACGCGTCCACTGCACCCGTACAGCCTTGCCCGGAAATTCCTTGGCGAGAATCGCCGCTTCGACGACGAAGTCCGGTTTCGACTTGCGCCCGAACCCACCGCCCAGCAGCGTTACGTTGAAAGTGACCTTTTCGAACGGTACGCCCAGGCGCTCGGCGATGCGCTCACGGGTGACCTGCGGTGCCTGGCTCGGCGCCCAGGCCTCGCACACGCCGTCCTTGAACCGCGCAATCGCAACCATCGGCTCCATCGGCGCCTGCGCCAGATGCGGCAGGTAGTACGAGGCTTCGAGGGTGCTGGCAGCGCCGCTCAGGGCCTTGTCGATGTCACCGGTGTTGCGCACCACTTTGCCGGCTGTCAGCGACGCGGCTTCAAGCTCTTTGCGATAGGCAATCGAGTCATAACTGGCATTCGGGCCGTCGTCCCACTCGATCTTCAGCGCCTCGCGGCCCTTGATCGCCGCCCAGGTGTTGCTCGCGACGACTGCGACGCCGCCCAACGGCTGAAACTCCGACGGCAACGGTCGGCCTTCGATCTGAATGACTTTTAGCACGCCCGGGACTTTCAGTGCGGCGCTGTCATCGAGGCTTTTGACCTTGCCGCCATACACTGCCGGGCGAGCGATGGTGGCGTAGAGCATGCCGTCGAAATGCACGTCGGCGCCGTACACTGCGCGGCCATTGACGATGTCGGCACCATCAATGGCCTTGGTGCCTTCTTTGCCGATGTAGCGAAACTCCGACGGCTGCTTGAGGCGCAGGCTGTCACGCGCCGGTACTGCCAGCGCACTGGCCGCAGCGGCGAGCTCGCCATACCCCAGCTCACGGCCGGAGGGTTTATGAATAACTTTGTGCAGTTGCGCATGGCATTCGCCGACCGGCACTTTCCATTGCGCAGCGGCCGCCTGTTCGAGCATGGTCCGCGCGGCCGCGCCGCAACGACGCATCGGCTCATACCAGTGACGCATGCTGCGCGAACCGTCGGTGTCCTGGTTGCCGAAGCGCACTTCGTCACCGGGCGCCTGCTGCACTTTGACCTGCGCCCAATCGGCCTCCAGTTCATCGGCAACCACCATGCTCAGGCTGGTGCGCACGCCCTGGCCCATTTCCGAACGGTTGCACACCACGGTGACGCTGCCATCGGCGGCAATGCTTACATAGACCTTGGGATCGTCGATCCAGCCATTGGGCATGCCGTCGGCGCCGAACTTCTTCGCCGCGTCATCGGCCAGCGCATCCTGCCAGCCCCAACTCGCCGCAAGGACCAGCGCGCTGGTGGCGCCGACGCCTTTGAGAAAGCCACGGCGGCTGAGGTTGCTCAGGGCGAAATCATTCGGGACGCGGCTCATGCCTTCACCTCCTTCAGTTGCGTGGAGGCCTGGCGGATCGCGGTTTTGATCCGGTTGTAGGTGCCGCAGCGGCAGATGTTGCCGACCATGGCTTCTTCGATCTGCTCGTCGCTCGGGTTGGGATTGGTTTTCAGCAGAGCGGTGGCCGACATGATCTGCCCGCCCTGGCAATAACCGCATTGAGCGACCGCGCTGTCGAGCCAGGCTTGCTGAACGACCTTGCCCACCGGATCGGCGTGGAGGTTATCGATGGTGGTGACGTTCTGGCCGATCACCGAGCCGATCGGCGTGATGCAACTGCGCGCGGGCAAGCCGTCGATGTGGATGGTGCAGGCGCCGCACAGGCCCATGCCGCAACCGAACTTGGTGCCGTTGTAACCGGCTACGTCACGAATCGCCCACAGCAGCGGCATGTCTTCGGTGACATCGAGGGAGTGGTCTTGACCGTTGAGTTTCAGGGTAATCATGGGCACGCCCGCATATTTTTTAGTGGTTATGGGGTCGAGCAATCTGCCGCCGGAAAATCAGCGGTGGGTTCGCGCAGATCGACTCAGGCTAATCAGGCTCTCTTGCGCCGACGGGAACGTCTGCACCGGGCCTTTGGGTGGAGCAAATGGTAGGTATCGTTAGGTCGCTAAGTTAACCCAGCATTAACAAAAAAGCCCTGCACTTTTTTCATCAGTGCAGGGCTTTGGATGGCATCAGGCAAGCGTAGCCTCAATACCGATTGGGCTCCATTTCCAGTTCGACATGGAAGCGCTCGGCGATGTCTTTCTGGATACGTTGCGCCAGGTCGAGCAGTTGCAGACCGGTGGCCGTGCCGTAGTTGACCAGCACCAGTGCCTGCAACTTGTGCACGCCGGCATCGCCGTCGCGAAAACCCTTCCAGCCGGCGCGTTCGATCAGCCAGCCGGCGGCCAGTTTCATCTGTCCATCGGCTTGCGGATAAGCCACCAGATCCGGGTGCTGCGCTTTGATCTGCGTGACTACAGCGGCGGGCACCAGCGGGTTCTTGAAGAAGCTGCCGGCGTTGCCGAGCACCGCCGGGTCCGGCAGTTTTTCGCTGCGGATGCTGCAGATGGCGCGGCTGACGTCGGTGGGCGTCGGCTGCTCGATGCCCTGCTCGCTCAAGCGCTGACGCACTGGGCCGTATTCCAGATGCAGGTGCGCTGCGCGATCGAGCCTGAAGCGCACCCGCAGGATCAGCCAACGTCCCGGCTGCTGCTTGAACAGGCTGTCGCGGTAGCCGAAGTTGCAGTCTTCCAGACTGAAATCACGCAGCTCGCCGCTCTCGCGGTCGAGCGCGGTCAGCCCGGCAAACACGTCTTTGATCTCGACGCCATAGGCACCGATATTCTGCATCGGCGCGGCGCCGACGGTGCCAGGAATCAGGCTGAGGTTTTCCAGCCCGGCCAGCCCCTGGGCCAGCGTGTGCTGGACGAACGGGTGCCACGGCTCGCCCGCTTCCGCCTCGATCACTACGCGACTGCCATCATCGCTGAGCAGCCGAATGCCACGAGTGGCCATGCGCAACACCAACGCCTGAACATCCGCCGTCAGCAGCAAATTGCTGCCGCCGCCGATCACCAGCAACGGCACGTCATGGGACGCGGCATAGGCCAGCGCCTCGCGGACGTCGGCGTCGCTGTGGGCTTCGGCAAACAGTTGCGCACGCACATCGACGCCAAAGGTGTTGAACGCTTTCAGCGACACTTGCGCTTGTATCTGCAAACTCATAAGCGGCCCTTCACTTCGATCAGCAGTTGATCGCAGGCCGCTTCGATCAGATCGAGCACCTGCTCGAACCCCTGATCACCGTCGTAATACGGATCTGGCACTTCATCGACCAATCCAGCATAGCGACGCAGGAACAGGTCAAGCTCGGCCTTGCCGGCGGACGGCTGCAAGGCTTTGAGGTTGCGCAGGTTGCTGTTATCCATGGCGAGAATCAGGTCGTAGCTGGCGAAATCGGCCCGGCTGACCTGCTGCGCGCGTTGCGTCGACAGGTCATAACCGCGCAGTTTCGCCGCGGCCTGGCTGCGCTTGTCCGGCGGGTTGCCGACGTGCCAGTCACCGGTGCCGGCGGAGGCCACTTCGACCACGTCCGCCAATCCGGCTTCGCGCAACTTGTGGCGCAACACGCCTTCGGCGGTGGGCGAACGGCAGATGTTGCCCAGGCACACAAACAGAACGCGCATCAGGCCCCCAGCAGGCGACGAACCCGCTCAAGGTCTTCGACGGTGTCGACGCCGGTCGGCGGCGCGATCAGCGCGTCGGCGACATGAATGCGCACGCCGTGCCACAAGGCACGCAGTTGCTCGAGGGATTCGGTGTTTTCCAGCCAGCAGGGCCCCCAGCTCACGAAGTCGTGGAGGAACCCGGCGCGATAGGCATAAATACCGATGTGGCGGCGATAGGGCACGCCTTCCGGCAGTTGCTCGCGGTTTCTGGCGAATGCATCGCGAGCCCATGGCAAGGTTGCACGACTGAATGTCAGGGCCAGACCGTTGATGTCGCTGGAAACCTTCACAACGTTGGGGTTGAACAGGGTTTCCACATCTTCGATCGGCTCGGCCAGCGTGGCCATGCGCGCTTCGGTATGGGCAGCAAGGTTGGCGGCGACCTGATCGATCACGCTCGGCGGAATCAACGGCTCATCGCCTTGCACGTTGACCACGATCGCATCCGGCGCAAGACCCAGTTTCGCCGCGACTTCGGCCAGACGATCAGTGCCGGAATTGTGATCTTCACGGGTCAGCACCACTTCGGCGCCAAAGCTTTTGCACGCTTGGACAATGCGCGCGTCATCGGTGGCAACCACGACGCGGGTGGCGCTGCTTTTGCTCGCCTGTTCCCAGACATGCTGGATCATCGGCTTGCCGGCGATATCGAGCAACGGCTTGCCCGGCAGACGGGTCGAGGCGAAACGCGACGGGATGACAACGGTGAAGGCTGTGGTCATTTATCCAGGCGCTCGTCGGTGGTCAGGGTGCGCGCTTCGCTTTCCAGCATTACCGGGATGCCGTCGCGGATCGGGTACGCCAGGCCGGCGCCCTTGCTGATCAGTTCGGTCTTGTCGGCGCTGAGCTTGAGCGGGCCTTTGCACACGGGGCAAGCAAGGATGTCGAGCAGTTTGGTGTCCATGAACATTCCCAGAAATAAAAACAGTTAAGGCAACAGACGATCCGGCAACAGGCGCATCAGCTGCGTGTCGAACCAGGCCACGAAGGCCGGCGACGGCACGGCATCGACCGCCAGATACCACCAGTCGGCAGCAGCAAAGGCACGGCACTTCACCGCGTCCTTTTCGGTCATTACCAAGGGTAATGACGGGGTGAAATTCAGGGCCTGCACGCTGTACTCGGCGTGGTCGGCAAACGCATGCGGAACTGGCCGCCAGTCTAGCGCTTCGAGGGTATTGAAGAAACGTTGCGGATTGCCGATCCCGGCTACCGCGTGCAGCGCCTGGCCGGGCGGAAAATGTTCGAGCGACTGACGTTCGCCGCTGTGCAGATTGACCAGCGCCGCGGGTTGCAGGCGGAAGGCAAAACCGTCGTCGCGATCAGCCAAGGCACCGTTGAACAGCACGCCGTCGACACTTTGCAGGCGCTCGACCGGCTCACGCAACGGTCCGGCCGGCAGACAGCGCTGGTTGCCCAGGCCACGAGCCGCATCGATCAGTACCAGTTCCAGATCCCGTGCGAGGCGGTAATGCTGCATGCCATCGTCGGACAGGATCAGGTCCAAAGGCTCACTGGCGATCAAGGCTTTGACGGCGGCGCTGCGATCAGGGTCGATCATCAGTGGCACGCCGGTGCGCTGGACAATCAGCAGCGGCTCGTCACCGGCAACCTCGGCGCTGTGCGCAGTTTCGACGCGCCACGGCAGGTGCGGCGGCCTGGCGCCATAACCACGACTGACCACGCCAACCCGCAGTCCACGGCGCCGGCAATGCTCGATCAGCCAGAGAATCATCGGTGTCTTGCCGGTGCCGCCGACGGTGATATTGCCGACCACAATCAGCGGCACGGGCGATTGGTAGATTTCACCTTCGCCGTCGAGAAAGCGCTGACGTTTGTTGATCACCACACGGCGATACAACATTTCCAGCGGCCGCAGCAGCGTCAGGGCCGGGTGCCCCTGATACCACGCGGTGAGCAGGCGATCGGAGAGGCTCATCAGGATTTCGGCGCCGCCTCGACCGTGGTCATGCGCAGGTGGCTGAAACCGAGCTTGCCGGCCGCGTCCATGGCGGTGATCACCGATTGGTGCTGGGCCTTGCCATCGGCACTGATCGACAGCGGCATGCTGGTATCGCCGTTGGATTCTTTCTGCATGGCTTCCATCAGCGTCGGCAGGTCATTCTTCGGCAGAATCTTGTTATTCACCGAGAACACGCCTTCGGCGCTGATCGCGACGTCCAGTTGTTTGACTTGCTGATCTTCGGCCGGCGAACCGCTGACTGCTTCCGGCAAATCCACGCGCAGCTGGGTTTCACGGGTGAAGGTGGTAGTGACCACGAAAAACAGCAGCAGAATGAACACCACGTCGATCAGCGACGCGAGGTTGATATCGATGGTTTCCCGAGGCTTGCGACGGAATTTCACGCGCGGCCCTCGGCCAGATCGACGTCACGGTCGCCCTGCACCACTTCCACCAGTTTGATCGCTTCCTGCTCCATGCCGACCACCAGCTCGTCGATACGGCGTTGCAGGAAACGGTGGAAGAACACCGCCGGAATACCCACCATCAGGCCCGCCGCCGTGGTGATCAGCGCCTTGGAAATACCGCCGGCCAGCACCGATGCATTGGTGGTCATGCCGGAACCGGTGAAGGCACTGAAAATGTCGATCATGCCGAGCACAGTGCCGAGCAGACCGAGCAACGGCGACATCGCGGCGATGGTGCCCAACGCGTTGACATAGCGTTCGAGCTCATGAATGACCCGCGCGGCGGCCTCTTCGATGCACTCCTTCATGATCTCGCGACCATGCTTGGAGTTGGCCAGGCCCGCGGCGAGGATTTCCCCCAGCGGCGAGTTGGCGCGCAATTCCTTGAGTTTTTCCTTATTGAGCTGCTTGTCCTTGATCCAGACCCAGACCTGACCCAGCAGATGCTCGGGGGTGACGCGACTGGCGCGCAGTGTCCACAGGCGTTCGGCAACGATCGCCATGGCCGCAATGGAACTCAGAATGATCGGCAACATCATCCAGCCGCCGGATTTGACCAATTCCCACACAGTGACAGTCCCCTCGAAAAAGTGCGCCACTTTACCATACCGATCCGCGATTAAGACCCGCCGCCCCGACGACCGTAAGGTGGCAACCATGCTGGCACCGATCAACGGCCAGGCGCCGGCGGCTCGCGCCAGAAACGCCGCTGGTGACGCATCGTCCGCGGAGGTTTGAAGCTGCCCAGTTGCAGATGGATGGCGCCCTGCTCGGCGCTGTCATAGATGCGCAGGCCTTGCTTGCGGTAGCGCGCAAGCACGGTCGGATGCGGGTGACCGAAGGAGTTGCCGTGGCCACGGGAGATAAGCACTGATTCCGGCTGCAAGGCTTTGAGCAGGGCCATCGACGATGAGCTGCGACTGCCGTGATGCGGCGATTGCAGCCACTGCGTCGGCACCGCCAGTGGACTGTCGAGCAGATCGCGCTCGGCGTGAATGTCGATGTCGCCGGTGAGCAGCAGGCGCTCGCCGTTGGCTTCGATCTGCAAGACACAGGAGCGCTGGTTGCTGTCATCGGCCGCCGACCATTGCCAGAGCTGGAACTGCACGCCATCCCACTGCCACTGTTCGCCACTTGCGCAGGCTTCGGCGCTCAACTCCGGCGGCAGGTTTGGCGGGTCGCCACTGACGATGCGGTGCACGTCCAATCCACGCATCACCGCCCCGGCGCCGCCAGCGTGATCGGCGTCGGCATGGCTGAGCAGCATCAGGTCGAGCGTTTGCATATTGAGTTTGCGCAGCGCTGGCAGCACCACTCGCTCGCCGAGATCGAACTCGCCGAAACGCGGCCCGGCGTCATAGAGCAACGCGTGATGGCGGGTGCGCACGAGGATGGCCAGGCCTTGGCCGACGTCGAGTTGCCAGACATCGGCCCGCCCCTCTTCTATTCGCTCTCGCGGCGGCAATATCAGCAGCAACATCAACGGCCAGCCCAATGGACGCAGCGGCACACCACGGGGCAACAGCAATAACAAGGCGCCGAGGCTGCCCAAGACCAGCGCCCACAATGGAATAGCGGCAGGTATCCACGCCGGCCATTGCCCGGCAATCAGCGCCAGTCCGATAAACAGCCAGTCGATCAAACCACCGGCCAGCCACAACAACCCTTCGCCAACATAAGGCACGGGCAGCAATAGCGTGCCGAGCAACGCCGGCGGCAATACCACAAGACTGACCCACGGCACCGCCAACAGATTCGCCACAGGGCCACTGACGCTGATCGGCAAGCTGAGCGCCAGCAACACCGGACACAAACCAATCGCGATCAGCCACTGCGCGCGGGTCCAGGTCTGCCACCAGCGCCAAGCGCCCAGCCGCCCGCCGAAGGTGAAAATCAGTACCGCCACCGCGGCGAAAGACAGCCAGAACCCGGGACGCAAACTGGCCAGCGGATCAAACAGCAGCACGCCGTTGAACGCCAGCAACAACGGCCACCACGCACCGAGATGGCGAAAACGCAGGCGCCACAACAGCACCAGCGCCACCATCACGCAGGCGCGCTGCACCGGCACATCGAAACCGGCGAGCAAGCCATAACCCAGCGCCGCCGCGAAGGCCAGGCCGCATGCCCAGGGCAGCCATGGCCAGCGCAACGGCCACAAACCGTATCGCGCAAGCCCGGCGACCAGCAGATACATCACCGCGGCGAGCAAACCGATGTGCTGGCCGGAAATCACCAGCAAATGCACGGTGCCGGTGTCTTGCAGTACCTGCCAGTCCTCGCGACTCAGACCCGAACCGTCGCCGAGCACCAGCGCCGCCAACGCGCCCTCTCGCCCCTGCGCATCGACCGCCAGCAGGCGCTGACGAACGCTGTCGCGCCAGGCGTACCGGGCCTCAGCCAGACGCTGGCCATCCTTGATCGTACCGGTCGCACCGATGCGCTGGGCGAGCAGCCAGGCCTCGTAATCGAAGGCGTCGGGATTGAGCAAGCCACCCGGGCGCTTCAACTTCACCGCCAGACGCCAGCGTTCGCCGCTGTTGACCGGCGGCCCGGCGTACCAGGCCAGGCGCATCAGCGATGGCAGCTTTTCGTGGCGCGAGCGGGCGTCAGCCAGTTCGAAACGCACCACACCGTCGCCGTGCTGCGGCAAGCCGACCACACGCCCCTCGAGCCAACGGGTTTCGCCGTCCAGTGGCGGCGGCAAGCGGTCATTCAGAGCCATCTGCGCGCCGACGCAGGCCCATGTGAAGCCAAACAACAAAAATGCCAGTGGATAGCTGCGAAACGGTAGGACCATCAGCGCCACCACCGGCAGTACCACCCACCAACCGACCGGCGGCAAGGCCGGCAAAAAAACCGGGGCCAGCAGACCGACTGCCAGCGCCATCATCCCTGTGCGCATATGCCCGTCCTTGAGAGTCCCCTCCTTAGGCATAGCGGGTCTGCGGCACCACTGTGGTCAACAATTGTCACAAAGTCTGAATGGGCGGTTCGTAGAATCCAGACATACTTGCCGCCTTAACCGACCGAGAAGCCTTATGCCCCGGCGCTTATTCAAACGTTACATGCCAGACCCGACGAGCATCAGGGAACACAAATCCTTACGCTTTCTCGGCAAGTTGCTGCATGACCCGAACCTCTGGCACCTCAACCGCCACTCGGTGGCCCGGGCGATGGCGGTCGGCCTGTTTGCCGCGTTCCTGCCGATACCAGCACAGATGCTGGTCGCGGCGGCGCTGGCGGTGATGGTGCGCGGCAACATGCCGATCGCGGTGAGTCTGGTCTGGCTGACCAACCCGATCACCATGCCGGCGGTGTTTTTCTGTACCTATCAGGCCGGGGCGTTCCTGATGGATGTGCCGGCGCGGCATCTGCCGGACGAGTTGACCTGGGAATGGATCAGCGGCGAATTGTCGACGCTTTGGCAACCGTTTCTGTTGGGCTCGGTGGTCGTCGGGCTGGTGCTGGGCATCCTCGCCTACTTTCTGGTGATGCTGTACTGGCGCTGGTGGGTGGCGCGGCAATGGCGGCGGCGCAAGAAAAGTCGGCAGAAATGAATGCAAAACGGCCTCCGCGATGGGAGGCCGTTTTTTCGTTGTGTCTGGGGGCTGGCCCCTTCGCGAGCAGGCTCGCTCCCACGGACATCATTGCAGTGTGGGAGCGAGCCTGGTCGCGAAGAAGGCGACGCGGTCCTGGATCAGGTACGCATCCCGCGCCCGCTCACCAGCAACCGCGCACAGCCGAGATACAGCACCACGGTCGCCACCAGCATGAACGTAATGGCGATGCCGATGCGAATATCCGAGACACCAAGGATGCCGTAGCGGAAGGCGTTGACCATGTGCAGCACCGGGTTGGCCAGCGACACGGTCTGCCAGAACGGCGGCAGCAAGGTGATCGAGTAGAACACCCCGCCCAGGTAAGTCAGCGGAGTCAGCACAAAAGTGGGGATGATCGAAATATCATCGAAGTTGCGCGCAAACACCGCGTTGATGAAGCCCAGCAGCGAGAAGATCGTCGCGGTCAGCACCACCACCAGAATGGTCACGCCGAGGTGATGGACCTGCAAATCGGTGAAGAACAGCGACAGTATCGTCACGATCAGACCCACCGCCAGACCGCGCAATACACCACCAATGGTGAAGCCGATGAGGATCGTGTGCGGGGACACCGGTGAGACCATCAGCTCTTCGATCGAACGCTGGAACTTGCTGCCGAAAAAGCTCGATACCACGTTGCCGTAAGAGTTGGTGATCACCGACATCATGATCAGGCCCGGCACGATGTACTCCATGTAGGTGAAGCCGCCCATGTCGCCGATCTGCCGGCCGATCAGGTTGCCGAAGATCACGAAGTACAGAACCATGGTGATCGCCGGCGGCAGCAGCGTCTGCGGCCAGATCCGCATGAAGCGTTTGACCTCGCGGTAGACGATGGTTTGCAGGGCGACCAGGTTGGGACCGAACTCGGAACTCATACCGCCACCTTCGACAGATTTTTCTCCACCAGGGACACGAACAACTCCTCGAGGCGATTGGTTTTGTTGCGCAGGCTCAGCACTTCGATGTTCTGCTGCGCCAACTGGGTGAACAGCGCCGTAATGCCCATGGATTTGTCGACCTGGACTTCCAGGGTATGACTGTCAAGCAACCGGGCGGGGTAGCCGAGCAATTGCGGCGCCGCATGCAGGTCGTTTTTCAGATCCAGCAAAAAGGTTTCCACGTGCAACTGGCCCAGCAATTGTTTCATGCTGGTGTTTTCGACGATGGTGCCGTGGTCGATGATGCCGATGTTGCGGCACAACTGCTCGGCCTCTTCCAGATAATGCGTGGTCAGGATGATGGTGATGCCTTTCTGGTTCAGCTCGGTGAGGAAAGTCCACATCGAACGGCGCAGCTCGATATCAACGCCAGCAGTCGGCTCATCGAGGATCAGTAGACGCGGTTCGTGCACCAGTGCACGGGCGATCATCAGACGACGTTTCATGCCGCCGGACAGCGAACGTGACGGCACATCGCGCTTGTCCCACAGGCCGAGCTGGGTCAGGTACTGCTCGGCGCGTTCCTTGGCGACTTTCGCCGGAATGCCGTAGTAACCGGCCTGGGTCACGACGATGTCGAAGGTCTTCTCGAACTGGTTGAAATTGAATTCCTGCGGCACCACACCGATCGAGCGCTTGAGCGCCGCCGGGTTCTTGTCCAGATCGTGGCCGAAGATATTCACCGTACCGCTGGTCTTGTTGACCAGGGTCGAGAGGATGCCAATGGTGGTGGATTTGCCGGCGCCGTTGGGGCCGAGCAAGGCGAAAAAGTCACCTTCGGCGACGTCCAGATCGATACCACTCAAGGCCTGGAACCCGTTGCCGTAGGTTTTGGTTAGCTGCCGGATGGACAGAGCGGAACTCATATCGGATTTACGCACCAAGAAGGAAGGAAAGGAATAAATAAGGGCGGGCGGCGAGGGAAACAACCGCGGCGCAAGTTCGCAATGGTGCTTGCCGCCGCCGCACAAGTACAGTCAAGTGTGTCGATAGTAATTATCAAGTCAACGCGGTCATGACCGCTTTCTGATAGGCCGCACGCTGCTTCAAACGTTCATACCAGGCTTGCAGGTGGGGCTGCGGAGCGCGCTCGATGGGCATTTCGAACCAGGCATAAATGAAGCTGCCCAGCGGGATGTCACCCATGCCGATGTCATTGCCGGAGAGATAAGGCTGGCTGATCAGGGCATGGTCGGCCATGTTCAGCAATTCATCGCATTCCTTGATCGCGGCGTTGATCGCCTTCCAGTCCTGCTTCTCGGAGGGCGTGCGCAGCACACCCCAGAACACCGTGCGAAACGGCCCGGCGAAGCTCGAAGTGGTCCAGTCCATCCACTTGTCCGCCGTGGCGCGGGCTTGCGCATCGGCCGGATACCAGGCGCTGCCCGGTGCATGTTTGGCCAGCAGATAGCGAACGATGGCGTTGGATTCCCACAGCACGAAACCATCATCTTCGATCACCGGCACCCGGCCATTGGGGTTCATCGCGCGGTACTCGGGCGTGTCGACCACACCGAACGCGCCACCGGCATCGATGGCCTCGTAAGCCAGGCCCAGCTCCTCGGCAGCCCACAGGGGCTTCCTGACGTTCGATGAATTTTTCCGTCCCCAGATCTTCAGCATGACCGCCTCTTTGCACATGAGTGGACGGCCAGCATACGCCGGATCAGGTGCGACTCAAATCAGTCTGCATATCACCCAGCAGCACGGGCAGTTGCTCGCTGAACAGATGCGGATAGCACTTTTGCAGGTGCTCGAAGAAGAAGGTTTCCGGCACGTCGGTGAACTGACCGTGATCGAGCAGATACTCCATCAACTGCGCGCCGTCCCGGTTGAACGGGTGGAAAACGCTGTCGTTGATCCCGTCGAACTCCAGCGCTGCGACGTTGAACAGCTCGCACAGTTGCTGGTTGAACGCCGGCGTCGCCTTGACCCAGCGGCCGGCGAGAAACAGCTCGGTGTAGCCATGCATGGCAAACACATCGCTTTTGAGCAACTCAAGCAGCCGCGGCGTCGACAGGTGATTGCGTACATCGGCCAGACCGATGCGCGCCGGGATCCCGCAATGCCGCGCGCAACCGGCAAGCAGCGTGGCTTTCGGCACGCAGTAACTCTGCCCCGCTGCCAGTGCGTAACTGCCGCGCAAGGTTTGCGGATCACGGCTGAAGGTGTAAGGGTTGTAGCGCACCGCCTCGCGCACGGCGTAATAAAGACTGATCGCCTGCTCACGCGGGTCATTGCTGGCACCGCGATGCTGCTCGGCGAACTCCACCACTGCCGGGTGGTCACTATCGATGAAGCGGCCGGGGCTCAGATACTCGTGCATGGCGGCAATCTCCTGGGTAAGCCACGAGTCTAGCGACAGCCTGAGCACAGAGATAACGACGTTTCGGCCAAACCTGAAAGCAAAGCTGCGCAGCAACGAACGATTTCCCACACGTGTTGCCCACCGAACCTACGAAAACCATCCGGGGTTTCCCACGATTTCAATCACCATGCTCTGACCACCCGGATTTACAGATGCCGTCTAAGCTCTGGAGGGTCGATTTGCCTTGGTTCACGGAGGACTGAATATGCTGTTGTTGTGGATACTGGTTTTGATCGTCGGCGTGGCGTATCTCGCCCATCGACGCATCGCCCCGCTGCCCGCGTTGGGCATCGTCGCCGTCTATTTGCTGGCGATGGGGATTTTCAGTCACGCGCCGGGCTGGCTGCTGTTCATTTTCTGGGTCTTGCTGGCAGTGGTCGCCGCGCCATTGCTGTTGCCTGACCTGCGCCGCAAACACTTCACCGCGCCACTGTTCAACTGGTTCCAGAAAACCCTGCCGCCGATGTCGCAGACCGAGCGCGACGCAATCGACGCCGGCACCGTATGGTGGGACGGCGAGCTGTTCAGCGGCCGTCCGGACTGGGACAAACTGCTGGCCTATCCCAAAGTGCAGCTGAGCGAAGAAGAACAGGCCTTCATCGATGGCCCGACCGAGGAACTCTGCGCGATGGTCAGCGACTGGCAGATCGGCCAGTCGATGGATCTGCCGCCCGAGGCCTGGACGCACATCAAGGAACACGGCTTTTTCGCCCTGATCATTCCCAAGGAATACGGCGGCAAAGGCTTCTCCGCCTACGCGCACTCACAAGTGGCGATGAAACTGGCCACCCGCAGCGGCGACCTCGCCTCTACCGTGATGGTCCCGAACTCCCTCGGCCCGGCCGAACTGCTGCTGCATTACGGCACCGATGAACAGCGTAATCACTACCTGCCGCGCCTCGCCCGTGGCGACGATATCCCGTGCTTCGCCCTCACCGGTCCGCTGGCCGGCTCCGACGCTGGCGCGATGCCCGATACGGGGATCATTTGCAAAGGCCAGTGGCAAGGTGAGGAAGTCATCGGCCTGCGCCTGAACTGGGAAAAGCGCTACATCACGCTGGGCCCGGTCGCGACCCTGCTCGGCCTGGCATTCAAAGCCTACGACCCGGATCACCTGCTCGGTGAAGAGGAAGACCTTGGCATCAGTCTGGCGCTGATCCCGACCGATACCGCAGGCGTGGAAATCGGTCGTCGTCACCTGCCGCTGGGCGCCGCGTTCATGAACGGCCCGAACTCCGGCAAGGACGTGTTCATTCCGCTGGACTACCTGATCGGTGGTCAGGAAATGCTCGGCAAGGGCTGGATGATGCTGATGAACTGCCTGTCGGTCGGGCGTTCGATTTCGTTGCCGGCCGTCGGTACCGGCGCGGCCAAGTTCACCAGTCTGGTGACCGGCCAGTACGCGCAGATTCGTGAACAGTTCAATGTGCCGCTGTCGGCGTTCGAAGGCATCCAGGAAGCGATGGCGCGCATCGGCGGCAACGCGTGGATGATGGACGCCGCCCGCATGCTCACCGCCAACGCGGTGGACCTCGGTGAAAAACCTTCGGTGCTGTCGGCGATCCTCAAATATCACCTCACCGAACGCGGCCGCGAATGCATCAGCCACGCCATGGATGTGCATGGCGGCAAAGCGATCATCATGGGGCCGAACAACTACCTCGGCCGCAGCTGGAACGGCGCACCGATCTTCATCACCGTCGAAGGCGCAAACATCCTGTCACGCAACCTGATGATCTTCGGTCAGGGCGCAATCCGCTGCCATCCGTTCGTACTAAAGGAAATGGCCCTGGCTGGTCGTGCGGACAAGGAACAGGCACTCAAGGAGTTCGATGGCCTGCTGCTCAAGCACATCGGCTTCGCGGTCAGTAATGCCGCCAGTACATTGGTGCTGAACCTCGGGCTCGGTCACTTCGAACATGCACCGGGCGACAGGATCAGCCAAGGCTACTTCCGCGCGCTCAACCGTCAGGCCGCCGCATTCGCCATGCTTGCCGACTTCAGCATGATGCTTCTGGGTGGCGAACTGAAACGTCGCGAACGCCTGTCGGCGCGGCTCGGTGATGTGTTGAGCAACCTGTATCTGGCCTCCGCCTCGCTCAAGCGTTATCACGACCTGGATTCGCCGGCCTACATGGAGCCGCTGTTCCGCTGGGCCATGGAAGAAAGCCTCGGCCAGTCGGAGCGCGCGCTGGATGAACTGTTGAGCAACTTCCCGAACAAGGTCTTCGGCTGCCTGCTGCGGGTTATCGTGTTCCCGTTCGGCCGCCGACACAAAGGCCCGTCGGACAAACTCGGCGCCGAAGTCGCTGCGGTCATCGGTCGCGCCAAAGGCGATCCGGCCCTGGAAGAACTGCTCGCCGGCTGCTACCGCCCGCAATCGCCGGACGATGCCGTGGGCGCACTGCAACACGCCAGCGACCTGCTCAACGCTGCGCAACCTCTGCACAAAAAGCTGCACATCGCGCTGAAAAGCGGCCAGGTCAAACTGACAGCAGACGAACATGCCATCGACGCCGCCCTGGAGGCCGGCGTGCTGCAAGCTGTCGAAGCGCAAAGCCTGCGCGACGCCGAAGCGGCCCGCCGCAAGGTGATCGACGTCGATGATTTCGCCAAAGAAGAACTGACCCAGGCAGAGGGCAAAGTCCGCTGAACCCGGTTTATGTGAAAAAACGGCGCGAGGGCTTTATACTCCCGCGCCCGTTTTGCTCTTGAGGACTTATCTCGTGTCCAACGTCGTTGCCGATCATCTCGTGTTGCTCGACCACCTGCGCAGTATCCTGGTCGCCGTAGGTGAGGCCGAACAAGTGCCCGAAGAAAGCCATGCCCTGTTCCTCGAGCGCTTCGACGAACTGCTGGCCTCCCTGCCGATCGATCCTATCGAAAGCCAGTACCTGGGTCAGGACATCCTCACCCAAGTCATAACCCGCTACCCGCAAATCGCCCACCTGATCCCCCGCGACCTGCTGTGGTTCTTCGCCGGCGACTGCCTGCACTACCTCTCCGACGAAGAAATCGACCTGTACCAGGCCCTCGAAGAACGCCGCTACGAAGCCGAACAGAACGACGAACCGTTCGACTGGAACCAGGAAAAACAACTGCTGGCCATGTCCGCACAGGACAGCAAGCACTGATTCTCGACTGGTAATCAAAGGCCCGCATTGGAGATTCCATGCGGGCCTTTTTTTAAGATCAAAAACACCCTCACCCTAGCCCTCTCCCGGAGGGAGAGGGGACTGACCGCGTTGTTTGGACGAGGTACGCCGACCTGGAATTACCGAGTCGAATGCAGATTCTGAAAAACCCGCAAATCGGCTCCCTCTCCCTCGGGAGAGGGCTGGGGTGAGGGGCGAATCCAACGCAGATCCAAAGCAGACCACAAGTTTTTCACCACTCAACAATGAGCGTTAGCTCGAGTGCTTTTGATCTTGATCCACGGGCGACGTCGGAAGGCTGAGTGGAGGGATCGATCCCGCAACGAAGGAACCCGAGCCTGCGAGGGCCGAACGCAGGAGCTAGCGTTTTGGTTACTTTTTGGCGTCTGAAAAAGTGACTCGCCGTAAGGGCGAAACCGCCATCAGCAACACCCGAAGCAACGGATATACACCCAAAACTTCAAAGCAACCCCTCACTCTCAGGCAACTCATACGCCACAGCCGCATTGCTCCCGCCGGCCGACTTCCCGGGCCTGCCCAACGTCGGCTCCTTCTGCAGACACTCCACCAGATAATCAATAAACACCCGCAACTTCGGCGGCAAATAACGCGTCGGCGAATGCAGCAACCACAACCCGCCATGGTAAGAGGCCAGAAACGTCCAGTCCGGCAACACCTGCACAATCAACTTCTGCTCCAACGCATACCGCGCGGTGAAATACGGCAGACTGCCAATCCCGATGTGCTGCAATACCGCCCCCAACCGCACGCCAGTGTGATTGGCGGCATAGCGCCCCCGCACACCGACCGTGACAGCCTTGCTGCCCTTCTTGAATTTCCAGCGCGCATCGCTCGGGGTTTCACCCAGATAAATACAACTGTGATTGAGCAAGTCGTGAGGATGCGTCGGCGTGCCGTGTTCGGCCAGGTATTGCGGCGTGGCGCAGAGCAAATGATCGATAGTCAGCAACTGCCGACCGACCAGCCCGGCCGGCGGACGATCAGTGATACGAATCGCCAGATCGACATGATCATCGATCAGATCCACCTGACGATCCTCCAACAGCAACTCCACATCGACCTTGGGATAGCGGCGCAGAAAATCCGGCATGTGTGGATGGATCACAAAGCGCCCTACCGCCTTCGGCACGCTGACCCGGACCAGACCTTCCGCTTCGTGGGTGAACTGGCCGCTGATCTCCATCACCGACCTGGCCGCACTGACCATTTCCTGGCAACGCTTGAACACCTCTTCCCCGCCATCGCTCAAACGCAATTTGCGGGTGGTGCGTTGCAGCAAGCGCGTGGCTAACGCCTTCTCCAGTCGGGAAATACTGCGACTGACCGCCGAGGGTGAGGAACCCATCTGCCGGGCCGCTTCAGAGAAGCTGCCGGTCTCGACAACCTTGACGAAAATCGCCATTTCACCCAGCAGCGGCAGCGGAAGATTGATGCTCACAACGCACAAGTCCTTTGATGTTCGAATGGATTATCACGTTATTGCACGATTCATATAATAAAAACAGAACTTCGATCAGGGCATGGAATATGACGCTTCGCCTGTTTTTTCACAGTGATGACCTCAAGGCGAATGTCGAAGTCCTCGACTGCACACCCCACGAGCACGAATTCGCCGTAGTGCTGCGCGCTACTCTGTTCCACCCGCAGGGCGGCGGGCAGCCTTGCGATACCGGCTGGATCGGTGAAAGCCAGGTCTCGCGGGTGGTGCAAGAGCCGGAGCGCATTGTGCATTTCGTCGACCGACCAGTGCCGCTGGGCATGACCGTCATCCGGGTCGATGAACAGCGCCGCCGCTTCAATACGCGCATGCACTCGGCCGGGCACTTGATCGGACATTTCATTCAGGCCATGGGCTGGATGCCGATCAAGGCGCATCACTGGCCGGACGAAGGTCGGGTGCAATTCAAGCCGGGTGATGGCGCTGAAGAGGTCGACGCGCCAACGCTGCAAACCGGCATCGAGCAGTGGATCGAACACGATCTGCCGCGCCTGACCTCACTGCGCGAAGGCGCGCGGGAAATCAGTTTTGGTGAACTGCCAGCCTATGGCTGCGGTGGCACCCACGTACGCAGCCTGAAGGATCTGGGCACAGTCACGATCGCGTCACTTTCGCAGAAGAAAGGCACGCTGTCCGTCCACTACAGCGTGGATTGAGCATTTCGGACGTTGCCGTCGCGCAGCGTCCGCCGCCGGGGAACCGCAATCGCCGGTTCCGTTGACTATCGATAGATGGACCTAAACAAATGATGCTAGACGTCGAGCGTCTCGATGAGACGTGCATAAAAAAACTGGCCAACGAAGAAGTCCTCGCCATCCGCGTCAAACGCTTTCTGCCCGAGCCGCTGGCAGTCGAGATTGGCGACAAGATCCTCGCCCCGGGCTTTGAGGGCTACATCAACGCACCGAGCATCGGCCGCATCGGCATGGCCTTTTATGAGGCGGAAAACCAGCCGCTGCTGATCGAGGACTACTTCGAACGCGCCACCCGCAACATCGACGAACTGCGCCAGCGCTGCGCGCCCTACTCTTCGCCGATCGACACCCTGCGCTGCATGCTCGACGAATCCTGGCCCGCCGGCGCGCATCTGGAAAACCTCTACGGGCGCAAGATGTATGTCGGCTTGTCGCGGGTGGTCAAACCCGGCGTGTGCTTTCTCGCCCACCACGACATCTTCGCCAAGGACGCTCCGGACAGTTTTCAGGCACGCAGCCTGGAAGCGCAATTCGCCTGCAACGTTTACCTGAACATGCCCACCGAGGGTGGCGCTTTGCAGATGTGGGAAGACGACATCACCCCGGACCAATTCGACGAAATGCGTGGCGACAGTTATGGCATCGAGCCATCGCTGCTGGGGCCACCAGCGCTCGAAGTGCGCCCGCAGCCCGGCGATTTCATCATGTTCAACTCGCGCCGCATGCACTCGGTGACCCCGGGCGTAACGGATCCGCGTTTGAGCCTGTCGTTCTTTGTCGGCTATCGCGGCAATGCTTCCCCTCTGACTTTCTGGAGCTGACATGCTTTCCAATTACCTGGGCGAATTTCTCGCATTGGCGACCATCCACTTCCTCGCCGTCGTTGCACCCGGCCCGGACTTCGCCGTGACCATCCGCCAGAGCGTGCGCTTCGGACGCCTCGTCGGCATCTGCACCGCGCTGGGCATCGGCGCGGGGATTTCCGTGCATGTGCTGTATACCTTGCTCGGCGTCGGCGCCTTGATGCACACCACGCCTTGGCTGCTCACCGTCGCCAAGGTTGTCGGCGGTGCCTACATCCTTTATCTGGGCGTCAGCCTGATCCGCAGCAAACCGAAAAGCAGCGTCGAAGGCGAAAAAAACGCTGACGAGCCGCTGGTCGAACAGTCGCTGTTCAAAGCCTTCAGCACCGGTTTTCTGACCAATGCGACCAACCCCAAGGCCACGCTGTTCTTCCTGGCGATCTTCACCACGATCATCAGCGCCAGCACACCGCTGCAGATCCAGGCGTTCTATGGATTGTGGATGTGCTTCGTCAACGCGCTGTGGTTCGTCATCGTCGCGCTGTTTTTCTCCAGCAACAAAGTGCGCCTGCTGTTCATGCGCCTTGGACATTGGTTCGAGCGTAGCATGGGCGTCATTCTGATTCTGTTCGCCGGACGCCTGATGCTGTCGATGTAATCCACCCAAAAAAGTCCCGGCCATCATCCGCCGGGACTTTTTCATTTGTGCGTCTCTTTTGCATTTCTGTGCGACAGATCAAGTTTGCGACTCCCTCTCCCAGCGCTCGCAGTGTTAGGTTTACAAAATGTTTCTGTCGCAAGCGTCAGAAATACTTTCCCAATCCTTTGCAAAGGAATGCCTGTTCCATGGTCTTTTCCCTGAAAAAACTGGCCGCCGCCACTCTGGTCATGGCCAGCCTCGCCACGTTTACCAGCGCCGCACAAGCCAACATCACTGCCGAGCAAAGCGCAGCGATCCTGAAATCCTTCGACGGCAAGAGCTTGACGGATTTCCGCAGCTTCCTAGACAGCCTGGCGAAAAGCGACCTGGCCAAGACGGATAACCTCAACCCGTCCATCAGCGCCTTCCTCGACAACAAGCCCCTGAATGCCGAACAGCAGAATGAAATCCACCGTCTGCTGGGTATCTACACTCGAGTGAAATACGGCAAGGCGGCGCTGGAAACCCTGCGTCAACTCGTCGAGATTCCAACCTTCCGCAAGGACGGCGTGGCGCAGCACGACAACCCGGAATTCATCAAAATTGCCGGCGAGATTCAAAAGCTCTCCGAATCCTTTGGTTTGAAATTCCGCAACATCGATAACCGTGTCTACGAAATATCTCTGGACGGCAAAGGCGACGAAGTCGTCGGTATTCACGCGCACGCTGATGTGGTGCCAGTGACCCCGGAAAACTGGGTGCTGAAAGACGGCACCAAGCTCGACCCGTTCAAAGTCACGCTGATTGGTGATCGCATGTACGGTCGCGGTACCGAGGATGACAAAAACGCCATTGTCGTCGCGCTGTACGCCATGAAAGTGATCAAGGACGAGAAGCTGCCGCTGGCACGCAATTTCAAATTGCTGGTCGACACCACCGAGGAAACCAGCGGCGACGCCATCCCGTACTACTTCGAGCGCAACCCGACGCCGAACTACAACATGGCGCTGGACGGCGGCTATCCGGTGGTGATTGCCGAGAAAGGCTACGGCACGGTGATGGCCAACTTCGCCAAGCGCAAAGGCGAAGGCAACGGCGCGGAAATCGTTTCGATGACCGGCGGCAAGGCGACCAACCAGATTCCATCGGCTTCGGTGGTCACCCTGGTAACCGACAAGCCTGCCGAGCTCGCCGCCAGTCTGCAAAAATCCGGCGACGCCTATGCCAAAGCCAACGGTGGCGACTTCCAGGTCGCTGCGAAGGTTGATGGTAAAGACGTGAAACTGACCGTCACCGGGGTTTCTGCGCACTCCTCGGAACCAGAGTCCGGCGTCAACCCGGTCGCGCGGATGTTGAGCTTCATCAACAGCCTGGACGGCAAAGTCGCGCTCAAGCACAACCAGTTCACCGACGCGGCGCGTTATGCCGACGACAACTGGGGCCTGGATTACTTGGGTAAAAAACTTGGCGTGGGCTTCTCCGATTCGTTCATGGGACCACTGACCACCTCGCTGACCTATGTCGGCGAGGACGACAAAGCCTTCAAACTGGCGGTGAACCTGCGGGTGCCGAAGGGTAAATCCCCGGAAAAGCTCAAGGCCGAGATCGCCGAGAAACTGGACGCCTGGAGCAAGAAGACTCACGTTGCCGTGGCGTTCGACTACTCAGTGGCAGAACCGATGTACCGCAATCCCGAAGGTGAGTGGGTCAAGGCGCTGCTCGCGGTGGCCAGCGAAAACCTCGGCATGAAGTCGGAATTCGGTACTTCCGCTGGCGCGACTTCGGTTCACGAATTGCCGAACGGCGTGCAATTCGGCCTGGCGCGACCGGAAGCCAAATACACCGGGCACACCGATGGCGAATTCAAGACCGTCGACCAGTTCCTGCTGGATCTGCAGATCGTCACGGAAATGATGGGGCGTGTCGGGCAGTTGCCGAAGCTCTGATGCGCTGTTTTAACCCGGTCGCTTGTGACCGGGTTAAACATAAGGAAGGACCCGCATCGGGTCCTTTTTTTTGCCCCCACAAAACGCGCGCGTCGAGGCTGTCAGCCCCCTGAGCAGGTCGGAGTTCGATCGCCTGCAACCGTCACCCAACTTCGTTGCACTTGCAATCACATGCAAGCCTTGAGTAAGGTGCAGGCACGACGGAACGTACGGAGATCGTGGAATGATGGGCTTTTCCAGCTTCACTAAGACGCCAGAAACCAGCCTGGCCGCTCAGGCCTGCATCGATAAGATCCGCACAGTTCCACCGCAGCAGACTGCGGGCTCTTCCTCGCCGCTGCTCACCATGGTCGATATCGCCAATCGCCTCGAGAGGGATCCGGGAACAGCCATGCATATCTGGGTCATCCGCTCCAGCAAACAGAGCCAAACCGCAAATGCCCACACCCGGATCAGCGCCTGGCCCCTGCGTTTGAACGCCACAGCCCGCTGCAGTGAGAGACCGCTGCTGTACCTGACCACTTCGGCAACATCGGCCGAGTTGTGTGCACTTTCCAATGAATCGGCCCATCGCGGCATTCTGTGCAATGACATCGAAACCTTGCCTTCACGCTGGCCCAAGGGGGCTCATCCCTGGGTGCCACTCTGGCTGGTCGCCAACACGCACTGCCTGCCCTTTGACCCCGCCAGCGGTGCCGAAGCGCAGGCCATTACCCTGGCGGCTTTGCAAAGTCTGTATGTGGAAGGCAACGACGGTTTTTATTACATGGCACTTCACGATGAGCCCAGTGACTTCATCACTCCAACCAACCGACTCCGCGCCAGCGAAGCTTTCAAGGGCATGTACCGGCTCAGCAGCATCGATGTCGATTCAGCGCGCCCTAAAGTGCGCTTGCTCGGGGCGGGGCTGGCGTTGCAGTCGGTGACGACGGCGGCGCAGCTGCTACGCGAGGACTGGGGCGTGGCCAGCGAACTGTGGAGCTGCCCCAGCTATACCCGCCTTGCCCGCGATGCGGACAATGCGCACCGCTGGAATCGCCTGCATCCGGAGATGCCGCGCAGGTCAGCGCATTTGTTCGATTGCCTGGACAACGAGGATTGGCCGGTGGTGGCCGTGACCGGGTATGGCCGGCATGTCGCCGAGCAGATCGGTGCACATGTGAAATCACGGTTCGTGGCCATCGGTGCCGACTCGATCGGGTCCGCCATGGGCCGGGGGGATGAGCGCTGGATCGTGGGGCTGGCCCTGCAGGTTCTGGCTGAGGAAGGCGTCATCAGCCGAGCGTTCATCCAGCAGGCCATGAATCGGTACCTGCTCCAATGAAAAGCCCCCTCACTTCCCCCGCCCACTGCTGCGCGCCGCGCTGGCCGCGCGCTCGAGGGCATCGCTGAAAAGCCGTTGCTCGGCGTCGTCAAATTGCGACAGGAACAGTTCGTCCACTGCGCCTTCGTAGATGGCCCACATTTTCTTGCGTAATGCCTTGCCCTGCTCGGTGATGCTGGCATACGCGCCGCGACCGTCATCGCTGGCGCGGCTGCGGATGACCAGACCTTCGGCTTCCAGGCGGTCCACCAGACGCGTCAGGTTGTAGCGCTCGATGGCCATCACATCCGCCAGTTCGTTCATTCGCCGGCTGCCATCGGGGCCGCTTTCCAACCCCCATAACGCGTCGTACCAGGCATAGGCCGGAAGCCCGGCGGCCGCCAGCCGACGCTCGATCTCGCGGATCAGGCAGCGGTGTGCCCTGACGAATCTGAACCAGGTATCCGGCTCGTTGGAAGACATGCATCACCTTTTTCATGAAATCGATTTAGTTGCAATTGTAGCGCACGGCAGGCTAAGTTCTTTCACGTAGTTGCAAATGCAACTACAAACTCGAAGGCTGGCGCTGACCCACGCCCCTTGGTCAGGCACCAAACGACTCGGTGCTGCTGCAATGTTCAGGAGACGACAACGATGGCACAACAACCCGCTTTTCTCGACGAGGATCCACAAGAGACTCGCGAATGGCTCGAATCGATTGAGTCGGTGGCGAGTGTCGAAGGACGCCCTCGCGCCCACTATCTGATCGATCAGATGCTGGATTTCGACGCCAACCGTCACGGTGACTTCTACGGGCGCGTGACGACGCCCTACGTCAATACGATCCCGGTCGAACGCCAGCAACCCTACCCCGGCGACCTGGCCGTGGAGCGCCGGATCAATGCCTATATTCGCTGGAATGCGCTGGCCATGGTGCTGCGCGCCGGCAAACATTCGAACGTGGGCGGACACATTGCGTCCTACGCATCGGCGGCGGTTTTGTACGACGTCGGCTTCGAGCATTTTTTCCGTGGCCGCACCGAGCAGTTCGCCGGCGACATGGTGTACATCCAGGGCCACTCCTCACCTGGCATCTATGCACGGGCGTATCTGGAAGGACGCCTGAGTGAAGAGCAACTGGACAACTTCCGCCGCGAGACCGATCGTGACGGTATCTCATCCTATCCCCATCCGCGGCTGATGCCGGAGTTCTGGCAATTCCCGACGGTGTCCATGGGGCTCGGGCCAATTACCGCCGCGTATCAGGCCCGGTTCATGCGTTACCTGGAGGACCGCGGGCTGAAGGAACATCAGGGGCGAAAAGTATGGGCATTTCTCGGCGACGGTGAAATGGACCAGCCGGAATCCCTGGCGGCGATTTCGCTCGCAGGCCGGGAAAAGCTCGACAACCTCATCTTTGTCGTCAACTGCAATCTGCAGCGCCTGGACGGACCGGTGCGCGGCAACAGCAAGGTGATTCAGGAGTTCGAAAGCCTGTACCGGGCGGCTGGCTGGAACGTACTCAAGGTAATCTGGGGCAGCGGCTGGGATGCCCTGTTGCAGAAGGACAGGACCGGCCTGCTGCGCCAGCGGATGATGGAGTGCGTCGACGGCGACTATCAGAACTACAAGTCGCAGAACGGCGCCTATGTGCGGGAGCATTTTTTCGGCAAATACCCTGAGCTGCTGGAGCTGGTCAGTGACCTGAGCGACGACGACATCTGGAAACTGTCCCGTGGTGGCCACGATCCGGAGAAAGTCCACAACGCGTACGCCGCCGCCATGCGCCACATCGGCGGACCGACCGTGATCCTCGCCAAGACGGTGAAGGGTTTCGGCATGGGCGAAGCCGGTGAAGGCCAGAATATCAACCACCAGCTCAAGAAGATGGGCGACGACGCGGTCAAGGCGTTCCGTGATCGGTTCGGACTGGAACTCAGTGATGATCAGCTCGGCGACATGCCTTACCTCAAACCGGCTGCGGACAGCGTCGAAAGCCTGTACCTGCAAGCCAGGCGCAGCCAGTTGGGCGGTTACATCCCGGCCCGTTTCAATGCCGTGGCACCATTGCAGGTCCCGCCTTTGTCGACGCTGGATACACAGCTCAAAGGGACTGGCGAGCGGGCGATCTCCACGACCATGGCGTTCGTGCGCATCCTCGGCACGCTGCTCAAGGACCCGAACATTGGCAAACTGATCGTGCCGATCGTGCCCGATGAATCACGCACCTTCGGTATGGAAAGCCTGTTCCGCCAGATTGGCATCCACTCCCACGTCGGCCAGCTCTATACGCCTCAGGACGCCGGCCAACTGAGTTATTACAAGGAGGCCAGAGATGGCCAGATCATGCAGGAAGGCCTGAACGAATCCGGCGGAATTTCTTCCTGGATCGCCGCGAGCACTTCCTACAGCACCCACGCCGTAATGACGGTGCCCTTCTATATTTTCTACTCGATGTTCGGCTTCCAGCGCGTGGGTGACCTCGCTTGGGCGGCAGGTGACGCCCGTGCCCGGGGCTTCCTGCTCGGCGCCACGTCCGGCCGGACCACGCTGATGGGCGAAGGCCTGCAGCACGACGACGGCCATAGCCATGTCCTGTCTTCCACCATCCCCTGCTGCGTGTCCTACGACCCCACTTACGCCTATGAATTGGCGGTGATCATCCAGGACGGGATGCGGCGGATGTACGTCGAAAACGAGGATATCTTTTACTACATCACGCTGCTCAACGAGAACTACGCCCATCCGCCGATGCCCGAGGGTGTCGAGCAAGACATCCTCAAAGGCATGTACCGGCTCAGCGCCATTGCGCAGCCCGCCGAAGGCAAGCATGTGCAACTGATGGGTTGCGGTTCGATCCTGCAGGAAGTCGTCGCCGCAGCCCAATTGTTGGAGCAGGATTTTGCCGTCAGCAGTGACGTATGGAGCGTCACCAGCCTGACCGAACTGCGTCGGGAGGGCCAGGATGCCGAACGCTGGAACCTGCTTCATCCACAACAGACGCCTCGCATCAGCCATGTTGAAAGCTGCCTGCAGGATGCACAGGGTCCGGTGGTGATCGCGACCGACTATATGAAAATATTCGCCGACCAGATCCGCCCGTTCGTGCCCAATCGCCGCTTCGTCGCCCTGGGCACTGACGGTTTCGGCCAATCGGACACCCGCGAATCGTTGCGTCGGTTTTTCGAAGTGGATCGCCATTTCATTGCCTTGGCGGCCCTGAAAGCGCTGGCTGACGACGGAGCGATAACACGGGAAAAAGTCGCCGAGGCGATTGTTCTTTATGGGATTGACCCCGAGAAGCAGAATCCTGCAGCTGTATGATTGGGTGATTCCATTGAAACTGGAAAGGCACCCTGCACTGGTTCCAGGGCAGGGTCCTTTTTTTTGCCGCTACAAAACGCGCACAAACAAAAACGCCGATCATCACTGATCGGCGTTTTTGTGAAATTGGAGCGGGAAACGAGACTCGAACTCGCGACCCCGACCTTGGCAAGGTCGTGCTCTACCAACTGAGCTATTCCCGCAAATGGCGTCCCCTAGGGGACTCGAACCCCTGTTACCGCCGTGAAAGGGCGGTGTCCTAGGCCACTAGACGAAGGGGACACGCTACCCGGAACACATGGTGTGTGTTTCGGTGTCCAGATCCGCATCCGAAGACTTGGTTCTGGTTTCACTCAGCACAGCCCGAAAGCACTGCTGTTTAAAATTGGAGCGGGAAACGAGACTCGAACTCGCGACCCCGACCTTGGCAAGGTCGTGCTCTACCAACTGAGCTATTCCCGCATTGGCGTCCCCTAGGGGACTCGAACCCCTGTTACCGCCGTGAAAGGGCGGTGTCCTAGGCCACTAGACGAAGGGGACACACTACAACATTCACTCCCTGCCGCGTTTCGCTGTGTGCTTTACGCTGCAAGTGGCGCGCATTCTATGGATGGATTGAGAGGTCGTCAACCCCCTGATATAAATTTATTTAAATCAATGACTTCGACCTGGATTAAGGGCTGCGCAGGGCTTTTCCGTCATCCGAAACCTGACGCCTATATTCCGCCACTCGCCAAGACGTTATAGTCCACCGCACAGTGATGGCAATCTGCACATCAAGCGCCAGCATTCATCTATACAGCCGGCGGCCGATACAGATTGCAGCAGCCGATCAAACCCGTCGAGCGGCGCTAGGCGCCTAAATGCCCAGCCACTACACTCGCATGCGAACCCTATAAAGAGGTCTTACCGGTGACACCACTCATGATCACCCTGCTAGTCGTAGCCGGGATCGCAATTCTGATCGCCATTGGCTACATGAACCATGTGGTGGAAAACAATAAACTGGAGAAGGCCCGCACCAAAGTCGAACTCAACGACCGCCTGCGCCGCTGCGGTGAACTGACCGAAACCTTCCCCGGCCAGTTCATGACCCCGGCGCTCAAGCTGCTGCTGACCCGCCTGGAACTCAACGTCTGCCAGCGCCTGCTCAATCTGGAAACAACCAGCGCGACCAACAAGGCCCGCATCACCGAACTCAGTGCCCTGGTGGCCCAGGGCGAATCGATCCCGGTCAACAACCCGCCGGCGCCGATCCTGACCGAAGCCAAGGCCAAAGACGTACGCTTCCTCCTCGAAGCCCTGCACGGCCAGATCACCCGCGCCGCCCACGACGGCTTCCTGCCACCGAACGAAGCCAAACAATGGATTCGCGAAGTGCGCCACATCCTTGTTCTGCTGCACATCGAATTCTTTAACAACCTGGGCCAACAGTCCCTGCAACAAAACCAACCCGGCCAGGCCCGCCTCGCCTTCGAACGTGGCGTGCAATATCTGCGCAAACAACAGGATCCGCAGATGTACGCCGAGCAACTGCAATACCTGGAGAAACTCCTCGCGCGCGCCAATGCCCAGGTCATGGACAAGATTGCCCCGGTTGAAGGTGAAGAAAACCAATTGACCGCTGGTTTGAAGGATGTCGAAGCGGATGCGGACTGGAAGAAGAAAGTGATTTACGACTGAGGCGCGAATGCCGGGAAAGAAGCCACCGTAATCGGTGGCTTCTTTGTGGGGGGGGTTAAAAGAGGGTGTGATTTGAAGATCGCCATCGCGAGCAGGCTCGCTCCCACAGAAAAGCAAAGTCAAAAGCAAAAGATCGCAGCCTTCGGCAGCTCCTACAGGCGGATCGCGTAAAACTCAAGAACAGGTCGGCTGTCAGGCCGCCTTCGCGAGCAGGCTCGCTCCCACAACAGCAACAGCAACAGCAACAGCAACAGCAACAGCAACAGCAAAAGATCGCAGCCTTCGGCAACCCCTACACACGATGAGCGCAAGCTCGAGTAGCTTTTGATCTTGATCTGGGAGCCCGTCGGCAGGCTGAGTGGAGGGATTGATCCGGGCGTGGGAGCGCAGCGACCGTACGACGCAGTCGTACACAGCGGGAGGAGGTGCAGCGAAGCAAACCGGAGACGCTGCGCCCGGATCGATCCCGTAGCGAAGGAACCCCGAGCCCAAGCGAGCGGGCCGAACGTCAGGGCACAGCCTTTTGGTTCCTTTTTGGCGTTTGAAAAAGGGACTCGCCGTAAGGGCGAAACCGTAATCAGCAACCCCCGAAGCAACGGATATTCACCCAAAACCCCAAGAGCCTGGTCGGCCCAGAGGCCGCCAAGGCTCAAAGCCGAAAATGCCCAACCATCGAGCGCAACTCCCCCCCCAACTGCGCCAGCTCAACACTCGAAGCCGCATTCCCGCGCATCGCCAGCGAAGAGTGATCCGCGCTCGCGCGAATCTGCGTGACACTGCGATTGATTTCCTCCGCCACCGAACTCTGCTCCTCCGCCGCCGCCGCAATCTGCTGATTCATCTGCTGAATCAACGACACCGCCGCCGCAATACTCCCCAGCGCACTCTCGGTCTGCAACGCATCACTGACCGCCAGCTTCACCAGCTCGCCACTGCTGCGAATCTGCTGCACCGACGACTGCGCCGCCGCCCGCAAGGCACTGACCAGACGCTCGATCTCCTCGGTCGATTGCTGCGTGCGCCGTGCCAGTGCGCGCACCTCATCGGCCACCACCGCAAATCCCCTGCCCTGCTCACCGGCCCGCGCCGCTTCGATGGCCGCGTTCAGCGCCAACAGATTGGTCTGCTCGGCCACGCTCTTGATCACCTCCAGCACCGTGCCGATATTCTGAATCTCGGCGCTGAGGCTCTCGATACTCGAACTGGCGGAAGTCGCCGAATCGGCCAACTGCTCGATCCGCGCCATGCTCTGGCGCACAACCTGCTGGCCGCTCTCGACCTTGTCATCCGCTGTCTGCGCTGCCAGCGCCGCTTCTTCGGCATTGCGCGCGACGTCATGCACAGTGGCGGTCATCTGATTCATGGCCGTGGCCACCTGCTCGGTTTCTTCTCTCTGGCTGTTGACCTCCAGGTTGGTTTGCTCAGTCACTGCTGACAGCGATTGCGCGGAACCGGCCAGGCGTTCGATCCCGGCCTGCAAGCCACTGACAATCGTGCCAAGGCCTGCAGCCATCTGCTGCATCGCCAGCATCAACTGACCCATTTCATCGCGGCGCGTCACCTCGACCTTCGCCGTCAGATCACCCGCAGCAATCTGCTGAGCCACGCGAATCACACTGCGCAGCGGCGCCACGATCAGCCGCGTGATCACCCAGGCGGCGAGCAATCCGACCAACAAGGCCAGCGCCGAGGAGCCGATGATCAGCATCGAGTTCTTCTTCAGCTCGGCCTGCATCGAAGCGTCTTCGGCGACATAGGCCTGATTCACTCGATCCATCACCTGCGCGGCACGCTGATGCAGTTGGTCGTAGACAGTTTTTTCCTGCGCCAGCAGGCCAGTGTATTCAGCGAGTTTTTCGTTGAACCCGGCGATGTGCCCCGACACCTCATTGAGCACGGTCAGATAGCCCTCGTCCTTGACCGTGGTTTTCAGCGCCTCGGCCTGCTCTTGTGCTTGCGCCGCCTGTTCAATATTGCCTTGACCCGCATTGTCGGGATCGCCCTTGCGACTCTGATCCAGGCGCACGCGCGCTTCGTTCATTGCCTGCAACATCAGCCGCGAGACCTGACTGACCTGACTGGCCTGTTCGATGAACTGGGCGCCGTCCTTGCCCTCGGTGTCTTTGAGCGTGTAGGCGCCATCATCGGCGAGCCCGGCCTGCAACACGTCGAGATTATTCGCCACGCTGGACACCGACCAACTGGCCATTTCCAGCGCGAGGTCCTTGGCCTGGCTCAGCGAAACGAATTCATCGAACGCCTTGCGATACGCGCCCAGCGCTTGCTCGACATCGCTCATCACCGGCACATTGGCCGGCGTATGCGCCTTGAGCTCACCGGCAAGGACGATCAGCCCATCGACACCTTCGCGCAGGGCATCGGCGGTTTTCGGATTGCCACGCAGGGCGTACTCCTGCTCGAGCAGACGCACCTTGAGCAGGCCGCTGTTGAGCGCAGACATCTGCTTCAAGCCGTCGAAACGCAGACTGATGGCTTGCAGGGACCAGACCCCGATCGCCGCGACCAATGCAGTCAGCAGCAAGACCAGCACAAATCCGATACCCAGTTTTTTCGCCATACCGAGGTTGGCAAAACGTCCTTGCACGGCCGAAATCATTGCGCGTAGTCCCCTGCCAAAGTCTGTTGCCGAAGATTCGCAACGGGCTCGGACCAGCACAAGTCTCGGGCGTCGGAATAATGGCAAAAAGCTACGCCCGCGTCGTTTTCAGAATGCTGGAGGTCGATCCGCGCAGGTATTGCGGAAAAACTGCCGGGCACGCGGGTCGCAGGCACAGGCGACATTGATGCGCTGCCAGTCACCGGCCTCGCCGCTGGGACTGAAGGCGTCCGCTGCCGATAACTCCAGCCCGCAACGCTGCGCCTGCCTGCGCACCAACGCCTGATCCTTCAACCGCGCCCGCGCCCAGATGAACAGCCCGCCAACCGGCTTGCCGAACACTTCCCAGTCGGCATCTTCCAGGGCCTGCAGGGCCGCCGCGCGATCAGCATTCAAGCGCTGGCGCTGACGCTGCACCAGTTTGCGATACGCGCCCGTCGCCATCAGGCGGGCCAGCACTGCCTCGGCCAGCCTTGAACAACCCAGGCCGCTGATCATCTTGACCTCGGCCAGGCGCATGACGAGTTCGCGCTCAGCCAGCACAAAACCCACCCGCAACGAACTGCTCAGGGTCTTGGAGAAACTGCCCACATAGATGACCCGCCCCTCATGGTCCAGCGCCGCGAGGCGGGTGCCGTTACCCGTGTGCAGATCGGCATAGACATCGTCCTCGATCACGCGCAGATCGTAGGTCTTGCTCAGTTGCACGATGCGCTGGGCGACAGCGGGCGTCAGGCAACTGCCGGTGGGATTGTGGTGGTGACTGCCGATGAACAAAGCGACGGGACGAAACTGACGCAGCACCGATTCAAGCATTTCGATGTCCGGCCCGTTCGGCGTACGTCGGACTTCGAGCATGCGTACGCCGTGCATGCGCAACAGGTCAAACAACGGTGCATGACCAGGCGTTTCTACCACCACACAGTCGCCGGCCTTGAACAAGGTGCGCACGATCAGATCCAGCGCATGACTGGCGCCGCTGGTGCTCATCAACCGGCTGCCACAGGCTTCGATATTCATTGCTTTGAGACGCTTGACGATCTGCTCGCGCAACGCTGGCAGGCCCAGCGGCGAGCTGTAATTGAACAGACTGGCCATGTCGGTCCGCGCTACCTCACGTAACGCGTAGCTGAGGTCGTCGGGCTCACGCCAGCTCGGCGGCAGGCTGCCCTGCCCCAGCTTAAGGCGACTGGTCGTGGCGCTCATCTCATCACACCAGGCATGGCGCCCCTCGAACACGCCCAGTTCCGGCTCTGCACCGCTCACGGTCGCCGACGCCGCGACGATAAATCCGGCCCCCTGACGCGTGGTCAGGATACCCTGCGAAACCAGGCGCTCGCAGGCTTCGACGACGCACGACTGGCTGAGCAGATTGCCCCGGGCGATTTGCCGCACGGAGGGCAACCGGGTGGCCGGCGGGATGCCGCTTTGCACGATCCAGTCCGTCAGTCCGTCCACAATCTGCTGCACGACCGGCACCATTGCCTGTCGGTCAATTCTCAGTTCCATGAGCTCGCAAACTCCTGTCAGTTTTGCTGGCAGCAGTAAATCACAGCCGCGCCGCCGAGGCTGTGCGACAACGCCGCCAAATGCAGCAGTTCTAACTATTTGATACACATTGTTTAACGGATTCACGCCCACAGAACGCGGGACAAAAAAACCCGCACGAAGGCGGGCTCTTTAGAAGCGGACACATTCAGAACGCCGTCACGCCACCGTCCACCGCCAGTGAGTGCCCGGTAGTGAACGCCGCGCCATCGCTGCACAGGTACAGCACCGCACTGGCGATTTCCTCGACCTTGCCGATGCGCCCGACCGGGTGCATGGCGTTGGCGAATTCGCCCTTCTTCGGATCGGCTTCGTAAGCACGCCGGAACATGTCCGTATCGATCACCGCCGGGCACACCGCGTTGACGCGGATTTTCTTCTTCGCATATTCGATTGCCGCCGATTTGGTCAGACCGATCACTGCATGTTTCGACGCTGCGTAGATACTCATTTTCGGTGCCGCGCCCAGCCCGGCCACCGATGCCGTGTTGACGATCGCCCCACCGCCCTGAGCCAGCAGCAACGGCAACTGATACTTCATGCACAGCCAGACGCCTTTGACGTTGACGCCCATGATCGCGTCGAATTCGTCGAGCGAACCGTCGGCAAGTTTGCCTTTCTCGATTTCGATCCCGGCGTTGTTGAAGGCGTAGTCGAGCCGACCGTAGGTATTGATCACCTCGTCCATCAGATTTTTTACATCACTTTCCAGCGTTACGTCGCAGCGCACGAAGGCCGCTTCGCCACCGGCTGTACGAATCAGCGCCACCGTGCCTTCACCACCGGCCGCATCCAGGTCAGCCACCACGACTTTCAGGCCCTGCGCGGCAAACGCCAGAGCGGTCGCCCGGCCGATGCCGTGGGCCGCTCCCGTGATTACAACCACCTGACCGGAAAACGTCATGCTCATGGATATGTCCTCGAAGGCAAAGAAGCCGGGATGTTGGCGTTGCAGCATAGCCAGCTGCGGTAACGGTGCGTCAGCACTATCCAGAAGCCGTTTATGGGTCCATGCGTTGCAGTGATAAAACCCCACCTGCAACCATCACTGCACTGGATCGACCTGCATTCGCCGGATAAGCCAACCTTGCGACATCGGCGCTGAAGGTCTATCAACAAAGCTTCATTCCGTTCGAGTGCCTGTCATGACCAACCAGACCAATCGCCAGTTCCTGCTCGCCAAACGCCCAGTGGGCGCCGCGACCCGCGAGACTTTCACTTATCAGGAAGTACCGGTCGGCGAACCACAGGCCGGACAGATTCTGGTCAAGAACGAATATTTGTCTCTGGATCCGGCCATGCGCGGCTGGATGAACGAAGGCAAGTCCTACATCCCGCCGGTCGGCCTCGGTGAAGTCATGCGCGCACTGGGCGTGGGAAAAGTCATCGCCTCGAACAATCCCGGTTTTGCCGTGGGCGATTACGTCAACGGTGCCCTCGGCGTGCAGGATTATTTCCTCGGCGAGCCGCGCGGCTTCTACAAGGTCGATCCGAAACTCGCACCATTGCCGCGTTACCTGTCTGCGCTGGGCATGACCGGCATGACCGCCTACTTCGCCCTGTTAGATGTGGGCGCCCCAAAAGCCGGTGACACCGTGGTGCTGTCCGGCGCGGCAGGTGCGGTGGGCAGCGTCGCCGGGCAGATCGCCAAAATCAAAGGCTGCCGCGTCGTCGGCATTGCCGGCGGTGCCGACAAGTGCAAATTCCTCATCGACGAATTGGGCTTCGACGGCGCCATCGATTACAAGGCTGAAGACGTGGTGGCGGGACTGAAGCGCGAATGTCCGAAAGGCGTCGACGTGTACTTCGATAACGTCGGCGGCGACATTCTCGATGCGGTGCTGAGCCGCTTGAACATGAAGGCGCGGGTGGTGATCTGCGGCGCGATCAGCCAGTACAACAATAAAGAGGCGGTCAAGGGGCCCGCCAATTACCTGTCACTGCTGGTCAATCGCGCGCGTATGGAAGGTTTTGTGGTGATGGACTACGCCGCGCAGTTTGCCAGTGCCGCGCAGGAGATGGCCGGCTGGATGGCCAACGGGCAGCTCAAGAGCAAGGAAGATGTGGTTGAAGGGCTGGAGACGTTCCCGGAGACGCTGATGAAACTGTTCAACGGTGAGAACTTTGGCAAATTGGTGTTGAAGGTTTAAGACAGAAGATCAAAAGATCGCAGCGTTCCGCAGCTCCTACAGGTGTTCACATGGCTCTGTAGGAGCTGCCGAAGGCTGCGATCTTTTAGGCGATTTCGGCTACGACCGCGGCCAAGGCTTGGGCCGGGTTCGCCGCCTGGCTGATCGGGCGACCGATCACCAGGTAGTCGGAACCGGCATCCAGCGCCTGACGCGGGGTCAGAATGCGGCGCTGATCGTCCTGCGCGCTGCCCGCCGGGCGAATCCCCGGGGTGACCAGTTGCAGCGACGGGTGCGCGGTTTTCAGCGCCGACGCCTCCAGCGCTGAACACACCAGACCGTCCATCCCGGCCTTCTCGGCCAGGGCCGCCAGCCGCAGCACTTGCTCCTGCGGTTCGATGTCCAGACCGATACCCGCCAGATCCTCGCGCTCCATGCTGGTCAGCACGGTCACACCGATCAACAGCGGTTGCGGGCCGCTGCGCTTGTCCAGCTCTTCACGGCAGGCGGCCATCATGCGCAGGCCACCGGAGCAGTGCACGCTGACCATCCCCACGCCCATCTCCGCAGCGGCTTTCCCGGCCATCGCCGTGGTGTTGGGGATGTCGTGGAATTTCAGGTCCAGGAACACTTCGAAGCCCTTGTCACGCAGGGTGCCGACGATTTCCGCCGCGCAACTGGTGAACAGTTCCTTGCCCACTTTGACCCGGCACAGTTTCGGGTCCAACTGGTCGGCCAGCTTCAGTGCGGCGTCACGGGTGGGAAAATCCAGGGCGACGATGATAGGAGTCTGGCAGGCGGACATGGATGGGCTCTCAGGCTGGTCGAAAACGGCGCGCATTGTAGCGGAACCGGCGGCGGCGCGGCACCCGATGATCGGTAAATCGTCGCGCCGGCGGTGTTCAGCGTAGCCGCCACGGTCATTGTGGCGACTCCGATACACAACCGACACGCCGGCAACACGCACCCGGGTTAGCCTCGCCCGGCGCAACACGCCCTTACAACAGCACTTCCCGCCTCCCGGCTGGACGCCTATGCTGAAACCACCCCTGGTAGTGAACAGCCCCATGCCCAACGCCCCGACAACCGTGACGGATGAAAGCAAAGACGACAAGCGCTGGAGCATCCGCGCGCTGATCGTCGACGATGACGTGCCGATCCGTGAGCTGATGATCGATTACCTCGCCCGCTTCAACATCCACGCCAGCGGCGTCACCGACGGAGCGGCAATGCGCCAGGCGCTGCAGGCCGAACACTTCGATGTCATCGTCCTCGACCTGATGCTCCCCGGCGAGGACGGTCTGTCGCTGTGCCGCTGGCTGCGTGCCGAATCGGACATCCCGATCCTGATGCTCACCGCTCGCTGCGAACCCACCGATCGCATCATCGGCCTGGAACTGGGCGCCGACGACTACATGGCCAAGCCTTTCGAACCGCGCGAACTGGTGGCCCGCATCCAGACCATCCTGCGCCGCGTGCGCGACGACCGCACCGAGCAGCGGGCGAACATTCGCTTCGACCACTGGCGCCTGAACAGCGTCCTGCGCCAAGTGATCGCCGACGACGGCCTGGTAGTGCCGCTGTCCAACGCTGAGTTCCGCCTGCTCTGGGTCTTCCTCGAACGCCCGCGCCGCGTGCTCAGCCGCGAACAACTGCTCGACGCCGCCCGCGGTCGCTCGATCGAAGCATTCGACCGCAGTATCGATCTGCTGGTCTCGCGCCTGCGGCAAAAACTCGGCGACGACCCGAAAGCCCCGCAGCTGATCAAGACCGTGCGCGGTGAAGGCTACCTGTTCGACGCGCGGGACATTGGCTGATGAGGGTGCGCTTCGACACATTGTTCGGCAGGCTATTCGGTGTGCTGTTCGTGGCAATTGTCCTGGCCCACCTGCTGGCCTTCGCCTGGTTCAAGCTCTACGGCCCTCCGC
>NZ_LHPA01000030.1:0-2122 GCF_001297215.1 Pseudomonas sp. RIT-PI-o | reverse complement strand
ACGGCCCGGGCAAATCGCTTTGCGCAATGGGCGACACCGCCAGTGCACGAATCCGCGACTCTTTCGGATCCTGGGTGCCGCGTGTCACGGTGTAGCTCAGGGTGATCGACTTGGCGAGGTTGAAGGCGATTACCGACACGGCTAGTGGGATTTCCTGCGGACCAAGGGTAGTGACCCGCCATGGATCCGTGGTGTGCGAACCGGCGGGAAGCGTGCCCTCGGCGCCGGTCCACGTGACGATAATCGTGTCGCCGTTAAGCGCGTCATAGTCGACCACTGCCGTCAGTGCGCTTTGCGCATCGAGCGGATCAAGGCTGGTGTCGTTCGGTGCCTCTTTGATTTTCGGCTCTTTCAGATCCAGCGCCACGCCGACACTGAACGCCAGCGTATCCGAATAACTCGTTCCACCCGCTGCGCGCTTGATGTCGTAATACGCCTTCACCGTCCCGCCTTCGTTGCCCTTGATCAGTTCGGCCTTGATCGGGAACGCCACAGGCTGGCCGGCGGTGATGGAGCTCAGTTCGACCCGGTCGCTGTTTACGCCGGTAATGGAGCCTTCCCAGACCCGCGTGACGATGTCGCCCTTCACGGTCTTGAGGTAGTTCACGGTCAGCGTGGTGCCGTTGGTATCGGATGGCAGGACGCCGCTGACCACGCCGTCGACTGCCGGCTCGGGCAATTCCTGGCGTGGTTCGCCGATCTGCAGGATATCGGCGTGGATCGATTCGCGGATCGCGTGGGTCTGGTTGAGTTTGCTCATGGTGCCGAGCACCGAGTCCTCGATCAGCAACTGGTAATACAGCTCCAGCTCTTTGCCAATGATCGGTGTCAGGTGCTGCTTGTCGACGATGATCTGCAGCGGAAGTTGGGCGTCCATATCGCCTTGGGTAATCGGTCGCAGGTTCAGGTTCGGCAGGTAGGGGGTCAGGTCGGGGCGAGTGCCGAGCCAAAACAGCTCGATCGCTTGGCCGACGGCGAAGTAGGGGCCGAAGGCAATTTCGATGGTGACCTGTTTCAGGTCCGGATCCAGCGGATCGATGGCGCCTTGTCTGGCCTCCAGCGCCACGGGAGCGGGGAGCCGGTGAATCTCGCCGATGGCGCTGATGAACTGGGTTTTGGCATCCCGTTGTGCGCTGCCGTCGGCCTTCTCCAGGCGATAAGACAGGGCGATCTGAGCCTGAGCCAGTTGGCGCAGCACGGCGTTGGACACGATGATCTCAGGAACGCTGGGCACGCTGATCAAGACTTTTCCCGGTAATTCAATGTCGATCGGCGGACCTTCTTGCGGGGTGCCTTTGATTCGGACAAAAATGGTGTCACCTACCTCGAAGTCTATCGGTTGTGGAGGGACTGGAGGGGGCGAAGGTGGGGGAGGGTTTACGGCCATAACTTGAACCGTACCGTCGGCGTCGCCCAGGTTGTCGACGTCCAGTACGTTGTTGATAGCCTCCTTGAGCAAAGGCGCGCCCAGCCGGGTTTTGTCAAGGGTCACGACTACCCGTTGCTCGACGCTCCAGCCGTCGGAGCGATTGTCGACCAGGTCGTAAACTTCGAAGGCCACGGCCAGCCCTGCCTCGCCAGAGTCGCCGGCGTCTACGATGGTTTCCTTTGGAATGGTCACGATAACCGGCGTCTCGCCGTCAGCCTGTTCCTGGGTCAGTGCAGGGCCAGAAAAGAACATTCCGCCCCAGCTGAACTGAGGCGTATCGCCAGCGGCGGCGAACAGATAAGGCGGCGAGCCATCAGCTTTTCCGAGAGTGATCGATACGCCAGCATCGACGTTACCCTGGTGGACACCGTCCTTCAAAATATCCTCGGGAATGCTCATCACCAGTCCCGGGTGCCCCGGCCCCTCGCTATGGTCAGGACCACCGGGGAGGGTGAGTTTGACCAGCACCTGCATCACTTCCGAGGGTTCGGGCGTACCGCCGAGGCGGGTGACGGTGTAGGAGAGCGTGTGCATTCCTTCGGTAAGGTGTCTGGCCTCCACGAACATTTGCAGCTCGGTGCCGACCGCATCCTCATCAACGATTTCCAGCGCTATCTGCAGATCGGAGTCCCGCAAGATGCGCAACGAGTCGCGGTTACCCATCGTCCCCCAAGGCCCGGCCTGGCAGAGCAG